>CAZWBO010000040.1:0-12040 GCA_964632375.1 uncultured Candidatus Peribacteria bacterium | reverse complement strand
CAAGTCGGTAGCGCGGTGGTTGGCCCGGTCGAGGGTGGACCATTGGGGGGTGTCGCTCGGGGTGATGGTATCGAGAGAGGTATAGACCGCGTCGAGGGGGGTGGAGGAAAGGAGCTGCTTCTCTTCTAACGGTTCAACCGACGGCGTGATGGCGCGACGCATGGGAGATGGGGGAAATCACCTTCCATCCAATCACGCGTACCATGCGCTGCCGAGAGCATTCGGCGCATCCTATGCACCGCGCTCGCACTTCTGCGCACTAGCTCACGATGAAAGGCGTTCTACTCCACAGGAGAACGCCCCCACCATTCGTACTATCGTAAAATCAACTGGTAATCATGCAACTCCGACCAACACTCATCATTCCGACGCCGTCACCAGTTCGTAGATCTCTTTGCTGATGCTCCCCTCTTCGTACATGCGCTTGGCGGCCTTGGCGTACGTGATCATGCCGATATCCTCGCTGGTCTGGAGGACCGACTTGAGCTCGACGATGCGGCCGGTGCGGATGATGTTCGACACGGCCGGCGTATTGAGCAGCACTTCGCGCAGGGCCACGCGACCGCCGCCGCTGCGGGGCAGCAGGCGCTGGGCGATGATGGCGGTGAGCGAGAGCGAGAGCTGCGAGCGGATCTGCTGCTGCTGGGACGCCGGGAAGACGTCGACGATGCGGTCGATGGTCTGCATGGTGTTGGGCGTGTGCAGCGTGGCGAAAATGAGGTGGCCTGTTTCGGCCAGCGTGAGCGCGAGAGCAATAGTCTCAGGGTCGCGCATCTCGCCCACCATCACGATGTCCGGATCCTGGCGCAGCACGCGCTTCATGGCTTCGGCGAACGAGAGGAAATCCTGGCCGTACTGGCGCTGACGGATGAGCCCCAGGCCGCGCGGGAAGATGAACTCGATCGGGTCTTCCAGCGTGATGATGTGCGCCGAGCGCTGCATGTTGATGGCGTGGATGATGGAGGCGAGCGACGACGACTTGCCCGAGCCCGTGGGGCCGGTGAAGAGCACGAGGCCCTGACGCAGATTCATGAACTGCGGCGCAATTTCCTCCAGGCCCAGTTGCTCCAGCGTGGGAATCTCCTGCGGGATGATGCGCGCGGCCAAGCCGACGTTACCGCGCTCGAAGTGGCAGTTCACGCGCAGGCGCACGCCGTTCGGCAGCTCGTACGACACGTCCACTTCGCGCATCTCCTTGAGGCGCTTGTACGACGTCTCGCCGATGACCCCGCGAACGAACTGGTCCACCTGGGCGGAAGTCATCTCCTGCTTGCTCTGGGGAATCAGCTCTCCGTCGACGCGGAAGAGGATGGGCGACCCCTCGGCGATGTGCACGTCGGACGCGCCTGCCTTGAAGGCCTTCTCGAATAACAGTGTTGCAGGTTGGTTTGGCATATCTGGGTATTATAGCAGATTTATTGCTTTTTTGAAAGTGGACAGACACAGAGGAGGAGCGAAGATTGCAAGATTGCAAGACTGCAAGATTGCAAAGAAATCTCAAATAGTAGATGTTTATGAGCTTTGATTGGTTTATTGCAGTCTTGCAATCTTGCAATCTTTCACTCCACCGCTACTTTGCAAAATTGCCCAATCATCTGCCCTACTCTATTGGTCGCTCCCGGGTCCCATTCCTTCTCGTCGGCGATCTCCGCCCAGCGGGCGAGGATTTCGGCCTGGTTGCCGGCCGACATCGCCGCCTCGTCTTCCTCCAGTGCCTGTTGCGTGAGGGCGATGCGCTCTTCGAGCAAGTTTGCGATCTGGTGATCGATTTTTTCGAGACGGCCGAGGAGATCGAGGGAGACGGGCATGGCGCGTATCTTTACGGAACGAGGGGAGATTGCAATTGACAGAGTTTCATCTTGATAGGATGAAATACGGAAAGCGCAAAGAATGTAGAATGGAGAATGAAAAATGTAGAATGAGCGCCATGAGCGTTGATCCCAAGGTAACGGCGCATTGCGAAACTAATTTTCCATTTTCCATTTTCAATTTTACATTTCCATCATGAACCACGCCGAAGCACAGGAACGGATCCGGAAACTGCGCGACGAGATCCGGCGGCTGAACCGCGCGTACTTCATCGAGAACCGGACGGACGTATCGGAAGATGTGCGCGACGCGCTCAAGCAGGAGCTGATCGCGATCGAGAAGGAATTCCCGGATTTGATCTCGCCCGACTCCCCCACCCGGCGCGTAGGCGCGCCGCTCGACGGCCGGCTGCCCAAGGTGCAGCACCTGCACCGCAAAGAATCGCTCACCGACGCCTTCAGCCGCGAGGAGATCGACGAGTGGATCGACATGATGAAGCGTTCGCTGGGGCGCGACGACGCGCAGTTCGCGTACCGCACGGAGCTGAAGATCGACGGGCTCAACATCTCGCTCGTGTACGCGAAGGAGAAGAACGATGACGCGCTCGCGTTCCGTTTCCATCGCGCGGTCACGCGCGGCAACGGCATCGAAGGCGAAGACGTGACGCATACCGTGCGCACCATCGAATCGATCCCGCTCTCCATCACGCTGACGGGATTCGACATCGCGGCGGCACCGCTGTACTTCGAAGTGGGCGGCGAGGTGTACATAACCAAAGCCGCGCTCCAGAAACTGAACCGCGACCTGCCCGACGCCGAGCAATTCGCCAACCCGCGCAACGCCGCCGCGGGAAGTGTACGGCAGCTGGATCCCAAAATGGCCGCCGAGCGCGACCTGCGCATGTACTGCTACGCGATGGATACCGATGCCGCGGATTTCTTCCGGTGCAAGCGGCAGACTGATCTGATGGCACTGCTGGAGCAGATGGGATTGCCCGTCGAACAATCGGCGAAACTGCTCGCGAGCGCCGACGAGATTCAAGCGTTCTACAATGACATCCGCGACCATCGTGAGCATTTGCCCTACGACATCGACGGGCTGGTGATGAAGATCGACGACCGCAAAACGCAGCGAGACTTGGGTTCGACGGCGAAGGCGCCGCGCTGGGCGCGCGCGTACAAGTTCCCCGCCGAGCAGAAGACGGCGCAGGTGCTCGAGATCATTCTGCAAGTGGGACGCACGGGCGCCATCACGCCGGTGGCGCACCTCACGCCCACGCAGCTGGCGGGCACGACGGTGACGCGCGCCACGCTGCACAACGAGGACGAGATCGCGCGGCTCGACGTGCGCATCGGCGACACGGTCATTCTGCAGAAAGCGGGCGACATCATCCCGGAAGTCGTGGAAGTACTCACGAACTTGCGGCCGGAAGGGACGACGCCGTACGCCTACCCCCGGCACTGCCCCAGCTGCGGCACGGCGCTCGTGCGACCGGAAGGCGAGGTGGTGTCGCGGTGCCCCAACCCCAAGTGCGGAGCCGTGCAGCTCGAACGCATCGGACACTTCGCCTCGCGCTACGCGTTCAACATCGAGGGGCTCGGCATGGAGACCATCGAGGAACTCGTGCGCGAGGGATTCGTGGCGGATCCGGCGGATCTGTTTTCCCTCACGCAGGAAGACCTGCTGCAGCTGCCGCTCTTTAAGGAGAAGAAATCCGGCAACCTGCTGCGCTCGCTGCAGAAGGCGACGCGCGTGCCTATCGAGCGGTTCCTGTTCGCGCTCGGCATCCGGCACATCGGCCGCGAGACGGCCGACCTGCTCGCGCGCCGCATCGAGTGGCCCAAGCGCCAGCTCAGCGTGAAAGAGAAGGAAGACATCGCCGCGCAGCAGTCGCTGTTCGACGATGTCGGCACCGTGCGCAGCGAGCTCGAAGGCATCGGCGTGGAAGATGTGCTGAGGACGATGGATACGTTTTCGGCGGAAGAACTCGCGTCGCTCCACGGCATCGGGGACGTGAGCGCGCAATCGCTCAAAGAGTGGATGGCCGAGCACGACAACCGCACGCTGGTGCATAAATTACACAAGGCCGGCGTGGTGTGCCTGCAGCGCGAGGGCGGCACCGCCGCGCAGGTGTTCGAAGGAAAGACGTTCGTCGTCACCGGCACGCTGCCCACCCTCAGCCGCGAGGAAGCGCGCACGATGATCAAAGACCGCGGCGGCAAAGTGAGCGGATCGGTGAGCAAGAAGACGGATTACCTGCTCCTTGGTGAAGACGCCGGCAGCAAGCTGAATGATGCACAGAAGTTCGGCGTGCAAACCATCGGCGAGGAGGAGTTCCGCGCGCTGTGCGCGAACAACTAAGCAGATCCCGGGTAATCGGCGTACGGAATCCCCCGCCAATGCTCGGCCAGATTCAGCCGAATTTCTTCGGGTGTATCCCGAATCACCACGGCAACGATCGGCACATGGTCCTGCGACAATACCTCCGCGAGCCGCGCTGCAAATACCAGCTGCAGACGGTACGGCGTCGAACCGTAATGCGTGGAATACGATTCGATGTGAAGCTCATGCGTACCGTCGGATGCGGCCACAATGCCGCAATCTCCACCCGACACGATGGTGGGATCGCGCATGTCTCGCTCCATCTCATTCACCACCGTCGCGCGGTGATTCGGCACGCTTCCGATGAAGATATCGAATTGCGCCCATTGATTTTTAGGCTCTCTCGTCACGATGTACGCACGATGTGTACTCGGCTTGAGTGCCTGGTCTTTAAACGGATGGATAATCTTGCCGATAATCGGATCGTCAGGCGTATTCATGCAAAGGGTCGATAAGAATACAGACCGAAAATGCCTCGCTCAAGCGAAAAATCATGGTTTTCTGTACGATACATGGCTAGCCATCAGCCCTGTTCGAAGCGAAGAAGACACAGCGACATACGCAACAACAGGCGATTGATTCCCATCAGTCCTCCCTGCCTTCCGATTGAGGTTTGCCGTGCTTCCCCAGCACACGGAGAATCGACAGGGCCGTCACAGTGTTGGGCGGAGGTTGCAGGCGCCTTGTTGGGTTTGGATTCCTCTCGGGCTTCCCCTCTTCCGATTCCGTCATCGTTCGTCCATCGCTCGATACGTACAAAAACCAGGGCGATTCCAACGTGCCCCCTTCTGCGTACACTCCCTTGTTGTCGATACAAAGCGAGCCCCCGGCAAAGTCGAGTGGAAACGCCGTCTGATCCAATTGATCGATAGCATCGCGGAAACGCCTCTGTAAAGTACTCAGAACTACTCTCGGAGCCACCGATCTTTCCGTCTGCTTCTCCCCCGCGATCATGGGACCGATGCGAATGCCGCCTGCCGCTGCCGCCTCTTGGTACGAGAGTTCGAACGGGGCAATCGTTGAGTCGATCGGCATGCAGTACACCGACGTCCTCGTCGCCGTGCCAGCAGCGCACGTCACTGTTCCACCACCGTGCGGCACGTCGATGTAGCGAAAACTTCTGCTGTGACTGTGGTTATTATGCTTACGCAGAACCTGCAATGCAGTCGCCATTGTTGCGGCTTCAGTAAGCTGTGAGCGCTGAGAGATGCTCTCGATGTCTCCAGCGGGAACAAACAGAGCTTCTTGACTGGGTATCGGTATGATCCTGATGAACCCCAGATTCTCCACCGTCGCGTACGGAATCTCTTCTCCCGATTTCAGGCGCACGGCGACGTACGACATATCATCGCTGGCTGCGAGGAGCTGATACACCAGCGGTGCAACAGCCGAGTCAATTTCCAACACACGCGCCTCTTGGGTATCAACATCGATTATTCTGCCGTCATCCAGAAGCACTTCGCCAATAGCGGTCACCGTCGCCCACTGCTCTCCCCCACCGGTTGCCACTCTCACTCGCAAACCCTTAATGTCGAAGCACCCACCAAGGTCGAGTGCAGCGACATCAATCACCTTAGACTGCTCGGATTGGGGAGTAGTACGGTCAACGATCCGTTTTTGATCGCCCTCAGGCGAGGAAGATGGAATATGCATATGTATAAAATAAATGATTTTATAAATTAGTCAATTACAACGTGTACCTACACTCCGCTTTAGCTGATGAAACTGATCAATCATGTAATACATCATATTAAGGGCAGTATTCTACAGTAATGGCCACGCACGGCCATCTGTGTTCAAAAAGCAATTCATGGTGATCCCACCTTGTACTTGACAATTTATCAATTTTGATTTGCTGAGTATAGACACTGTAGGTAGAATACCTCCCTTTTTGTTCACCGATATGCAACTCGACGCCTTACAAACGCGAAAGTCAACGCTCACGCTCCTCACCGTTTTCCTCGCTCTGGCGGGAGCGTTCGCCACCGTGCTGCTCAGCGGAAGCCAGTTCGCCGAAGCGCAGGAAGGACCGCCGGAGACACAGGAGCAAATCCTGGCGGATCTGCAGAAGAAGTGGGAGGAGAACCAGGCGGCGCACGACGATGAACTGCGCGCGATCGAGCGCGAACACCGCAAGGAGCAACTGCAGATCCACGCGACGGCCAACGAGATCCGCGACGCGCTCTGCGAGCAGGGCAGGAAGGAGTTCTGCCCGAAGCAGAAGATCAAAGCGAAATACGTGGACATCGATAAACTCGCCTACGCGGTGGCCATAGCCGAGACCGGCGACTGCACGGCCTCGCGCGGCAGCGCGCTCCTCAACAACTGCCACGGTTTCAAAGTGAAAGGACAATTCCTCGCCTTCGATACCAAGGAGGAGAGTTACGACTACTTCAAGAAGATGTGGCTGAAGAACTACGGCGACCGGTTCCCCACGTCGTACGACGCGCGCCGCTACACGGCCGGCACCGGCGAGCGGTGGCTCAACGTGGTGACGACGGTGTACCACAAGACATAAGACGAACGGAGACATTCGCGAAAGAAGAGGGAGAATCGAGCGTCTGCAATGGTACGCATTGCGCTGCGATGTACATTGTCAGTTGATTACTCCTCTCCCCTCTCTTCATCATGACACTCAAGATTGCAGTCATCATCGGATCCGTTCGTCCCAATCGCTTCGCGGATACACCCGCTGGGTGGATCGCCGGGCAGGCGAAAAAACTCCCCGGTGCCCAGGTGGAGGTGATCGACTTGAAAGACTACCCCATGCCGTTCTTCGACGAACCTATGGGACCTTCCCTGCTCGACAAGCACTACTCGCACGACACGGTGAAGAAATTCTCGGCCACGATCGATGCCGCCGACGCGTTCATCATGGTGACGCCCGAGTACAACCACGGCACGAGCGGCGTGCTCAAGAACGCGCTGGATCAACTGTTCCCCGAATGGAATCGCAAGGCCGTGGCTTTCGTGAGCTATGGCAGCACTGGCGGCGCGCGCGCCGTGGAGCACCTGCGGCAAGTCGTCGCCGAGCTCGAGATGGTCTCCATCCGCAGTGCCGTGCTAATTCCCGGCAGCACGCTCTTCCCCATCATGATGGGCAAAGCCGAGTGGAACGCCGAGACCGAAGCGGGCTTACAGCAAAACGCCGACAAAATGCTCGGCGAGCTGGTGTGGTGGGCGACGGCGCTGAAGACGGCGCGCGAGCAGCAGAAGTAGGGGTGCGTCGCACGGAGGGAGCCATCCACTACGCGGTTGCAAAAACTCGCGGGCAAACTTGCGCCTGCTACGGACACGCGATGGTGATGGTCGTATTTAAGGGGGAGAGCGCGTACTTGTTCTGCGACGTGGTCTGGATCGTCGCGAACGTTGTCACCGCTCCCGGCACGCAGGAATTACCGCCGACGGCCTGGAAGCTCACTTCGGCATACACATCCGCCTTGCCAGGGATGTGACCCATCTGACACACGACCTTCGAGCCTTGCTGCGCGCACGTCGATGACGACTCCGCGGGCACGAACAGCAATCCACTCGGCACGGTGATGTGGAGCGACGTGCTGTACGCGGTCGCAGAGGCCTCATTGCGTACGCTATAGGTGAACGTCTCCATGGTCCCGCCCGTCATGTCGCTTCTGTAGTTGATCGACGGATACAAGTCGACTTTCTCCGCCTCGGCACACTGCAGCGAAGCCTGCGCGGTCGCGCTATCGTTGCCGGACTGCGGATCGTCAAGATCCGACTTCACCTGAGCGAATGCGGACAGAGTGTTGGGACAGAGATACTGGCTGGACTTCTGCGCGATGACAACCGTGGTGCTGGCGCCAGGCGGGAGCGTGCCCAGCTGGCATTCGATGTTGTACGCGTTATCATCCACGATCTTGCAACGGGAATCCGACGCCGACGCGACGAAATTGTAGGCATACGTGACGCCGCTGATGATCCGCGCGTTCGTGGCGGCCGCGGGACCGTTATTCTTGACGGTGAACGTGTAGCGCAGATTGTCGCCTTTGGCCACGTTTCCGATATCCTGCGCGACGACCGAGAGATCAGCGTTCGTCCCGGCCGAGCAATTGACGCGCGTCTTCACAATAGCCGCCTTCTTGGCGCCGCCGTTCCACGTCAGTGTCGGCTGGAATTCAATAGATTCCCCGCAAGGCTTCAGCATGTTCACGTAGAAGGAGGCTGTCATATCCCTCTCTTCTCCGGGCTTCAAGGTGACGACGTCGCACGAGAACTGGCCCACCGCCTCGTTCGTCTTGCACAGCGGCGACCAGCCGCTGGCACGAACGGCCAGACCGTACGGAATCATGCCAACCACCGTCACGGACGCAGCGGCGCTGGTACCGTTCTTCATGCGAAGAACGTACGTCACATTGCCGTTACGCGCCGCGCTCGCGGGGCCATTCGCTAGCAACTGTAGCACTCCCGCCGCCGACTCATCAGGCGCCGCCACCACGGGTGGCTTCGTCGATCTCGACTTCGCCGTGATCTTCTTCACGGTTTTCACGCTCTTCACGCAGGCCTTCCCGAACGGCTGGTAGCTCTTCGCCATCACCCACGTGGCGGGGAATATCCCTTCGGAAAACTGTACAGGCACCGTGGCATTGACACTGAAAGTCGCCTTTTGGCCGGGGCGAACGCTCTTGTTGAGCGAAGCATCTCGCCACACCTCTCCGCCGAACAGCGAGATGCCGGCAGAACGATCCCACCTCGCGGTGCCCGTGTTCTTCATCACGACCTTCGCCGTGAACTTCTTGCCAAGCGTGACGGTGGACGGGACGGAGACGCTCATACAGGCGGCATCGAGCGTCGGGTCTGCGGTCTGCGCGAAGAGCCGGACAGGCCGTACCGCGCACACGGCAACCAGAAGTACCAGAAGAACGAACGTGGCGATCGCGCGCATGGGAACGAAGGGAAAACGTGCAAGGGGATTCCCTTGCAGCGAAGCGTGCCCCGCATTGTACTCCTCGACGCACACATGCATCCAGCCGCAGAGTGCACTGCCGCCGGTGAGCGCATCCTTCTCCGACGCTCCGCGCATTGAAGGAACAGAGACGGCTGGTGGCGCGGGTGTTTGATGGATGTTCTAAAAAAAAGAAGATCCGAGCTCAATAATGAGGCCAGATACTATGCGGATAACCTCTATGAAATTAAGAAAATAGTATCTCAGAGCGTGTGTGAAAGTACCTCTGTGTCATGGTTCGTCTCTCCTTCGACAAGCTCAGGACAGGCTTCTCACCATGACAGATTGTGCTCTCAAGCAAGAAGCGAAGCGTGTCATCCCGAGCGGAGACGAGGGACGACACGCGTTTGACGGCTTTTTACAGAGGCTCTCAGTAAAAGGAGCCACAATTCACAAATCATTTCCACTCTCCTCGTATCAACTTCTCTTTCTTTTCTCGGGTCCAGCCTTTGATCTGCATCTCGCGTTTCCAAGCAGCTGATTTCTCCATCGCTGGTGAAACATACAGAAGCCTGAATGAACCTTGATCTCTGGCAAACTTCGAACCAATTCCTCTAGTATGTTCATAGATTCTTCGCTGAGGATCAGTCGTCACTCCTGTGTAGTACCGATCCGTTTTTGCCTGTGCAATGTAGACATACCAATCCATGCGTCTAGCATTCGTCTCTCCACTATTTGTTGGAAGATCTTGTTTCAGAAAAATTGCGAGGAGGAGGATTTTTCTAGATTGGGCTAACGAAATTTCCGTTCTATGTATAGGGAGAACGTACAAAGAAACTTTTTTTGTTTTGTGTGCTGTCGAGGCCCTTCGACTTCGCTGCGCTCCGCTCAGTGTCATTCGACTCGCTCAAATGAATGGCCCGCAGGACCATGAGCAAGCACTTCGCTACGCGAAGTGCGAGTCGAATGGTGCCGTGGAGAAGACTCGAACTTCCACAGGATTGCTCCTACACGCCCCTCAAGCGTGCGCGTCTACCAATTTCGCCACCACGGCAAGTGTCGGCCGGGAAAGTGTAACGATTCAAAGAACCATGCACAACTGCAAGTACGGCGTATTCTCACGCGTATTCCTGCCTAGACTTTCGCTTATCCTTGCTTCACGATGACCGTCACACCGCATCAAAACAGAAGAGGACTGATTCTCCATTGGTGACGGCACTTCTCTTTCACCTTGGAAACAATCGCAGCAATCACAGGGAAACAGAAAAACCGACTAATCGTCTTTCTTTTCTTCGTCACGCTGTTCATTGTCGGATTCTGGTGCGCCCGGCAGTACGGCATCCCGTACGACGAGGCAACCATGACGCAACTGGGGGAAGAAGCGTATCAATCCATTTTCTACGGAGAACCATGGGCGCGGGAAGAGGATCACCGCTACCACGGAACCGTCGTGGAGCTGCCTATCCAAATATTCGTCTCGCATGTATTCCCCTTGGCTCCGCACGCGATCGATCACCCTTACGTTCGACACACCATTGTCTTCCTCCTCTTTTGCGTCGGTGTCTTCGCGTTCTATTTCATCGCGCGGCGCGCTACCGGCGATTGGCGATTGGCGCTCCTTGGTTGCGTCATGCTCGTCATCAGCCCGCGGGTATTCGCGCATGCGTTCTACAATTCTCGTGATATCCCGACCCAGGCGTTCTTTTCGCTGTCCATCCTCACGCTGGTTCGCTTCCTCGAAAAGAAAACCCCATCGAGACTGTTTCTGCACGCCGGCGCATGCGCGCTCGCACTCGGCGTGCGGATGCCGAGCATGTTCCTCGTTGCACTCACGCTGCTCCTGCTGGCACGCGACGCATTCCTGCACAGGAAAGAATCGAAATACACGCTGCCCCTGCTCCTCTTCTTTGTACTGTCGTACCTCAGCATCCTCGCACTCACACTCATCATCATCTGGCCGTTCCTGTGGCAGCATCCGATCCAGCACTTTTTGCAGGCACTGCAGCACATGTCGACGCAGACGGGAGGAGGCCTCCTGTTCGGCCATATGTTCTCCAAGACGCCTTGGTTCTACATTCCCACGTGGATCGGCCTCACGACGCCGCCGCTCTATACCGCCTTCTTCCTTGCCGGCTGTACCGCGATCGGCCTGAGAGCGGCGCGTCACCCGCGCACATGTATCGAAGGAAACGTGTATCACCTGATCGGGTTCCTGTGGGGTTTGGGACCGGTTCTTGCCATCATCTTCCTGCGGTCCGGTGTGTTCCAGGAATGGCGGCAGGTGCTGTTCGTCTATCCGGGTTTTATTCTCGTTGCTCTGTTCGGTACCCAGGAGTTCCTTGCGTTGGCCCGCTTCTTTCGGGGCAAGAGACGCACGTACGTGTCGGCCCTCTTGAGTGGGGCGATCTTGCTGCAGCCGCTATCCACGGCCGCCTGGATGGCGCGAAACCATCCCTTCGAGAACGTGTACTTCGCATTCCCGTCCTCGTGGATCATCGGGAAGTTCGATCTGGATTACTGGGGACTCTCGTACCGCCAGGCCATCCAGTATGTCGTTGACCACGACCCCGGGTTCATCACCTATTATTCTTCGCAGAACATCGCCTATCTGAACGGAAAGAAATTCTTTCAGTCGGAACGAGGGAGACTCGTGAAAGTAGCATTGCCGTCACTCGCAAAATACGTCATCGAGACCAACCGTCCTCAAGATACAAAGTCCACGCCCTCTCTGCCGATACTCCATACCATCACGGTAGATGGAATAAACATCGTGACGATCTACAAGGGACCCTTCGATCCTGATCATCCGGACGTACAGTTATTGCGTACCATATTCGGTAAACCTTCGGCTGTACGGCACTGACCGTACAAGAACCAATCCGTTACGTGTGAAAAGTACCTCTGTGTCATGGTTCGTCTCTCCTTCGGCAAGCTCCCTCCTTCGCA
>CAZWBO010000039.1:0-12282 GCA_964632375.1 uncultured Candidatus Peribacteria bacterium | reverse complement strand
CCTCGCGAGTTAGATCACTTCTGGCGTGAAGTGAGAGGTTTGCTGATCCTCAAATGCGAGGCTACTCAGCCTGACACGGCTGATGCCGTGCACACGCAAGTCTTTTGCGTGTCAGGCTGAGCAGCCTCGCTGTCGCATCACCCTTTGTCGCCGCTCAGTCATTGCTCTCACACTGCCGGCGAGGCGTATCGAAGCCAATCTTGACATCCTCGCCCAATCCCATCACCATATCCCTCCTATGCCACTCAAGCACTCGACGGAGACGTTTCTGGTCATCTTGCTCGGCGTCGTCGTCATCCTCACGGGGATGCTGCTCGCCACGTTGCCGCCGCTTATGGCGGGGCTGGTACCGATGCTGATCCTTCTGGTGCTCACGCTGGTGTACCCGATAGCGCTGTACCCGCTCTTTCGCTCCAATCGCGCCGATAATCCGTTTCGCCTCCTGCACTTCTTTCCGGCGTTCATGGTGCTCGCCTGGGGAGTTTTGCAGCTGCTTGGGTGGGCGCTGCCGGGATTGAGTTTTCTCGCGCGCTGGTACACGTGGGGCTGGACGCTGGTGGTGGTACTGCTGGGGTTGTTCTTGCTGATGGTGTTCTGCCTGCAGGTTCTGCGCCAGTGGACGGAGCGGCTCGTCACACTGGGAATTTTCCTGGCCATCTTCGTCGCGCTCGCGCTCGCGTCGGGCTTCAGTTTCCACTGGGAGCGCGGGCTTGCTTCCACGTTATGGCAGGGGAGCTGGTGGAATGTGACGGGTGCGGGGACGGGATCGTCCCTCATTGCCATGAATCAGAGCTCTGGCAGTGCTGTGAGTGTTGAGGGAGCGGCTCTTGCGAGCACGGCATCGTCCGTGAATGCCAATGAGCAGCAGTGGCGCGAGCTCCTGCGCGCGTTCCAGCAGCAGAGT
The DNA here is from genome assembly GCA_964632375.1 of uncultured Candidatus Peribacteria bacterium. Classification (GTDB taxonomy): domain Bacteria; phylum Patescibacteriota; class Gracilibacteria; order Peribacterales; family Peribacteraceae; genus JAQBQQ01. The sequence goes on along the minus strand of CAZWBO010000039.1, from coordinate 11,378 downwards.
GCGCGTTCGGTCGCGTCTGCCGTATCGAGTGCGGGTGCATCTGCTGCGGTTGCGACTTCTTCGTCTTCACTATCGTCGGTCTCATCGAGTTCTTCCTCGCTGAACTACGTGCCGGCCGCGATCTCCTCGGCAGGTGCCACGCCGCCGCCAGCCACGCCACCTGTTGCTATCAAGAAGAAAGTTGCCAAGAAGCGCTTGCCTCAGTCTGGCCCGATGGCCGATGCACTCGTGTTGCTCTGCGCCGCGGGGTTCATGACGGCGGTGCATCGCAAGACAGCGACGCGACGATTGGCAGAGGTTGTGGCGTGAGGAGAGCGGTAAGCAGTAAGCAGTAAGCAATAAGCAATAAGCAGTGAGTCTTGTTGATCGTGTTCGTAGTGGATGATTGCGTCGCTGTGGCATCTGGAGGATATGCTATGATCCGCCTGATTTTTTCTTTGCCCTCATTTCCATGAAGCTCGCCTCACTCGCTGCTCGTCAAATTCTCGATTCCCGTGGTACGCCCACCGTCGAAGTCGATGCTGTTTTGGACGATGGTTCGTTTGGCCGCGCGGCCGTGCCGTCCGGTGCATCGACCGGTTCGCACGAGGCATTGGAACTGCGCGATGGCGACAAAGCGTTGTACCAGGGAAAATCCGTACTGAAAGCGGTGGGGAACGTGGTAGGGCCGATACTTGATGCACTGAAGGGCACAGATGTTGCCAGCCAGCGCACAGTCGATGAGGCGCTCATTTCGCTCGACGGCATGCCGAACAAAGCGACATTGGGGGCGAACGCGATCTTAGGCGTGTCGATGGCGGTGTGTCGCGCGCGTGCGATGGCGCAAAGACAACCGCTGTGGCAATCGCTAGCCGAGCAGTACGACGTATCGTTGGTGCAGGACGTGCCCCTACCCGTTCCCATGATGAACGTGATCAACGGCGGCAAGCACGCCGACAGCGGCCTCAGTTTCCAGGAATGCATGATCATCCCGACGGGATTCGACAGCTTCAGCGACGCGCTGCGCGCCGGTGCCGAGATTTTCATGACGCTCAAGACGATCCTCCACGCTGCCGGCTTGAGCACGGCGGTAGGGGATGAAGGAGGTTTTGCTCCGCACATTGCAGAGAGCCGCGAAGCGTTCTCGCTCCTGGTGCAGGCCATCGAGAAGTCCGGCTACGAGGGCCGGGTCAAGCTGGGCATCGATGCCGCGGCATCGGAGTTCTACAACGGGGGCGTGTACGAGCTGGACGGCCAGACATTCGATTCCTCCGCGCTCGTCGCATACTACGGCCAGCTAGCGAAAGAATTCCCCATCGTTTCCCTCGAAGACAGCCACAGCGAGGACGACTGGGACGGTTTCGCGCAAATGCTCGCCAAAGATGGCAGCCGCCTGCAGCTTGTGGGCGACGATCTGCTCGTCACCAACACCAAGCGTATCGAACAAGCGATCCAGAAGAAGGCCTGCAACGCCGTGCTCATCAAGGTGAACCAGATTGGCACGGTCTCGGAGACGGTCGATGCGATCCAATTGACGCAAAAGAGCGGCTGGAACGCCATCGTCAGCCACCGCAGCGGCGAAACGGAAGACACGTTCATCTCCCACTTTGCCGTCGGCCTGCGCTGCGGGCAGATCAAAACAGGGTCGCTCAGCCGTACGGATCGCGTGTGCAAGTACAATGAACTGCTCAGGATCGAGGAGCAGGTGGGGAAGAGAGGGGTGTATGTATCACCTTTTTCTTCATGATCCTTCCTGTAAAATCTCTTGCATGTTAGAAATATTTGGCAAGGAAACAGAGGGCGTGAAGAGAGTTAAAGATTTGGTTTGTAATGAACTTATCCAGATCTTAAATAAGATTTCTCCTGGGCAGTTCACTGATCCCCTAGAGGATCTTCATGATTTAAGAATATCCGTTCCTAAAACAATAAAACTTTGGCGTAAGCAGCATCCACGCTTCAGATTGGTCAATGGCTACATCTATTTGATTGATTTTGATAGGTTAGTCATTCCTGATCCTTTTCCTGGCGAATGGTTCACTATACATGAATATCTTCCAGAGCATTTTCTTTCTGGTGTGGAAGAAAGCTTGGATGATTATGTGAATCGGATAAATAAATCCGAGAAACAGAATAAGTTATTGATCTCGCTGTTATGTGCATCCTTATATGCAATATTCATTCTCGCTTTGGTTATCATTTCTTACCGTTGACATAAATATTTGAATGGTCGGAACGACTGAACTCCTTTCGACAAGGGTAAAATTCTCTTCCAGCTCTATACCGAGATACACCGCAGCACGTCTCGCTGAATTGTTTAGGGAGGGGTTGGGAGGTCCTCCTCCCAATCAAATGGGTTGACCATTCGGCCCCTGAGCTTGGTGAAGCAAATAAGCAGCCTTGATTGTAGGAGTATTTCTAAGCCGAATGGTCGGGACGACAGGACTCGAACCTGCGACCTCATGCCCCCCAGGCATGCGTTCTAGCCAACTGAACTACGTCCCGAAAAGTATCTGCGGTGACAACGAATGACCAATTCTTTCCTGGCTCGCCCCGCGAAGCCCGCAGGCGTAGTGGGGAACTACGTCCCGAACGCGCAGATGATAGGGGAGTGACCAGTGGGAATAAAGCTAAACGGTTACTGTGTCATCCTGAGCCTGTCGAAGGATGCTCCGAGGTATTGAACAGGCACCCGCGTGTTCCCAAGAGGAAGAATATTCCAGAGACCACTCTTCGACAGGCTCAGAGTGACATAGTGAGGTGTGTTGAAAGAACTGATTCAAACAGGAGGGCGCACTTTCGGTGCGCGGCGGGCGATCCATACCCCGCGGCCGGGGACGGCCGCTGCTACGTTGTGGATTAAGCAGGACAAGAACTTGGAATCCTCGGCTATCTATGCTTTCATACCCCCTTTCCCACCAAGGGCCCTTGCGCGAATAATAAAACTATGGCATAATATTGTGTTACGTCAACTATGACCCTCTCGAATCCAGATCTGGCCGCAGCGAAGCTCATTATTGAGCAGCACGAGCGCCTGCTCGTCATCCCGCACGGGAATGTCGATCCTGATGGATTGGGGAGTGCGCTTGCCTGCTACCAAATGTTCCAGGCGCTGGGGAAGGACGTCACGGTCATCTGCCCGGATACGCCGCCGGAATCGCTGCGCTTCTTGCCGGGGTTCGAGCGGATGGAGATGGAGATCCAGGAATCCCAGAACTTCATCATCACCGTGAACCTGTCCGATGGCGTGGAGGTCGATAAGTTGCGCTACACGGTGGAGGAGAACAAGGTGAACATCATCGTCACGCCGCGGAAGGGGAAGATCCGGCAGAGCCACATCACCTTCGGGGATGGCGAGAAGCCCTACGATCTGGTCGTGATGGTCGACACGGCGGACTTGGCGTTGCTCGGCTCGCTGTATCGCGATCACATCGATCTGTTCTCGGAGACGCCCATTCTCAACATCGACCACCACATCAGCAACCTGCGCTACGGACAGTTTCATCTCATCGACCCGACTGCCGCGAGCGCCACGGAGGTGCTGTACGGCTGGTTCAAATCCATCCCGGAATGGAACGAGAAGATCACGCCGGACATCGCCACATTGCTCCTCACGGGGCTCATCACCGACACGCGCAGCTTCCAGAATCCCAACACCACGCCGCGGTCGCTCGAGATCGCCTCGGAGCTGCTCGAGCGCGGGGCGCGTCAGCAGGAGATCATCCAGCACATCTACAAGACCAAGCCGCTCAGTACGCTCAAGATCTGGGGCCGCGCGCTCAACCGCATCCAGATCGACCGCGACGCGGGCATCGTCTGGTCGGCCATCAGCCGCGAGGATCTGCAGGAGATGGACGCCAAGAGCAGGGAAACGCACGGCATCCTCGACGAGCTCATCTCGACCATTCCCGATGCCGACGTCCACGTGCTGTTCACAGAGGTGGAGGAAGGGGGATTGAAAGCGAGCATGCGATCGTCGGCCGCCATCGATTCGAGCCGTCTGGCGGGTGAGACGTACGGCGGAGGCGGCCACAGCCGTGCATCCGGTTTCCGCGTACGCAACTACCAGAACTTCCAGCTGCAAGTATTGGAGTGCATCAACAAGTTGAAGGAGGGAATGGGGCGCCAGCGCGATCCGGAACCCGAGATGGTGAAGCCCATCCCGCGCGCCGATATTCCCGTGTCGCGTCCGAAGCCGATGATCGATGATACGTCGGAGGAACCGAAGGGGAAGACAGTGGATGTCGTGTCGGGCATCGCAGAGGAGGAAGCCGGGGAGGATGAACACGGCGAGAGGGATATTGTGGAGGATTTGGCTGGTTGAGATTCAAAACTCAAGACGCAATATTCTTCCCCGCCTGGTTTCTTTCCCTGTCTATCGCTGCTAGACTCCTTCCGCATTCCCCAAGACCTTTTTCCATGCGTCTCGTCCAAGTCGCGAAGATTCTGAACATGACCGGCCAGGAACTGCGCAAGGAGCTCAGTGAGGTCAACTTCGGCGTGAAGCCGACGGACCGCGAGATCCCCGAAGGTCTGGCGAAGGGCGTCATCCGCTTCATTGCGAATAAGAAAGGCTTATCCATTAATTTGGAGACGCTGGATTTGACCAGTGCTGCTGGCACCGACGAGGCAGAGGAGACGCGCGAGGCGCCGAAGGAGGACGCGGAGCCGGTGAAGGGTGCGGCGAAGCAGAGCTCGACGGCACCGGAATCGTTGAACGTGCTGCGGAAGTTGTCGCTGGAGGATGTGCCGAAAGAGGCCATCGCCCAGCAGGCTCAGAGACAGAAAAGCATGGAAGTGTCGCGCGCCGAGCGCGAGGAGCAGCTGCGCGAAGAGAAGATCTTGCAGCAGGAAGAAGCGAAGCGGAAGGCGCAGCGCAGCGAACACCAGCAGCAGATCAAGAAGAAAGAGGGGACGGTCTTTCTGCCGGATCAAATCTCGGTGAAGGAGCTGGCCGAGAAGACCGGCATCCAGGTGCCCAAGATTATCCAGGTGCTCATGAAGAACGGCGTGATGGCGACCATCACGCAATCCATCGACTTCGATACGGCCGCCATCGTGGCCGCGGAGCTCGGCGTGGAAGTCTCGCGCGAGCAGCGCTTGGCCAAGGCCGAGGATCTCCTCTCGAAAAACCTGAAGGAACTGCTGAAAGATGAGCCCGACAACTTAAAGCCGCGTCCGCCCATCGTGGTGATCATGGGGCACGTCGACCACGGCAAGACCGCCCTGCTCGATGCCATCCGCTCCACGAACGTGGTAGCCACCGAGGCCGGCGGTATCACACAGCACATCGGCGCGTATCAGGTGGAACATCCGTACAAAGACGGCGACAAGACCGAGATGCGCAAGATCACGTTCCTCGATACGCCCGGCCACGAGGCCTTCACGGCCATGCGCGCCCGCGGGGCGCAGGTGACAGACATCGCGATTCTCGTCGTCTCGGCCGAGGAAGGCGTGAAGCCGACGACCATCGAGGCGATCAACCATGCCAAAGAGGCGGGCGTCTCCATCATCGTGGCTATCACGAAGATCGACAAAGAGCGCGCCGACGTCGACCGCGTGAAGGGCGACATGGCCGCGCAGGGGCTGCAGCCCGAGGAATGGGGCGGCACCACGCCGTTCGTGCTCACTTCGGCGGTGACGAAGCAGGGGATCGACGATCTGCTGGATACGATTCTGCTCATCAGCGCGCTGCAGGATTGGCGCGCGAACCCGATCCGCCCGGCCGTGGCGACCGTCATCGAGAGCTACCTGGATACGTCGCTCGGCTCGCTCGCGACGGTCATCGTCAATGCCGGCACGCTGCGCGTGGGCGATGTGTTCGTTTGCGGCGAGGTGACGGGCAAAGTGAAGGCGCTCATGAGCGCCAAGGGCGAGCGGCTGGCAGAGATCGTCCCCTCGGGGCCGGCCCGCGTTTCCGGCCTCGACGGTGTGCCGCGGGTGGGCGACATTCTGCAGGTTGTTGCCGGCGAGCGCGCGGCGCGTGCGCTGGTAGAGGCGCTCAAGGGTCACTCGAATCAGCAGAACAGGCGGTCGTTCGCCGATCTGGTGAGCAGGCTCAGCGAAGGGAAACTCACTCAGCTGAAGGTAGTCCTAAAGGCCGACGCTCAAGGCTCGCTGGAGGCGATTCAGGAGGCGCTGCGCAAGCAGAGCGAGGGCAATACCGAGGTGAGCGTGAAGGTGATCCACGCGGCCGTCGGCGCCGTTTCGGATAGCGACGTGATGATGGCTTCCGCCAGCGAAGGCATGATTCTCTCTTTCCACGTGAATGCGTCGGGCGAGGTGCTGCGCACGGCGGAGCGCGAAGGGGTGCAAGTGCGCCAGTACACGGTGCTCTACGATCTGCTTAACGAGGTCGATGCCCTTTTGAAGGGCCTTGTGGAGCCGGTGGAGGAGGAGCGGATATTGGGACACCTGGAAGTGCGCGGCGTGTTCCTCACCAAACGCAGCGAGCAGATCGTGGGCGGCAAGGTGACCGACGGCATTCTCAAGCGTGTGGCGTTCCGCCTGCAGCGCGACGGTCAGGAGGTGGGTACCGGCCGCATCCTCTCGCTGAAGCACGTCGACAAAGATATTAAAGAAGCCAAGGAAGGCAGCGAGTGCGGCATGCGCATCGAGACGACGATTCCCGTGCAGGAAGGAGACGTGCTAGAGGCGTATCACCGCGAACTCAGGCGCAAAGGAGAAGCGTGAGGTGAGCAATAAGCAATAAGCAATAAGCAATAAGCAATAAGCAATAAGCAATAAGCAATAAGCTGAAGATTATACGCTTACCCCTCACGAATTGCTTTTTGGAATTTCTTTGCAATCTTGCAGTCTTGCAATCTTGTATTCTTCCGCACCGCTACGCCATTCGACGCGCATCGCTCGCCATCCCCGCTGTCACCACCGGCATGATCCTCGCCGGACCGCCGGCTTCGATGGTGCCGACGATGAATTCCATCGCCTCGCGGCTCTTGCCTTTCGTGGTGGTCTGGAGCGTGCGCAGCGCATCGCGCGTGAGTAATGCATCCATCGTCGCATCAGCGGGATCAATGCCGAAGAATCTCTTCAATTCTTCCTTCGAAGCGTTGCGGGTGAGGAGTGAGGCGAGTCGGTCATTTTGTCGCCACGCCTTGCGCGCCATCTCGGCAACTTTGTTCGGGTGTGCAGCCAGAGCAGGGGAATGGAGCACGAGCGTACTGAAATCGCTCTTCAGTTCCACCACTTGCCGCACTTCCTCCTGCAGCCGATCGATGTTCGATTCGCCGAATTTGAAGCCGTTCACGCATAAATAGGTGAGCACCCCGTAGAATGCGGGGTTGAGCCAGCTCTTGTTCTGATTACTCGGCAGGAGATTCAAGCCGGCGGTGAGGGCGGCTGCGCCGCCGAAGAACACGGCTCCCGCGAAGCCGAGGGTCGATTTGAGGTCCGCCACGTTCTTGCTGGTGCTGAAGTGCGGTGTGGCGGGGCGCGTGTCCGGGATGGATGCGAGCCCGATGGCGTCGTAGACGGTGCGGATGTACTGATCGAAGGAAACGAGGACGGCTCTGGTTGCTCCATCGATGCCCGCCTTCTTCCCAAACTGTTCCAGTGTGTCACGTACCTTCTCGCCCTTGAAGAGGGGATGGAGGAGGCTCTGGAGATTGAATTCCTTCTCGTGCCCCGGCCGGGCCTCGCGCAGTGCGTCGCGCAGTTCATCCATCACCTCGCGGATGGAAGGAAGGAGCGTGGGCAGCGGCCCTCTCGCGCCGTGCTGCTCACGGTAGGCGTCGAGCGATGCGGCCAGCGATTCACGTGCCGTATCGATCTGTCCACTGCGTGCCTGCAGCTGGTCGATGGCGATCTTCGTACGGTCTTCCATGCTGGTGCGGAAGAGCGCCGTGCGGAGCGCCGGACTCTGTTGAAGGAGATTTTGCGCGTTTGCGAGACTCATCCTCCCGGCGACAGAGGCGAGCGTTTCACGGTTCCGCGCGGCCTGTGCTTCCAGCTGTTCATGGCCGAATCGTGCGTCCGGAACGGTGGTGCGGATTTCGGGATTTGTCATGGCGGTGACAGATTAGGGCGTGGGTGGCGTGGCGGTCGGTGGACTGGGAGGTGTGGGCGCTGTATCCACCATGCGCTCGAATTTGGCCAGTTGCGCTTCGTCGGTGACGCCGCGCTGCCTCGCCCAGCCGCTCAGTACTCTCCTATCATCCATACCACTCAGGGCCGGTATAGCCGCTTTTAATTCGCGAACAATCTCTCTTGCCTCTGAGCGGTGTGCGTCGGTTGGGGTGTCCAGATTTCGCCTCACGGATTCGAACTTGATGTCGATATCGTTGCGCACATTGTTCTGAATGCGGCTCTCGTTGGCGGCGATGGCGGTGCGTGCTCCCTCTGCCGTGCTGGAATCGGCATGACGTGGATCGAGGTTGAGTTCTGCGAGGCTGCCTGTGGCGGATAACTGACGTTCCAGGTTGCGCGGATCGTACTTCTTCATCATCTGCAGCGGGGAGACATTCACGCCGCCCATTGGCAGCATCGGCACGGCAAGCGGCGCCTTGGCGGCGAACTTGCCCATCGATTCCCCGATGCCCCGGATTTGCTCGGTAATGCCGCCGATGAACTTATTTTGGTTGAGGATCTGGAATACACCTGTCCAGAGAATGCCGAGCGCCAGCATCATCCACAGCAGCTGCCAGAAGGTGCCTATGTCGCTGAACACGGGCAGGATGGAATTGGCATTCGCCGCCAGCTTCGTCGGCGGCGGAATGAAGTTGCCGGCATTGAGCAGAATGAAGCCGATGGCAAATGGGATGCCCACCATCGCAGGCAGGAATGCCGCGCTCAGGAATCCCTTCCAGAGTTTTTCGGTCGGGCTGAATTCGCCGAACTTATTGCCCACTACGAACTCCAGGAACACGAACGGCATGAACGCCATCGTGAGCCAGAGCACGGGGATGCGGATGAAGAAGCCCACGAGCAGCGCGAGCATGGGGAAAAACAGGGCGATGTGTAGCACCAGCACCATCATCATTTTGATGATGAAGGTGAGGATGGCGACGAACTTCTCGTCGTCCGCTGCCGCCGCGCCGGGGCCGGGGTCCGCCAACCGTACCAGCGAGCGCAGACGCGCATGGTTGATGATGAGACCGTTGATGATTTTGTTATTTGGGATCACTTTGAGATTCGGGTCGAGCATCGACATCGACTGGTAGCAGACAAAGCCATCGAGTGGGCAGTACCAGCCATTCAAGCCGCTGCGGACCCCTGCACGCTTGATCTGGTCGAGGAAGAGGACGTTCGTCACTACTTCGCACGGCACGAGATCGCCGGGCCGGGTCGATCCGATGCGCTGTACTTGGCAGTCGCCCCCGCCGGGAATGAGGTTGGGGATCTGGTACACCGTATACGCGGCCACTTGCGAAAAATCGAAGATCACCTGGGGCACGAACCACGAGAAGTTCACGAAGACGACGGCCATCACGAACTTTGAGGCGTACTGCTTCACGATCTCGCCTTTGGCCTGCACGATCGTGATGATGGCGCCGACGACGAGCAGGATGGCGAAGACCAGATTCACCAGATCGCGCGAGAGCGTCCAGATCTCGTGCATCATGAGGAGGATGCCGCTCTGCCCGGCATCGTTCATGCCGAAGATCGTGGCCGGGTCCATGACGATGTCGAGTAGCTTGAAGATGACCCACATGCCAATGACCATCACGGTGATGACGATACTCATAATGCTGGCAATGATGCCGAGGATGTCGTCGCTGATGACGGGGCTGGCAGCTGCGGCATGGTGCACCCACACGCTCGCGTCGTACGTCGGCGCGAAGCTCACTCCCCAAAGAAAGGCGAGTGCCCCCAGACCGGTGATCAATTTGGATTTGGACATTCCCATAATAATACCATAAATACGTGTTTTCCTCAATGAATAGTTAGGGCCATTCCCTCGAAGGATAGGCGTTCTCGTAAGTAGTATCACACAACATTATGTGATAAAACGTGAGTATAATTTGTATTCTCTTTATATGGAAAATGATGATAAAAGATAGTGAGAATGGCTTTCGGTAGATAAATAGTCAGAACACAATGTGTGCGCTTAGGTTTGTATAATTTTCTTGCACTACCATTGCAGCTGTGAGTAATGTTTGTGTGCATGTCGTCCGCGGTCCTCAAAGCACTGTTCAGCTCGCAAACGCGCGTGAAATTGCTGTCCACGTTCCTTCTCCATCCCGAGCAGGAGTACTTCATCCGTGAGCTGACGCGGCTCTTGGGAGAGCAGATCAACTCCATCCGCCGCGAGCTTGAGAATTTACGGAAAATCGGCTTGGTGAAGGCCCGGCACCGCAATCGCAAGAAGTACTATCATATCGATCCCGAATTCCCCCTGTTCACGGATCTCAAGAACATCTTCGCCAAGGAAATTCGAGCAGAAAGCCCTATTGTTGTGCAATTGAAGAAATTGCCGGGCGTGCAATTGGTCCTGCTGGCCGGCTCGTTTGCCAATACGGAGAGCAAAGTCGATTTGCTGTTGGTTGGAAATGTGAAAAAAGAGCTGCTGGAAGCTCTTTTACTCCAGGATCCCGGCCTGAAGAACGTGAAGTATTCCATCTTCTCCGAGGCGGACTTCCTCTACCGTCTCAGCTTGAAGGACCGATTCATTTTGGAAATTATGAATGATCCCCGTCACTTCCTGGTTCTCAATGGCCTCCAGAAACAGATTGAAGAGGCCCTAGGGGGCAAATGACGACCCTGTGTGACAGGGGACCCCACGCTCTGTACCCTCTCCCAGCCCTAGTCCTATGCCCTCAATCCTTCTTCACGAACAGGCCAAATCCAATATGAAGCAGCGCCCAGCGCTGGCTCCCGGCTACACCGTGCGAGTCCATGAGCGCATCAAAGAGGGCGAAAAGGAGCGTATTCAGATTTTTGAAGGTCTCGTGATCGACATCCACCGCGGGCACACGGCCACCGATGTTACCTTCACCGTGCGTCGTATCGCATCGGGTGTCGGCGTCGAGCGCATCTTCCCGTTGCACTCGCCGTTCATCGAGAAGATCGATGTGAAGAAAGTCGCCAAAGTGCGGCGCGCCAAGCTATCGTTCCTCCGAGGACGCAGTGGAAAGTCTGCCCGCATGGTCGAGCGCTTCACCACCGCCGGTGAGTTCGCGATCGCCGTAGCGCCGATCCCGGCCGCTGCAGAGGTGGAGGAGGAAGAGGAAGATGGTGAGGAGGAAGTACAGGAGGCTGTTGGCGAAGAAGTCGATAATCCGTCGGAGGAGCCGGAGATGAAGAAAGCCTGACGGTGAGTCTTGAGTTTTGAATTCTGAGTCTTGAGTCTTGAATGGCTCATTGTAGGAGTTGGAGCGTCAGTATTTTTTTAAATGGCTATTCAGTTAACGCAGAAAATGGCGTTTCCTCCTTTTCTAGACAGG
>CAZWBO010000038.1:1011-12290 GCA_964632375.1 uncultured Candidatus Peribacteria bacterium | reverse complement strand
TTGCGCTATCGAGCTTAAATGTTCTGTCGAAACAAAAACAAAACGATCAGTCCCGCTACCATCAGTCCCGCTGCCTTTACCGGCCCACGCCCGAATGCGCGATGGAGCGATGAGAGCAGAAGAAAGAGGAACGCGCCGAACGTGAATGTGAGAACGATGGGCGAGAGGAAGAGATCGTCGAGGTACGGTGCGCGGAAGGCGAGCGCACGCGTCGCCTGGTAAGAGCCGAATGCGTAGATGAGAAAGTACCACGCGAGCAGCCAGCCGGCGTACAGACGAAGAGTATCGATCACGGGATAATAGACGGTCGAGGCGGTGGGCGCTGATTTCGCCACGGGGATCGATTCCACGACATGCTCGGCATTCTCGTCATCCGTCACCTGCCAAGAGACGGGCTTCTCCTCTGTAGGTTCGATCTCTTCGATCGATTCGATCTGCACGTTCATCTGCCGCAATGCGGCGCGGGCCGCCTGGATGTTGAGCGCATCGATCGTCCCATGCTGGGCCTGATCGGACTCATCGACGGAGACGTAGCGATAGCGCGGCATGGCACGAAGTGTAGCAGAAGCACGGTGTTACTGACCGGCTGTCAGGTTGTTCATGATGTATTCGATCTGCTGACGCAACACCGTCGGCCCCGTGATCTCGAAATGTCGGTCGTCCGACCACGCGCGGTAACCGGTAACGGTACTGCCATCATCCTTCACCTGCTTGTCGGTCGCCCCGACGGACTCAGCGGAACCTCTCACTAAGTTGACGGCAATGGGCCCGTCTCCCAGTTCCTGCACATCCTCGTTACTCAGCTCCACGTGCCAGAGCGTCGACGTGGTGACGCCGAACGACTTGAACCAGGAACTCTTGTGAATAGGGATGCAGAATCCCACATGCGACGAGCAGTACTGCTGACTCCAGTTCGCCGCATCCATCTTGTACTTGGCCATCTCGTCGATGCGGTCCTGCTTGGCGGCATCGGCGTCGGGAGTCTGCGCAGCCGAACTCGTGCCCGCATCCACGGGCGACGACACATTCAGGGCAAGCGGCGCACTGCTCGCTTCCAGCGAGGAAGAAGTATCGGAAGCGGCACTTGCAATTCCGGAGGAGTTTTCCGCAGGCAGTACCTGCGCCACGGTCAGGATGCGCGCTCCTGCCTCCACCGTCGGCCGTTCATCTCCCAGAACCTCCACCTCACGTCCGACGTACTGATCCAAATTCACCACATCGCTCTCCAGCAGGACGAACTGTCCGCCCATCATGTTCAAGCGGTGCGTCCCTTCCTGGTAGATCGACATGCCGGCTTTCTCGAGCGTGCCGGCGTAGCGGACGTTGGAGATCACCATGGGGATCACGGATGTGGGAAATTCCTGCACAGAGGAAGAGCTGCTCGCTGCCCCGCTGGGGGCGGGGGGAGGCGAGGAAGAGGGGAGACAGCCGACAAGCGCAAGTGAGAGGCATGTGGCGGCACTGAGTGCGATGGGCTTCCTCATAGAGGAGAGGGGCAGGGGGTGAGGGAAGAAAAGTGCTACTTCTGAAGCATCCCGTCGATGACGGTCTTGAATCGCTCGAAGGGCGCCGCGCCGTCAATTGTCTGCGTCTCCTTCGACGCATTGGCGATGAGGAAATTACCGGGGGTGCCGCGCACGCCGGCCGCCATGCCTTCGTTCTCCTGGTCGGTGACAGCCTGCGCAAATTTGCCGCTCTCCAGACAGTCCTTGAAAGCCGCTTCGCGCAGCCCCAGCTGCTTCGCCAGCGTCACGAGGCCTTCGTCGGACAAGCTGGCCGTGGTGAACAGCCCATCGTGGTACTTCCAGAACACGTCGTTACCACCGAGATCGTTGGCGCACTCCGATGCCTCGGCCGCCTTCTGCGCGCGCGAATGGATGCTCGTGAGGGGGAACTGCCGGAACACGAGATTCACATCATTCTTGTAAGTGTCGAGGATCTTCTGCACCGTCTCGTGGTGGCGCTTACAGTACGGGCATTCGAAATCCGAGTACTCGATGAGCGTCACTTTCGCGTTCGGGTTGCCGCGGAGGTGATCCTTGGCGGGATTCACCGCTGCCGGCGGCTGTACCGGCGCCTGTGAGGACGGCGGAGGAGGGACATTGTCGGGCGCGGACGGCGGTACGGGAAAAATTCCGTCGTGGCGACCAAGTACCCGACGATGACGCCGAGGAGTCCCATCGAGACGGCGAACCACGGAGTATCAGGAGTCTGCTGCGGCATGGGAAACGCGTGGGAAAAAAGGGAGGTTGCAACGCAGTATCAGGCACGCTCGCGTCCAATACTATACCCGCACGCACAAAGTGATTTGACAACTTTTCAAGAAGATGACTGAGGAAACGCCTTCCATGTGAGCGTATATCAGACAAGTCCTCACCGTATACATCATTGCAAGTACCGCTCGATCGTCGGCCACAGATCGTCTTCGTCCATATCGCTCTTCACGAGAAAGGTGCGCACGCCCAGCTCCTGACACTTCGTCTGATCCATCTCGTCGCTCAAATTCGAGAGCACGATCACGGGCACGTCGTAGCCATGCTCGCGCAGATGGGTGAGCACGTCATAGCCGTCCATCTTCGGCATGAGCAGATCGAGGATGAGGAGATGGGGAAGCCGCTCCTCCAACCGCTCGATGGCATCCATGCCGTTAGAGACGACGGCGACCTCCGCGCCGTGCTCCTGCAGCTCCAGCTGGATGGTCTCGCGCAAGAATGGTTCGTCTTCGGCGAGGAGAATGAACTTGGTCATAGAGGAGTGGGGGAATCGAGCGGGAGGAAGACCGAGAACACCGTTCCCTGGCCTTCCTCGGAAGAGAACGTAATGCTGCCACCAAGCAGCGACACGGTGATGGCGGCGAGGTAGAGGCCCAGGCCCGTACCGTCGGGCTCCTTCGAAATCGCGTTGTCCGCGCGGAAGAATTTCTGGAAGACGCGCTCCTGCTGATGGAGTGGAATGCCGACGCCCGTATCCTCTACATCCACCCGCAGGCGATCATGATCCGTCGCAAGCCGCACGGAGACGCGCCCATGCTCATCGGTGTACTTGAGCGCGTTGCGAATGAGATTGGACAACACCTCTTTCAGCAGCTGCGTATCGGTACGAATTTCGATGGGCTGCGGCGCGTCGATGACGAATGTCTGCTCCTTCCACGCGAATTCCGGCTGCGATTCCTGGCGAATGTCTTCGACGAGCTTGCGCAGGTCGACCGCCTCGCGCTTCACGTCGATCTGCCCGGCTTCGATACGCGAGATGGTGAGCATGGCATTGATCGTCTCGGCCATCAGCTGGGTGGCGTTCTTCGCGGCCGTCAGCATGCTGTGCTGCGACTCCGACAGCTCCTGCTCGGATTGAGATTTATTCAGCCGCCCGAGCGCCCACCGCACGGTGGTGAGCGGCGTGCGCAGCTGGTGGCTGGCCAGCGACATGAACTCCGACTTCGCCGCGTCGATGCGCTTCTCGTGTGTCACGTCGCGGAACAGGAACACCAACCCCCGGCTCGCGCCATCGACCGCAATGGTGAGGAAATCGCCAGAGAGGATACGTCCGTCGGCCAACAGGATCTCCTGATCCAGTTGCTCGACATCGTGTGTGATCGCCGACATCAGCATCTGCATGTACCTGTCTGGCTCCTTCAAATACGGCCTGATCATCTCGCTGATGATCCGACCGGGCTTGCCGATGAGGGACGCGGCAGACACATCCAAATTGAACAGCCAGCAGAAGCGCTCGTTCACGTGCAGGATGTGCTGATGCTCGTCGGTGGCGACGGCGCCCATCGGCAAGTTATCGATGACGCCCTTGATGCGCAGCAGATTCGCCTTGTCCTTCATCTCGGCTTCGACGCGCACGGCGATCTCGTTCTTCAGGTCGCGGTTGGCCGCCTTGAGCTCGGCCGTGCGTTCAAAGACGCGCTTCTCCAGTTCATTGTTGAGCATGCGCACGACCTCCTCCGCGCGCCTGCGCTCGGCAATCTCCTCCTGTGCATCGAGGTACAGCCGGGAATTTTCCACCGCGAGTGCTGCGCGCTGCGCGAGTTCTTCCGCCAGCGAGAGATCTTGCTTGGTATACCGCCGATCCGATTCCGCCAAGATGAACGAGATGGCACCGAGCGTTTTTCCACGAATCGTGAGCGGCACGATCATCACCGAACGCATGCCCACGGTACGCAGGATCCCCAGGTGCTCCGCATTCCGTGCACCTTGTCTCAGCATCGCGTCGGTGATCGTCGGATACAATTCGGCCTCACCGGTTCGCATCACGTGCGGCACGCCTTGCTCTGCATGTGGATCAGGCGCATAGCGCCGGCCGATCTCCTTCGCCCAACGGAGCTTCTCGGGATCGATGTGCGCGACGGCTACATTGCGCATGTGTCCGTCGGTATCGAGGAGTTCGATGCTGCACCAGTCGGCGAAGTGGGGAACCACGAGCCGTGCGACACTTGCGAGTGTCGTTTGGTAGTCGAGTGACGATGCGAGGATGTTGCTCGCATGCGACAGGAACTTGAGCGCGTCTTCGTTGCGCTTCTGATCGGTAACGTCGTGGAAGATATTCAGCGCGTACTGCACCTTCCCGTGCGCGTCGAATACGGGGAGCGCCTTGTAGTACGCCCAATGCTCCTCGCCCCCCGACGGCAACTTGGCCCGAATGAGCAGCTCGCTCTCCTCGCCGACCAGCGCGCGCCTGCCGGGAAGCTTGCAAGCGTCGAGCCGCTTGCCGTCGGCATCGCGCACATCGAACTGCGCAAACACATCGCGTGCCGGCTGCCGCAGCAGCGCCTTGGCGTTCGGGTACCCGATCAGTTCGACTGCTTTATCGTTCACGTACACAAACTCGCCCTCGGTATTCACCAGCGTGATGCCGTCGGCCACGCCGCGCAGAATGACCGCCAGCTGATCGCGGGATTTCCGCAGTTCCTCCTCCGCACGCACGCGGTCGGAAATGTCGATGGCATGGATGATGAACCCTCGCACCTTCTTCGTCGTCGCGTCTCGGTGCGGCGTGTAGGAAACGAGCAGTGGAAACGATTTGCCCATCACTCTCGCGATGCGTTCGAAAGACGTCTTCTTTCCCTGCAGCACTGCGTCGACCTTCGACTTCACTTCGCGGTACACGGCGGCACCCTCGACTTGGCGCAATGTCTTGCCAACGAAGTAGGATCGCGGCTTGCCGTAGAGATTCTCGTACATGGAATTGACGAAGCGGACGCGTCGATCGGCATCGACGTACGCGATGAAGACAGGCAGTGCGTTCGTGATGATGCTCATCTGCCTCTCGCTCTCGGCCAGTGATCGTTCGATCTCCTTCCGTGCAGACAGGTCGCGCGCGATGGAACATGCGCCGATGATCCTGCCTGTCTCATCCTTCACCGGCGACACCGTCAGCGAAACCGGAATCAGTTCGCCGTTCTTCTTCCTGCGCAGCGTCTCAAATTCCTTCACGCGTTCCCCGCGCCGAATCAGCCGCATGATGTGATCGAATTGGCGGCGCTGGTCGAACGGCATGAGCGTCTTCACGGACTTCCCGACAATTTCCGACGTGCGGTATCCGTAGAGCCGCTCCGCACCCTGATTCCAGTCGACGATCCGGCCCGCGAGCGTTTTGGTGAGGATAGCGTCTTCGGATAAATCCACGACGCTCGCATGGCGCAGAATGGCGTGCAGGCGATCGGTGCCCTTGTTGGTGCGACCGCTCCGGAGTTGCACACCTAGACGGCGCACTTCTTTACGCAGTGCAAGAAGTTCTCGCTGCACGTCTTTCTTCTTCCGTACCGCACGTTGCGAGACAGAGAGAGGAAGACGAGCCGCGCGTGGAGTGTGCCGGGTCGGCATGCGCACAGAGGAAGAAGTGTAACAAATCGCCTGCCGGGAAAACACCGGGAGATCCACGGCGCGATGCGCAGCGAATTGGTCCTCTGACGTATGAAGCAATGCCCTCTTACCAACAGATCGGAGACATTACGCTTGCGCGCCGGCTTTTGAACCTACGTACTTCTCGACCACGACGCCGATCTCGTCCCAGTCGATGTTACTCTTGACGATGTACTCCTTCACCCCAAGTTCCTTGGCCCGGTCGATCTGCACCTGGTCGCTGATATTGGAGAAGACGATGACGGGGAAATCGTACCCTTTCTCGCGGATATGCTGGAGGACGCCGAAACCGTCGACCTTGGGCATACGCAGATCCAGCAGCAGCAGATCCGGCTGCTCCTTCTCGATCTCTTCGATGGCCTCTTCGCCATTGCGCGCCTTCACCGGCTCGATGCCACGATCTTTGAGTTCCACATTGATGATGATGGAGAGGAACGGCTCATCTTCAGCCACGAGAACGCGTTTCGTCATACGACAGGGGAGGAGGAAGTATTTCCTAGTATGCAACAGCAGACGGTGAAGCGGAAGGAATTTTTCGTATTTCCTCCTGCTTTTCTCGAGCAAAGACGCGCGCTCTGCGCACGGACATCACTCGCGACGCATTCCGAAGCGGTGTACACTCCTCGCCATGGCGAATCCGGAAGACCGGAATTGGATACGCATCCTGTTCGTGGCCACCATCGTCATCGGCGTATTCTACGGCGTTCTCGCGTTGGGAGTATCGAGTTGTACGAGCGCCGCCCGCTACTGCTCGCGCACATCGCAACGGCGCGATTGCCTTCCGAACTATTGCCCCGCCGTGTACGGGGCCAACACGATGGCCACCGATGCCGTCATCACGGTCGTGCGCATCGGTACGCTGGGGTACGTGGAAGTGAAACACACATCGGATCTCTGCAACTACTTCGTCTGCGACTAATATCGATCGCGCCGCGGTGCATCAGCGAGCGCCGCCGATCTTGCCACCGCGCGCGCGCTCTTCACGCGTGAGCTTGTGGGCACTGCCGCTGCGCTGCGCGACGGTGCCGCCGATGCGGCCGAGTTCACTCACGCGTTCGGGATCCATCGAAGCGAAACCGCGGCCGGAACGCTGCTTTCTGGTACGCATGCCGTGCACGCGCTCATTCTTGAGAGAGGGCATAGAAGAGGAGGAAAGAAATAAAGCGCGGCGCGGCATGTGGCGGGCATTTCATCGCGAGAGCGGTATGATGCGAAACCGTGCGCAGCCCGGACCGTCGATGTGCATACCTCGTGACCGCGGTATCCATAGTGGAGAAGAAGTGAGGACTCTCGCTTCTCAAGACGATGCAATCGCGACAGCCTGACAAAAAACTGCACGCCGATGCCGCAGATTCACACCATGCTCTCTGGCATCGCTTCTCCCGATCCATCGGCGGAGGCTGCGTTTGCCTCTGGGGATCTTAGAATAAGGAGCACACCGCACAGCTTCGGGCGGATCAGCACCGTATTTCTCGCTACAATCGGCTACAGACAAGAATAACCCGGCGAAAGGCAGTTCCATTATCTGCATAATTCTGGTATAATAATTTGATTTCCCGTCCGCTATGACGATCCAGATCCGCATCACGCCGGCAACGCTCATCCTCAGCCTGTGCGCAGCCGTGGCGCTCGTCCCGGCACTGACGCGCGCGTACATCGATCCGAACGATCTCTTCAATTCGCCCATCATGGGCGGATCAACGTCGTCCGACCCCTGCGGCTCCTCCACGTCTTCCTCCTCGCTCTCGCAGGGATCCGCTTCGTCCATCGACTACCTCGGTATCATCCCGTTCGGACAGAAGGTCTCCTCGTCCGCATCTTCGTTCAACTACCTGGCGATCATTCCCTTCGGCCAGCCGGTCTCATCCGCGTCGTCCCTCAATTATCTCAACATCATTCCGTTCGGCACGGTTGTCTCGTCTGCCTCTTCGACATCCGCCAATCCCTGTAGTTCGTCGTCTGCGGTCTCCACATCGTCATCGAGTCGCAGCAGCTCCTCCGTATTCGTCGCCGGCACGAACAGTTCGGCGGGCTCCGTGCAATACGTGAATAACGGCGCGGGTGGCAAGACGCGCATCATCGTCAAAGAACCCACGTACGTGACGAACGAAGCGCCGATGCGCCCGTTCCCGGTCACCGTGCCGGTCGAGACGCACGCTGCCGGTTCTGCGCCGTCCGGCCAGCAGCTGCCACAGAATACGCAGACCGTGCAACGCGCCGGCGGCGGCAATCTTCAAGCATCGATTCTCGACGGTCAGACAAACACCACGCTGCACAGCGGCGCGCCGACAATGACGCAATCGGGTCCGGGTTCCGTGCTCGCACTCCTTCTGGTGTTGATCGCGAGTGCGATCGTTATTTTCCGGATACCACAAAAGACGGAGTAGCCAAGCCTAGTGCGTTCCACTTTCTCCAGGGTGTATCTATGATGCATCCCGTTTGCACGTGAGAATTCTCAACTCACGCGCGGTCTTCCTCCCTACTTCCTCCCCATCTCCACTGTGAAACGCTCAAGCTCACAGCTGGCCGCCCTGGCAGCGTTTGTTGCCGTCGGGTTCTTCGCGTTCGTGGCGCTTCGCTCGACGAAGACACCCGGCGGACCGACAACCGTCCACCAGGCCGCCACTACACTTCCGCCGATCGCGG
The DNA here is from genome assembly GCA_964632375.1 of uncultured Candidatus Peribacteria bacterium. GTDB lineage: Bacteria > Patescibacteriota > Gracilibacteria > Peribacterales > Peribacteraceae > JAQBQQ01. Next base: position 3,777 of record CAZWBO010000038.1, on the reverse strand, counting down.
ATATTCCCATTCCGTTCTTCGACGGCGGCAGTAACGAGGCCGGATCCATCCGCCCCCTCGGCACCATCCGCCTCACGAGCGGCTCGACCGCCACTGTGTCGTTGGTGGAGCTGAAAAATGACACGAATGCCAACAAGAGCCAGCAGCTCAGTGCCGATAACGTGTACCTCATCTCCACGCCGCCCGATGCGACGCGCATGCCAATGGATGTCGCCTTCACGCGCGTGAATAACAAGATGCCAAATTACTTCTGCTACCACTACAGCCCCGGCGCAGCGGAAGAAATCGCGCACAAAAACGACGCAGCGAAGAAAGATCAGTTCCCACGCACCTTCCTCTGGTCGCAGACCGCCCGCGACGAGGATGTCTTGAATGCGATGGGCTTGCATAACTTTGCCACGAACCATCAGATCACGTGGCACTTGACCGATGGCACGGACCAGACGGGCTACTTCGAGCCCGATGCGCTCTACGTCTGCGTCGCCAACATCGGCACCGCCACCACCACGGTGATGCTCAACCCGACCGCCATCTGCGGCGACCGCTGGATGATGGGCACGGAAGGCTGCGACGACGGCAACACAACGGCCGGCGACGGGTGCTCGGCCACCTGCACGATTGAAGGCGGTTACAACTGCACGGGCAACCCGAGCGTGTGCACTCAAGATACCGGCCCCACCATCACCGCTGTGAACGCCGCGCCTGCAGAGACATCTGCTGTTGTGACATGGACCACCAGCCCCGCAGCCGACTCGCAAGTGGAGTACGGCACCACCACCGCCTACGGCTCGAGCACGACGCTCGATGCAACCCAAGTCACCGCGCACTCAGTGAACCTTTCGACTCTGACTGCGGGTACCACCTACCACTACCGCGTGAAGAGCAAAGTCGGTACGAATGGCACGGTAGCCACCTCTGCCGATGCCACCTTCACTACCACGCAGCAGCCGCAGCTTGCGATCTCGAATGTGCAAGCGACGAATCTGACGGCGAACAGTGCAACCATCACGTGGACGACGAACATCGCCGCGACGTCTCAGGTGCAGTACGGCACGACGACCGCGTATGGCTCATCCACCACGCCTGACGCTACGATGGTCACGTCACACACGGTGACCATTCCGGGTCTGACTGCCTCGACCCTCTATCACTTCAAGGCTCTGAGCACCTTGGGCGGCTCCTCGACTCCGGTCGAATCGAACGATGGGACGTTCACGACCACGGCTGCGGCCACTGTCTGCGGCAACGGCATCGTCGAAACCGGTGAGGAATGCGACGAAGGCGCGCAGAACGGCCAGGGCGTCTGCACCACACAGTGCAGGCTCCTCATTCCGTTCTAGGTCACGCACTCTCGGAATCAAGCCGCCGCGTCCAGGGGACCGGCGGCTTTTTTTGACCCTCTCGCGGAATGCCGTACAGTTGTGGAAGTTTACAATATAGTTTACAATTGTATTTCATTAGTTTACAATTTGGTTTACAATAATCAGAGAACTACCACAGCGCATCCATGCCCACCCGCGATGATATTCTGGCCCTCGTCAAAAAAAACGGCACCGTGAAGAGCGGCGATCTCGTCCGAGCTTTTACGTTCTCGCGTCAGTACGCGGCGCTGCTGCTGCGCACGCTCGTCGCCGAGGGGACGCTGGTTAAAACCGGCTCCACCCGCGGAGCCGTCTACATGCTGCCGGGCCACGCGGTGAATGGGAAAGAGATCTACCGCAAGAAGCTCCTCAATCGTGATCTGAAGGAGCATCTGATCTTGGACGACATCCGGCGGACGCCGGGGTTCACCATGCTGCTCCCGGAAAACGTGCAGAGCATCTTCGCCTACGCGTTCTCCGAGATGCTCAACAACGCCATCGAGCACTCGCAGTCGACATCGGTGGAGGTACAGGTGGCAAACACCGACGACCTCGTCTTCAGCATCCGCGACACCGGCATCGGCGTGTTCCGAAACATCATGCGGAAAAGAAATCTGCAGTCGGAACTCGAGGCGGTGCAGGATCTTCTGAAGGGGAAAACGACCACCGCGCCCGAAGCGCATTCCGGCGAGGGGATTTTCTTCACCTCGAAGATCGCCGATGTCTTCACGCTCGAGAGCTACGGCCACCGGCTGACCGTGGACAATCGCATCGAGGATATCTTCATAGAACAGGCAGCGCCGCCGAAGAAGGGGACACTGGTCACCTTCCGCATCGCAGCGACGTCGCCGAAGCACCTCAACGACATCTTCCGGAAGTACCAAACCAACCCCGGCGAGTACGCCTTCGACAAAACCGAAATCCAGGTGAAGCTCTACACCATCGGCACCATCCACGTGTCGCGCTCCCAAGCACGCCGCGTACTGGCCGGCCTCGAGAAATTCCAGACGATCATCCTAGACTTCGCCCACGTCCCAACCGTCGGCCAAGCGTTCGCCGACGAAATCTTCCGCGTCTTCAAACATCGGCACCCGAGCATCGACCTGCAGCCGATCAACATGAACGAAGCGGTGGCGTTCATGGTGGGGAGGGTGGGGAACTGAACACAACCCGCGGTTGGTTATTCAGACGGACATCGGTATACTTTTTGCGATATGACTGACAATAAGCTCGATCTCTCGGCGTTGGAGAAAGCAATTGCATGCTTGAAAGAAGGGCTGACGGATGCGGAGCGTCTGCCGGAAATCCGCACGGTGCGCGATGGAGTCGTGCAACAATTCGAATTCACGGTGGATCTTTCGTGGAAGTTGCTGCAACGGTACTTGAAACACACGGCTCAGGTGGA
>CAZWBO010000038.1:0-957 GCA_964632375.1 uncultured Candidatus Peribacteria bacterium | reverse complement strand
TCCCGATGCAGACCGTTGGATTGCGTACTACCAAGCCAGAAACGAAACCGCTCATACGTACGACATCGACCGCGCGACAGCGGTATTCGAGAAAGCCAAAGGACTGCCCCCCGACGCCGATTCGCTTCTTCAATCTCTCCGCGATGCCGCTGGATCTGCATCCTGATCAATTGCGCATCGTGCAGAGTATTCTTCGGCGCCATGTGCCGGATCGAACCGTATGGGCGTTCGGCTCGCGCGCGAAGGGCAAGGCAACACCAACATCCGATCTGGATCTTGCCATCGCAGACGGCGCGCCACTCAGCTTCGAAGCCATGGCCTCCTTGCAAGACGCCTTCAGCGCGTCATCGTTGCCCATGAAAGTGGATATCGTGGAATTCGACCAATTGCCCGAAGGGCTACAGTCACAGATCCACGAAGAACATGAAATGGTGACGTTCGATGGTTGATGTACGTGGTGGCCCAGGTCAGAATCGAACTGACGACGCCCGCCTCTTCAGGGCGGCGCTCTACCACTGAGCTACCGGGCCAATGACTGAGGAATAGTAGAATATCCCATGATGATTGAAAAGATTTTCTATCCCAACTGGGCAAAGGCCCCAAGACTGCAATCTTGAAGTCTTGCAGTCTTGAATCCTTCCTCAAGCCCCTGGAATCCCATGGCACCCGCCCGATCCTTGTGTAAAATAACCCCACCTTGGGGCAGTAGCTCCCGCCTTCGCTCTGTGGAGCTCCGGCAGGGCAGGCAGCTTCTCTAGGAGGAAATGATTGAAATCGTGGGGCAGTAGCTCAGCTGATAGAGCGCCGCATTCGCATTGCGGAGGTCGAGGGTTTGAGTCCCTTCTGCTCCACCAAGTTACCACTACAAAAATTCGGAGAAACTGGATTATCGAACAGAAAACTAGGCACTGGTGCGTTTCTTGGTTGATGAATCATGATGATTTGAGAAGGGAATGG
>CAZWBO010000037.1:2686-12408 GCA_964632375.1 uncultured Candidatus Peribacteria bacterium | reverse complement strand
CGCAATTTCGCCAATGTGCCTTCATGGCTCGCCAAGCGATCGAAGAGCGGCGCGTAGGTCCGCTGCCAAGAGTCGATCTTCTCGACCATCTCCGGACTCACAGGAAATAGTTGATCCGCGGCATCTCTCGCTTGCGCGAAGAGCGTGGGCTGACATTCCTGATGGTCAGCCACGATCTCGCTGTTATCGACCACATGTGTGACAGGATTCTCGTCATGCAGCATGGACGTTCTGTCGAGGAATTGCGCCGCGAACTTCTCGATCTGTATCGCACTTACGGTTTCGAGCTGGTCGCGCCGCCCCTGGTCGAATACATCGATTCATTGTTGTCCGGCACGGGCAGCGATCTGGATCTGCGCACTTGCAACGCTCGCGAAGACCATCGGTGCGTGGCTCTTCTATGTGCTGGGAGATAAATTGGAAGACCTCGCCGTTCCACGTTTCGGGAAATATATCGGCGTACGGCATGAGGATCTGGAGCACTTCGGGGAACATTTCAAAGGAACATGGAAGGATGCTGTGATTCTTCTCATTCTGCGCTCGATTCCCGTGATGCCGAGCACACCTATTTCTCTTGTTTGCGGCATTTTGAAGATCAACCTGCGCGCCTTCTTCGTCGCCACCTACATCGGCTTCTACATTCGGAATCTCACGTTCATGCTGCTCGGATACACGGGTCTTGCGGCAATGGGATCCCTCATGGAAGGAATCGACACAGCAGAGACTCTGTTCAAAATCCTCATCGTCCTTGCGGGGGTCGGTCTACTCGGGTGGCTCTACTGGAAACGCCGCAGCGGGCACCCTGCCCGGTGGCTGAAAATGCGCGGTGCGGCTCGGGAGATATAGGAAACTCTTCTCGCACAACGCGACGGTGTCACATATCTCCCTTGTCTGGATCGAAGATGGAAAGAGGGCTTCGCTCACGTGGTACCGAATGCTGACCGACGGGCGCACCGAAGAAAACAAAGCGCAAACATGCGAACACATGCTCGCCTACTGCAAGCTGGATACGCTGGCGATGGTGGAGGCGTTTAACGAGTTGAAGAAGCTCGCTGCGTACTCCTGACGCTCAGCATGAACAGACCGGCTACGATAAAACCGCCTCAAATCGCCTGAGACTCAAACATGCGCACCGGCACGCATGCACACTTCTACCGAGCATTTGACAATCCCCCCCGCCCGCCTACGCTGGTCGTTCCGCGCTTCCTCTCTTCTCCATGCTCTTGGCCCTCCTCTTGCTACTGTTCCCGCTCGTCTTCCTGCTGCTGTTCGCAGCAGTGATCTACCGCCTAGTACAAGGCATGAAATCGTTTAGCGAGATGACGCTCGCGTTCCCGCGGCTGTTCCTGTGGTCGCTCGCGGTCGCCATCCTGGGGTACAACGTGTTCGCGTACAGGGTGCAGAGCGGCATCGGGCTGGGGCTGTTCGGCATCGCCATCGTCGTGGCGATCGTGCTGAGCATCGATCGCGCGCGGCGCTCCGGCGCCGTGATGGCACTGGCGACGGTGGGCGCATGCGCGGGGCTGGCGTTCGGCTTCCGCGCCAATGAGTTCGTGCAAGGGGTGAATGCGGCGGCGCTCTTCCTCTGCATCGTCGCGCTGCTCCTCGTGCGCGCGACGGACGCGGTGCAGTGGCATGGCTTCTGGTTCGTGCGCGCGGCGTGGGATGTCGCCGTGCGTACGCTCATCCACGTTCTGGTCTGGCTGCGCACCGTGACGCAGATCCGCAACCCGCGCCACCCGGTGCTCATCAGGACCGTGAAGACCGTCATCCTCACGCTCGTCGTGCTGTTCTTCTTCACGTACCTGCTCTCGTCGGCGGATCCGGTGTTCGACCAGCTGGTCGCGCGCGTGCGCGAGGAAGCGTTCCAGCGCATCGTCGTGTCGCTGTTCGTGGCGGGCGTGCTCTCGCTCCTGCTGACATTCAAGGTGAACGCGCGCGCCGACGACGCGCCGCCGCAACTCGCCTTCCTCGGTTTCAGCGAGGTGTTCGTGCCCACCGTGTCGCTGGCGGTGCTGTTCGTGTTCTTCCTGTTCGTGCAGGCGAAGTACTTGTTCGGCAGCCACGCCGATTTCCAATCGCTCCACATCACGTACGCCGACTACGTGCGCAAAGGGTTCATCGAGCTGCTTGTGGCTGCGGCGTTCGGTTCGCTCTTGAGCTACTTCCTGGTGCTCAAGCAGCGCGTGCTGCCGGAGCCGTCGCACGCGCTCGGCCTGCGCGTCGCCAACGGCATCGTCATCGTCGAGCTGTTCGCGCTGCTCCTCTCGGCGCTCAAGCGCGACACGATGTACATGGAGATGTACGGCCTCACGCGCGTGCGCTTGGTGGGCGAGATCTTCCTCGCGTGGCTCGCGGGCATGCTGCTCCTCTTGCTCATCTTCAACCTCTGGCAGCGCGCGAAGGAGAAGCTCTTTTTGGTGGGCTCCTTCACGCTCTGCGCGGCGACGCTCGTGTACGTCAACGCGGTGAATCTGGACCAGAAGATCGTGGCGGCCACGCCGCCACGCGGACAGACGAAGGACTTCGCGTACATCGCGCAGCTGTCGCCGGACGCCGTGAACGGATGGCAACAGGCGATGGCGGACGCTCAGCGCATCTACAATCAAGCGGTGGAAAATGGCAGTCTCCAAGGCGCAGATACCAACACATTCGTAGTGGCCAAGATCGCATCATCGATCATCTTGAAGAACATGGGACGCGTCGGGCATAGGTATGACGACGACGGCTATGCTCCAATCGCGCTGGATTTCGATCTGCCCGAGTTCAATTGGCAGAACTACAACTGGGGCGAGCGGCACGCGTACGCCGCGCTGCAAACCGATCTTCCGACGCTGCGCTGCCTGCGCGACGGGTTTCGTGCCTTCCAGATCGAGCATGGCATCGATCTCTACGCAGAAGAATCGGAATTGATCTACGGCAATCGTTCGCCGTTCATCGCAGGATCGCAATACAATCCCGAGAGCCTCGATCAACTGCGCAGAGAGAATTGGGATGGCAAGTTCCCGGATAAGAAGGCGCCGATCTGTCCCTGAATCAGAAATCATTTGACGCCCGCGCGAAACCTTCGGGTTTATCGTAACTTTTTTGCTAGTCTCGCGTTATTCCTGTGCACATTCCCCACTTCTCTTCTATGACACACTCTCTCCCCTTCCGCCTCGGCGCGAGCGCGGTACTGGTGGGCCTCGCGAGTTCGCTCGCGCCTATGGCCACGCTGGCCGCCTTCGGCGATGTGAAAGCATCGACCTCGTACGCCACGGCCATCGGTGCGCTGCAGCAGAAAGGCGTGCTGCAAGGCTACGCGAACGGCACGTTCAAACCCGAGCAGCCCATCACGCGCGGTGAATTTTTGAAGATCATTCTGGAAGCGCGCGGCGACGTGCGCGAGGGCGGGGCCGACTGCTTCTCCGACGTGAAGGACGAGTGGTTCGCGAAATACGTCTGCGCGGCCAAAGCGGAAGGCATCGTGAGCGGCTACGCCGATGGCACGGCCAAGCCCGGGCAGAACATCAATTTCGTGGAAGCGTCCAAGATCCTCTCGCTCGCGTACAAGCAGAAGACGCAGGGCGACGGCGTCGAATGGTACGAGCCGTATACGAACGCGCTGGAATCCGCCAAGGCGATTCCCCCCAGCATCGCGAAGCTCGACGCACCGCTCATGCGGGGCGAGATGGCCGAGATGATGTGGAGGATCAGCGAGAAGAAGACGGATCAGCCCACCAAAGGCGTACTGAACATCAAGCATCCGGAAATGGCGATCAATGCGGCGGCGGACACGATCCAGACGGCGAAGACGTGCGCGGATCTCGGCGCGATGGCGCAGGAGAGCGGCAGCCGCATGAGGAACCAAGACATGAACTACCGCACGAAGAGCATGCGGACGAACGATGCGTTCGGCGGCGTTGCGGCTCCCATGGCAGGGAACGCAAATGCGGAAGCGCAGACGGGCGGCGGCGGTGACTACTCGCAGACGAACGTGCAGGTGGAGGGCGTGGACGAAGGTGATTCCGTGAAGACTGACGGCACGTACCTCTACACGATCCAGAACGGGAAAGTATACATCGTGCGTGCGCACCCAGCGAGCCAGATGGCGGAGGCGGCGACGCTCGATTTTAGCAAAGAAAACGTGAGCCCGACGGAGCTGTACGTCGACGGCAATCGGTTGATCGTGCTCGGCAACTCGTGGGGCAGGCCCGGTCCGCTCGCAACGCAGAAACGTATGTCGCCCGCGGTCGGCGACATGATGATCCGCCCGTACTACTTGCCCCAGCGACAGGAAGTGCGCATCTACAACGTGACCGACGCGACGAAACCCGTGTTGGAGCGCACCCTGCGCTTCGACGGGAACACGATCTCGACACGCATGATCGCAAGCAAGCTGTACCTCGTGCTCAACCAGCCGATGCAGTGGGATTACCCGCGCCCGCTCGCTGAGCTGAAAGATGCCGAGATCCTGCCGAGTTTCAGCGATTCCAAGAAAGGTGATGCCGACATGCCCGTCGCGCGCTGCGGCACGGTGTCGATCCTCCCGCACGTTCCCTCACCCGCGTACATGACCGTGGCGGTAGTGCCGACGAACGACCTGACGACAGACGTGAAGACGAAGACCATCGTCGGCGACGGACAGAATGTCTACGCGTCGGCACAGAACCTCTACGTCGCCTCCACGCAGTACGACTACGTGTGGGATTCCGCCCGCCCGCAGAGCAACGAGAAAACGAACCTCTTCCGCTTCGCCTTCGGCGCTGATGGCATCGACCTGAAGGCGCAGGGTTCCGTACCCGGCCACCTGCTCAACCAGTTCGCCATGGACGAACACGAGAACACCTTCCGCGTCGCGACCACGGTGGGACAGGCGTGGGATTCCGCGAAGGCCTCGAGCAACAACCTCTACGTGACGAACATGGATCTGCAGACGGTGGGAAAGATTGAAGACATCGCGCCGGGCGAGCAGATCTACTCGGTGCGCTTCCTGGGAAACCGCGCGTACATGGTCACGTTCAAGACAGTCGACCCGCTCTTCGTCATCGACACGAGCGACGCGCGCAACCCCAAGATCCTCGGCAAGCTGAAGATCCCCGGCTACAGTAACTACCTGCACCCGTACGACGAGAACCACGTGATCGGCTTCGGGAAAGAAGTGGATGAATCCATCGACGCCGACAAGGTGCACACCGACAACGCCGTGTACTACACCGCCATCCAGGGCATGAAGGTTTCGATCTTCGATGTGACGGACGTGAGCAACCCGAAGGAGATGTACAAGGAAGTGATCGGCGACCGCGGCACCGAGAGCCCGCTGCTCTACGACCACCACGCGCTGCTGTTCGACAAGTCGCGCAACCTGCTCGCCTTCCCCGTGAGCGTGATGACGGTGAAGGACAAATCGGTGAAACCGGATCAGCAGATGAGCACGCAGACGTTCCAGGGCGCGTACGTGTACGACATCTCGCTCGACAAAGGCCTGCAGCTGCGCGGCAAGATCTCGCACTACACCGATGCCGACTGGCAGAAAGCGGGCGACTCGCTGTGGGGCAAGGATGTCTCGCGCATCGTGCGCATCGATAATTCTCTCCTCTCCCTCTCGCAAGCGGCCGTGCAGAGCCACACGCTCAGCGACGTGAAGTACGAGAACAAGGTGGATTTCCCGGTGGATGCCTCGTCTCGACCGGGGCCAATTATGTACTGACGGTTTTCCGTGATCGCTAGAAAAAGGCTGATGCACGTCAGCCTTTTTCTTTTTCTTTCCACCTCGCCGCCCTGAAAAGGCCCGACCGTACGAGCGCTTGGATGAGATTGTTGGGTACTCCCAGTATTCATCGCCGACCGCGGACCGAACGTCCGCTCCCTCGATAATAGGTCTTCCTTAGTGTGAATAGGCGATAAGACCTGGTGGATCTGGCTCCGCTGGGTGACAAGGTTTTTCTCTGTTTTTTTGTTATCATCCGAACATGCTTCCTCATTTCATCGTCCTCGACGGCCCGGACGGCTCCGGCACCACACTCCACGCACGCTTGCTGGCCGAGCGGCTGCACAAAGAAGGACACGATGTCGTGCTCACGGCCGAGCCGAGCGACAGTCTCATCGGGCAATCGATCCGCAAGGCACTGTCGACCGATGTCGGCTTCAGCCCTGCCGCCATGCAGCTCCTCTTCTGCGCCGACCGCGCGGAGCACGTGGAAACCGTCATTAAGCCGGCGCTCGCAGCCGGCAAGATCGTCGTGTGCGACCGCTATGTTCCATCGACTATTATTTACGGAGAAGTGCTGGGGCTCGATGCCGACTGGCTGGAGGATGTGAACGCACCGTTCCCCGTCCCCGATGTGACGATCTTCACGCTCCCGCCATTCGCCGTGTGCCGCGAACGACTGGAGAGACGCAAGGAGCATGACCCATATGAGGAATCAACCTTCGCCCAGAAAGTGTACGAGTGCTACGAGAAGTACGCAGCGGAGGACGGAACGGTGGCGGTAGTGGATACGAGTGCAGAGAAAGCGGTGGCGGCGGAGAGGGTGTATGCAGAATTAGGAATGAAGAATTAAGAATATCTTCTACTAATGTACTTTCCTCATTCCTAATTCTTAATTCCTGATTCCTAATTCTCGATACCCCTAGACAATTTTTCCTAATGCACACACCCACCCCTCCCGCTATCATTCCCCCATGTCCGCCCAGATCCTCTCCGGCCGCGAGGTTGCCGATCAGCTGCTGCAGGAGCTGCTGCCGAAGATCAAAGAGCTCGACCCGCAGATGGTGATCGTGCAGGTGGGCGACCACCCGGCCAGCAACAGCTACATCAAGCAGAAGCTGAAGAGCGCCGAGGCGCTCGGCATGCGGCACCAGCTGCTGCGGCTCAAAGCGGAGTCGAAACTCAGCGAGCTCATGGCCGTGATCGACGATCTCAACCGCGACCCGGACGTGAGCGGGTTCATCATCCAGCTGCCGCTGCCGGATCATCTGGATCCGCACGTGCCGCAGATCATCCGCGCCATTTCGCCGGCCAAGGACATCGCCGGGTTCGGCGCGTACAACTTGGGCAAGATGTTCCTCTCGATGGAGTTCGAAGACCTGCCGCCCGCCACGCCATCGGGCATCATCCGCATTCTCGAACACTACAAGCTGCCGGTGGAGGGCAAGCACGCCGTCATCGTCGGGCGCAGCAACATCGTGGGCAAGCCGCTCGGCATCATGCTGCTCAACCGCGGCGCCACGGTGACGATCTGCCATACTAGAACACCGGACCTCGCCGTGTTCACGAAACAGGCCGATATCCTCTGCTCGGCCGTAGGCAAACCCAAGATGATCACCGCCGACATGGTGAAGCCCGGCGCCGTCGTCATCGACATCGGTGTCTCCCGCGTAGAAGACAAACTGCAAGGAGATGTGGACTTCGACGCCGTGAAGGAGATCGCCTCGGCCATCACGCCGGTCCCCGGCGGCGTCGGCCCCATGACCGTCGCAAGTTTGATCCGTAACTGCGTGCGGGCGAAGGAACGGCAGCGGGAAATACGGGAGGAGTAAATTTGTTCGGCTTCGCGGTATTTTTGCCTCAAATCCTGCAGAAGAAGAGCCTCCTCAAAGCGGCGATCCCGCTACGCCGCAACGGAAGGATGATGGATCGATTATGAAGAGGTCGCTTGCGTCGGATCTATTTGTCATTAGAATGTCTTCGTGAAACGCGCCTTCACGCATTTTTCGGCCTCCGGATCCTTCCGGCAGGCTTACTTGAGCGTGCCGCACAAGCGAAGAACCGCGGGCGGGAACGCCCGCTCTCCTCTTGGCAATTCTCCATTCTCAATTCTCAATTCTTAATTCCCCATGTGTGGCATCATCGCCGTCTCCGGCTACCAGAACGCGATCCAAGACCTCTACGACGGCCTCATTGTGCTGCAGCACCGCGGGCAGGACGCGGCGGGCATCGTGACGTTCGACAATCAATTTCACCTGAAGAAAGCCAACGGCATGGTGCGCGACGTGTTCCATCAGCAGTCGCTGCAACGCCTGCGCGGGCCCATGGGCATCGGCCACGTGCGCTACCCCACGGCCGGCTGCAACAGCGAATTCGAGGCACAGCCGTTCTTCGTCAATTCGCCCTTCGGCATCGCGCTCGCGCACAATGGCAACCTCACGAACTCCGCGAAACTGACTCATGAGCTGCTGCATACCGATTTCCGCCATCTCAACACCACGTCGGATTCCGAAGTGCTGCTGAATGTCTTCGCATTGGCGCTCCAGAAGCAGCGGCCGATCCAACTGACGCCCGACCACATCTTCCGCGCGGTGCGCACGGTGCACCGCCGCTGCACGGGCAGCTACTCGGCGGTGGCGCTCATCGGCGGGCAGGGCATTCTGGCGTTCCGCGATCCGTACGGCATCCGCCCGCTGCAGATCGGCAAGCGCATGCACGGCATGAAGGAGGAGTACATCCTCTGCTCCGAGAACACGCTCATGAAGCCGCTCGGCTACGAGTTCGTGCGCGACATTCAGCCGGGCGAAGCGGTGTTCATCGACAAGCACAATACTTTTCACTCGCGCCTGTGCGCGAAGGGGCACTTAAACCCGTGCGCGTTCGAGTGGGTGTACCTCGCCGCGCCGGATTCCGTCATCGACAACGTGAGCGTGTACAAAGCGCGCGTGCGCATGGGCGAATCACTCACGGCCCAGATCAAGAAATCGGGCATTAAGATCCACTCCGTCATCCCCATTCCGGATTCCTCGCGCGCCGCGGCGGCCGGCCTCGCCGACAAATTGAAGATCCGCTACCGCGAGGGTTTCGTGAAGAACCGCTACATCGGCCGCACGTTCATCATGCCGGGGCAGGCGCTTCGCCAGCGCAGCCTGCACTTCAAGATCCACCCCATCGATCTCGAATTCAAAGGCAACGACGTGCTGCTGGTCGACGATTCCATCGTGCGCGGCAACACAAGCCGCAAGATAGTCGAGATGGCCCGCGAGGCGGGCGCACGCAAGGTGTACTTCGCCTCGGCATCGCCGCCCGTCACAGGTCCCTGCCCGTACGGCGTGGACATCCCGACCACCGACGAACTCATCGGTGCCGAGAAATCCGTGCAGGAAGTCTGCGACTTCATCGGGGCAGACGGGCTCTTCTACGCGACGGCCGAAGACATGGTGCGCGCCATCAAAGTTGGCAACCGCAAGCTGCAGAAACTCTGCACCGGCTGCTTCAACGGCCGCTACCCCACGCCCGAAGTGACGCCCAAGCTCCTGCTGGAAATGGGCTCCAACCGCAACACCACCCGCGACACCATGAGCAGCCTAATGAGCGACGGGGACGACAGCGAAGGGATGAAGGGCATGACGCTGATGTGACGGATCGAATGTAAAATGTAGAATGAAGAATGTAAAATTGGCTGTTCTCCCTGTCCTCCAACCATTCCCCTAATTTTCCATTCTCAATTCTCAATTTTTAATTCGCTATGCGCATCCTCCTCATCTCCAACTCCGCCCGCGGCCACGCCGTCGCCGAGGCGCTCGTGCGCAGCCGGCACACGCCCGAGCTCATCACCGTCGGCAGCGTGCGGGATCCCGGCACGCGGTCTCTATCTGCGGAGCATCATGTGATGGATATTCTGGATTTTCCGGCGATCCTCGAAATCGCAGAGAAATCCAAACCGGACTTCGCATTTATTGCGCCGGATGATCCGATCGGGATGGGATTGGCGGATGAATTGCTCACACTCGGCATTCAGAGCGTGGCGCCG
>CAZWBO010000037.1:0-2676 GCA_964632375.1 uncultured Candidatus Peribacteria bacterium | reverse complement strand
CGCCGCTGAAGCAGCTGGCGCGGATCGAGAGCAGCAAAGGATTCACGAGGAATTTGATGCGCAAGCACGGCATCGACGCTTCGCCGCAATTTCGAACATTCACGCGTGCGGATCCCGTATCGCCGGAAGAGGAGAAGCGCTCCATCCGCAGCTTCCTGGCCGAAGATCTGCGAGGGAACTATGTCGTGAAGTACGATGCTCTCAAGGGAGGCAAAGGCGTAAAAGTGAGCGGCGAGCACTTGGATTCGATCGACGACGGCGTCGCCTACGCCCTTGAGTGTCTTGATGAATGCGGCCGCGTGGTGGTCGAAGAAAAATTGATCGGCGTGGAATTCAGTCTGCTCTCGTTCGTCTCGGGCACGCAGGTGTGCGACATGCCGGCCGTGCAGGATCACAAGCGCGCGTTCGAAGGTGACACCGGCCCCAATACCGGGGGGATGGGCACGTACTCCGACGCGAATCACTCATTGCCATTCCTGGCCGATGCAGATCTCGATCGTGCGAGAGACATCAATCGATTGATCGCGAAGGCGCTGATGGATGAGTGTGGCGAACCGTACAGAGGCATCTTGTACGGCGGATTCATCGCCGTGCGCGACGGCATCCGCGTCATCGAGTACAACGCGCGCTTCGGCGATCCGGAAGCACTGAATATCCTGCCGCTGCTCGAGACCGACTTCGTCGATATCTGCCAAGCGATCATCGATGGCACATTAACCGACGATCTCGTCCGCTTCGCGCACCAGGCGACGGTTTGCAAGTACATCACGCCGAAGAGCTACCCGGACCGGAAAGAGGAAAAGGGCCAGCCGGTGCAGTTCCCCGCAATGCCGGATAACGCGCGACTGTACTACGGCGACATCACTCAGAACGATGACGGGTCACTCGCACTGGGAGGATCAAGAACAGCGGGGATCGTAGGAATTGCAGACACAATCGAAGAGGCGGAGCGGATTGCGCAGCGATTGTGCGAGCAGGTGGAGGGACCGGTGCGGTTTCGGGAGGATATTGGAACGACGGGATTGATCGAGGCGCGCATCGATTCAATGCGACACCTACGCGGACAGTGACAACAGAGATACCGCTTCCATATGCGAAGCAGCTGCCTCCTGCTCCAAACGAATAATTTCTCGCTGTTGATACAAGTAAGTCCGTACTGCCCGTGCGTAAGCGGGGAAATTATCAGCAAGCCTACTCCCACCTTCGAAACTTCCGCCGATGCCATTTCCGCCCCAAGGCTTCGTGGGCGAAACGGGTAATCGCATCGCTGCTTCAACTTGCCTCTCAATGGGCTCTTGGTAGAAAGCCGGATCGATCGCCTCGAGCCGATTGAAAATCGGATACATTTCCGTCGTCGGAAAGAGGTCTCGCTCCTCGGCTTTCCCTTCCACATTCACCACGGAAAGAAGCCTGCGTCCCGTCCCATTATATGACCCCCGATCCGTCGCGAAACGCCTTACACCTTTTGTCGCAAGCAGCCAACGAGCGTCGGATCCGATCTCTCGGATCAGAGGGAAATCAGGATCATCCTGCAACACTTCAAACTCCGTTTCGAGCGGGAGCGATCCTGCCGTGCCATCGATGTACAATCGAATTTGATCGAGGTAGTCCTGGAAAATCTTCAGCTTCTCGGCCGCGCTTTTCTTCAGAAGAAGCCAATCATTCCTGCGCGCGTCGGTCAGCGGCCGCGTCGTCCATTTAATACGTTCTGCATCCACTTGTGGGATATCGAGGCAACCGCCATATGCGTCGACGGCACCGATGAACGACGACAGTTCGTAGAGCTTTCTCTTCTGCTCGGAAGTGAGCTTCTTTTCTTCGTCCTCCTCGTTGAGCAGCATCAAGTTCGCGATGGCAGTGGCATTGTCGGGATCAAAATGATTCACCAGAATCACCATTCCGTTCTGATGCTCAAGATTACGTTGGAAGGATTGGTAATCGATACTATGGAAGACCTGCTCGCACATGGCAGCTTGCGAGAGACGGTCACCCGCGTCTCCATGGCTGTCGTGATGGTCGAAGTTCGCATATGCGGGGAATACCCCCGTGGGACCATCGAGCACCCCGTCACCTGCGATGGAACCACGGGGGAAAATCGAAGTAAATTCTTCAGTTGTTACCTTGCGACCTGCCGCGAACACAATGTGCGTACCGGGGCGTTGGCTCAATTGATTCAGAAAACCCCTCAGATTTTCCAGAGGGGCGTTCTTTGGGAGATCCACGACGGTAAGAGTATCAGTACCCACCCATTCAATTGCCTGCTTCTCATATGCAGCCGATTCCTGATGAGTTGCAATTTCTTGCCCCGATTCTCCATTTGACGATGCTGATTTCATATAATTCATATCAAGTTGCGCGCGGTTTATTCCCCTCCCCACCCCCGGTCAAGGGTGTGTGTCCAAATAAAGAGCAGAAATCCTCCATTTTGGCTTTCATACGCCAAAATACTTAGATGAACGCGCGGGAAGCAGAGTAGTTATTGACTTGAGGAGTAGAATACTTATTTGCCGGTGAGGACGGCCAATCGGTCCTCACGGTCTCGGAACTGCAGTCGCTCGATAATGTCGTCGATGTTTCCTTCCATAATGGCGGGGATGTTCGAAAAGTTTTCGCCGATGCGATGGTCCGTCACGCGGTCTTGCGGGAAGTTATAGGTGCGGATCTTCTCGCTGCGAT
>CAZWBO010000036.1:2940-12720 GCA_964632375.1 uncultured Candidatus Peribacteria bacterium | reverse complement strand
CAAGGGGAGAACTCTTGGGTTTTGGTTTGGCTTATTGCAATCTTGCATTCTTGCAGTCTTGACTTCTTCTCTCCAGTACACTGTCCCCATGCAAAAACTCGATGCTCTGTTCGGCGTCGCCCGCTTGCCGTTGGACATGCTGGCGGTGATGGCGGCGCTGCTGCTCAGCTTCCGGCTGCGCGAGGCGAACGTGGATTTGCTGCCCGGCATCCAACTGCTGGAGCCGGCGCGCACCCTGCCGCCCATCGGCTACTACGTGTCGACGTTCGTGGTGCCGGGGATGTTCACGTACTTGTTGCTCGCGTCGCTCTTGGGGCTCTACACGCTGCGCTCGACCTTTGGCGCGTGGGCGGAGGTGGGGCGCATCATGGTGGTGGCGCTCTTCTGGGTGGGGCTGGTGATCGCGTGGTACTTCCTCATTCTCAAAGAGCTCTTCTTCTCGCGTGCGCTGCTTTTGCACAGCGTGCTGCTCATTATTTTCTTCGTGTCGCTGGCGCGGATGGTATTGCTCCTCTTGCAACGGTCGCTGTTGCAGGAAGGCATCGGGCGGCAGACGGTGGTGTCGGTGGGCGCGCAGGCGCTCCAGGGCATCGCGAACGAGACGCTCCTCAGCGACTACCACTACGCGTACCTCGGCCACGCGCGCGATTTGCAGGGCCTGCAGAAGCTGGCGCCGAAAGGGTTCATCGATCTCGTGTTGCAGACGGATCCGCATCCGCAGAGCGAGAGCACCATCGCGCTCATCGAGTACTGCCGCTCGCACCACATCGGGTATGGTTTTTTGCCTCCCGTATTGGCCGATGTGCCGCACATGCTGGAGGTCGATCGGCTTGGTCTGTTGCCTCTCATGCGTTTTCGCCCCACGCCGCTCGACGGATGGGGGCGCATCTTCAAGCGCCTCTTCGACATCGCCATGAGCTTGCTGCTGCTCGTCGTCCTCAGCCCGATGTTCCTGTTGCTATCGCTCTGTGTCTTGCTCGATAGCGGCTGGCCGCTGCTGTACCGCTCGCAGCGAGTGGGGCAGTACGGACGCACCATGGTTCCCCTCCTCAAGTTCCGTTCGATGATCCCCGACGCCGATACGCGGAAGGAGGAACTGCTGCCGCTCAACCACCGGCGCGACGGGCCGCTGTTCAAGATCAAGAACGATCCGCGCGTCACGCGCGTGGGCCGCTTCCTCCGCCGCTGGTCGTTGGACGAACTGCCGCAGCTGCTCAATGTGCTCGTGGGCCACATGTCGCTTGTGGGGCCGCGGCCGCATCTGCCGGTCGAAGTCGATCGCTACAGCCCCGAGCAGCGGCGCGTGTTCGCGGTCAAGCCGGGCATCACGGGCTTGGCGCAGGTGGCGGGAAGATCCGATCTGCAGTTCGAAGACGAAGTGCGATTGGATCTTCAGTACATCGAGGAATGGTCGATATTGCTGGATGTGTGGGTGCTGTGGCGGACGGTGTTTGTGGTGTTGGGGAGGAAGGGAGCGGATTAGGGGAGAGTGATGAGGGAAAAGGGAAAGGGAGAGAGGGAAAAGCTATTGGGGGAGTAGACAGATCGGATTATTTTGATAAAATACAATAAATTTCCTGTTTGTCATTTGGCAGGCAGGATGGTTGATCACCAAAGGAGGTGGCTCATGAGTAACCGGGACGAGGATCATTTCTTCCAGAGCATGATGAACGTGCTCATCGAGAAGTGGATGAGGATCATCCTGCTCGTCGTCTTGGTCGCCGGCGGCCTCGTCATGGCTGCCACGGCGATCAGCGCGATCAAGAGATCGTTTGCCCCTCTCGTTCCGCCGGCGCAGAAGGCGGAGCGGCAGTGATCGACGAGCCCGGGCAACCGGGCTTTTTTCAGAACATCGACATCTGTCCTTCGTCCTTCTTCTTGCCCAGCCCTTGCTTCGTCGGCGTCTCTTTTTTCCCCTGTGGTTCCTTCTTCTCTTTTTCAGATGCCGATCCCGTAATCTTCCCCGAAGGCGTGAACGTCGCGAGGTACTCGCGCAGCGTTTTTCCATAGGCTTTGCTGTGCAGGCGTTCGTCGAGGATGCGCACGTCGCCGGCGGGCGTGCGGAAGCGGCAGAACGTGCGGAGCAGGCGGAAGAGCCGCTGGCTCAGGCGCGGCAGCAGGTATTCCGTGAAGGAGTTCCTGTACCGCAGCGCGCGTTTGCTGAGCACGGGGTGCGACGGATGGTCGAACGGCAGGGTGAGGAGGACAAGATGGTCGATGGTCTTGGGCGGCAGCTCGATGCCCTCGAACGTCCACGGCGTGAGGAGCCAGAGCACCGGTGTCGGGGCGGCGAGGAACTCGGCCTGCATGCGGCCTTGCCCGCCGGAGACACCCTGGCAGATGAGCCCGATGCCGCGCTCCTCTAAATCTTCCGCGTACTTCACGTACAGATTTTCGATCGTGCCCTTCGAAGGGATCAGCACGACGGTTTTTCCTTCCGGCGGCGATGTGAGGATGCCGTCGAGCGGCGGATCGGCCTCGAACGAGATGTCGATGCTGCAGAGGCAATCGGATTCCGGCGATCGCACGACGTGCGCGCCCGAGGGCGGCAGTACTTCCTTGAGCGTGTCGGCTAGGCGCGTGGGCACGAAGAGCGTGGTGTGGTAGGCGTCGAACAGCGTGTCTTTGAGCATGGCACCCACGTGCTCGGGTGCGGCGTGCAGCAGCTGGCTGCCGTTCTGGCGCAGTTCGATCCACACGATGCGTCCGCGCAGATTCTCCGGATCCACAATCTTCTTCAGGCATTCCAAGTGCGAGCGCACCTGCGACGTATACGTCTGTCGTGTGAGCAAATCGTCCAGCTGCTCGCGCAGCCCGCGCGCGTCGGGGTGCGAGAGATCGGCCATGGCAAGGTAGTGCAGATCGCGCCCGGCGCGCACTTTCTCGATCCACAGCTGCAGCACGTCCATGAACTTCGTGAGCGTCTCGTCGCCCTCGGCGGCCGCGCGCACGTCGTCGATGGCGCAGTACCAGCCGAAGGCTTTCGTGGCGGTGTCCTCGAGCATCGACGCATCGTCGATGATGATGTGCAGGCCCTTCTCCATCGCGATCTTTCTCCCTTCGTCTGTCTCGATGAGGATCTTCAGTAGTTGACGATGGTCGATGAGGAGTACCGATGGCGGACTGTCGAACTGCGCGCGGTACGTTTGGGTATCGACGGTGCAGGCCACCTTGCCGTTCCACACGGCCTCCTCGCCGCCGTGCAGCGGAAAATCCGCGCGCAGGCGCGGCGCGTACCACCGTAACTTCGCCGCCAGTGTCGCTTCGTCGGCCGTGAACGTCTCTTGGTGCAGCAGCCGTTCGCCGGCAGCCGGGTCCAGCAGCAGGTACGGCGGATACACGATGCGCACCGCTTCGCGTTCGGCTTGGTGCAGGCGCGCGGCGGCGAGTTCCAAGTTCTTCACCGCGACCCAGTGGCGCGTGTCCTTGTGCTCGCCGATGTGGCGGATGGCGTGGCGGAGGAAGGCCGGGTCGAGCGGCTCCTCCAGCAGCGTGATCGTCTGATCCTGCGACGATACGTCGATGGTCACGTGGAAGCCGTCGTCCTCGCCGTCGCGGACGTCGCGCCATGCGTCGAGCCAGAGCGGGCGAACCGTGTTATGCGACTGCGGCAGCGCCTCGAACAGCAACCTGTACCCCGGGGTCGACTGCGCCATGATGGCGCGGACGGGCTGCAGCAGATCCTCCGGCATCTCGCACAGGCGCTCCCAGCACTTGCCGAGCAGCTCCAGCGTGGCGCGCACATCGCCGAGCGCGCGGTGCACCGGATGATGATTCAGCTGGAGCACGGCGCTCAGGTACCCGAGCGAGTAGCTCTCGAGCTCCGGGAACACGAGCGATGCGAGCATGGATGTATCGATCCACGGACGATCCGTCAGATCGATGCCTTGGCCCTTCAACATGCCCAAGTCGAACCCCACGTTCTGCCCGACGATCAACGTGTCGGGGCCGATGGCCTCCCGCATGCGGTCGATACGATCCTCGAAGAGCGGCTTATCCACCAGTACCGGTGTCTTGATGCGTGTCAGCACTTCGACGACGGGTGGCACCTCCTTGGCGTAAAATAGCTCCTCGTACTCATTCACTACCTCGCCCTCTTGCACGCGCATCGATGCGAATTCGATGATCTTATGTACGCGCGGCACGAACCCCGTCGTTTCGGTATCGAGGACGACGAAGGGGAAGGAAGGGAATTTCATGGGGTTGAGGGTAGGCGATTTCGGTGGGGAGGTCACGGGGATTAGATTCTGGCTCCGTTGCTCGTTTATGTGCGAAATAGCAACATTACTCTTGTTAGATCATAAAGAGTGTATTGTAATGGGTGTTCTTTCCTCTCCATGCAATGACACTAGAAATGAATCTTCCAGAAACGAATGACGCCTCATCGGTGGTGCCAAGGAATCGGGGAGTTGAAACGGCGCAAGAGAGACGTCGCCGGGAATTGCACAGCCGCCTGGATACATTAGGCATTTCCTACACAGACACGCCCGAAGGTGTGAGCTTGGGAAAAGGAGTGACCATTCAGATGTCATTTCCGGATGGTGAGGAGCAGATCGACGCTTTGCCAGAGTAATATCGAATAAGCAGAATGGCATTCTAAAACAACCTCGGTGTGCACCGAGGCTGTTTCTGTTCTACTACTCACCTCACGCCGTCTGCGCCGCCGGTGCATCCGGATTCAGCGGTTCGGCTTCCACTTGTTCCGTGTACGCCTGCGCGTCTTCGGCCGCGCGCTCGGTTCCTTCCTGCACCGTCGTCTCCTCCACCGTGACCGTGTCGTCGTTCGTCACGGCATCGCCGGTGCTGTCAGCCGGAGGCGGCACGCCGACGGGTCCAGCCATGTCGGCCGATTCATTGCCGCGCAGCTGCGCCAATTTGGCCTTGAAGGCCGGCAGCTCTTCGTAGTTGTACATGTCGAGCTCGTAGCCGGTGAGATCGGTGGCCAGGCGGATGTTCTGGCCTTTCTTGCCGATGGCCATGGGGCGCTGGGCTTCCTCCACGAACACGGCGGCGCGCTTCTTGATGCGGCGGCCGGCGTCGTCGACGCGCTCTTGGTCGTTCACGATGATCACGGCCGAGATGGCGGCGGGCTGCAGCGCGAGCGAGATCAGCTTAATGGGGTCGTCGCTCCACTCGATCATGTCGACGCGCTCGCCGTTGATCTCCTCCATCACCGCCTGGATGCGCACGCCCTTCTGCCCCACACAGGCGCCGATAGGGTCGATACGCGGATCGTTGGACTTCACCGCCACCTTGCTGCGGAAGCCGGCATCGCGGGCGATGCCGCGGATCTCCACGTCGCCGTTGCGCACTTCGGGGATCTCGAGCTCCAGCAGTTTCTTTACTAAGTTCGAGTGCGTGCGCGAGATGCGCAGCTGCGGGCCTTTGCCCGTGAGCTCCACGGTATCGAGGTACACGCGCAGGCGCTTGCCGGTGTAGTAGTGCTCGCCGGGGATCTGCTCGCGCCACGGGAGCGAGACGGTCATGCCTTCGATCTCGAGCGTCACCCAGTTCGGGTCCACCTTCGTCACGGTCGCGGTGAGCAGCTCCTCCTCGCGGTCTTTGAACATCTCGTACAAGCTCTGCTTCTCGGCCTCCTGCAGCTTCTGTAAAATCACCTGCTTGGCGGCCTGCGTGGCGATGCGGCCGTACTCGATGGGCGTGACATCGATGGCGATCTCGTCGCCCACGTCGACATCGGGCTTCACCTTGCGCGCGTCTTTCACGCTGATCTCGAAGTTGTCGTTCTCTACTTCCTCCACCACTTCCTTCACCAGCAAAATGGTCGGCATGTCCTTGCCTTCCTCGAAATCGACGCGGATCTCCTGCTCTTTGTTCCCGTAATCCTTACGGTATGCGGTGGCGATGGCCTGCTTCACGGCCTCGATCACCTGGTCGGGGCTGACATTCTTGTCGGAGCAGATCTGGTTAATGGCGGCGAGGAAGCTGGCACGCATGGGACAGAGATGAAAAATAATAGAGAGCGGCGTCGCTCGCCGCGGTAGTACGGATCGAGTGAAAGGACCATTCCAACGTACTTGGAATAGTCAGGATACTCGTATCATCAGGATGATTATAGAGGGTTTTGCGCAGAGCGCAACGCGAATGCCGGTCTAATTCTGGCTAAAAAGCCGCGACATGTCCCCGTTACAGCGGCCAAGAGCGTTAGACAGAAACGTCTCAGGATCGAGCGGGGGGTCAGTTATTTTTTCTGCGGCGATTTTCCAGCCCGCTGTCTTTGCCTTATAAATGGCATCCGATTCGTCGTAGGTGAATGTACATTGTCGAAGTATCGAGAGGAAGAACCCCACAATATCGATCATCGAGGGGGCTTTGTGCTCCGCGCTATTTTGGTCTTGCAGGAATACCGCCAAGTATCTGCACCCATCACTCAGCGCAAAAGTGAATTCGGCGCGCCCCTCTTTTGGCTTCCAAGTGATTCCATCGCGCTTGGCCGATGGAAGGAGCGAGGTAAAGCGCTCTGCCTCATCAGGCACGTGTGGTTCTTCTGGAGTAGGCATATACCATTTATATAACTTTTTTATATAAATGCAACTAGTACGTCGAGACATGGGAAATTCCAGCCAGGAACGCCTTGGTGTGCCATCCCCGCATCGTCGGCAATTGGGCTATCAACGGATAGATCGCCCGTTTCCACCCTTTCGGCGTCAGCGACAATCCCGTCACGTTCTGTTCCATGATCACCGCCGCTTTTCCCAGCGTCTCCATCCGCTTCAGCGATTGCTCCAGCGTCATCGGGTGATGGTGATACGCGCGTGCGGATTTTTGGTAGAACAGCCGAATGTTTGTCTGGGCGAGTCGAAGTCCCCACTCGATGTCTTCCCAGCCGTAGAGCGATACATCCTCGCGGAAGGGATGCGCCTTCGCGATGGCGGTCGGGATGCTGATGTGGCTGGTGTAGGTGTAGCGGTGCTGGATGCCGC
This sequence comes from uncultured Candidatus Peribacteria bacterium, assembly GCA_964632375.1. Classification (GTDB taxonomy): domain Bacteria; phylum Patescibacteriota; class Gracilibacteria; order Peribacterales; family Peribacteraceae; genus JAQBQQ01. The sequence goes on along the minus strand of CAZWBO010000036.1, from coordinate 5,776 downwards.
TCGGCACGTGCGTGCCGGCGTAGGGTTCGATGTGCGGGTACCCGAACTGCCAGCCGCTGCATTCCAGCCAGTGCATCACCGGTGTGATCTTCAGCGCCGGATCCCAGGTAGTAAAGCCAAGGACCGCCTCGGGCTCTGCTGTTTTCTTATTGAGAATCGCATGCGCGGAGATGTGCTGCGCGCAGGCGGCGGGGTCTAAGAAGATGTCGTCGCCGATGAAGAGGACGATGGGCGCGCGCGCCTCGGCCACTCCTCTGTTGCGCGCTATTCCCTGGTGTGATTTCGGGATCTCGACGTATCGGTACATCGATGCACGCTTGGGGAACGTATCCGGCGTCTCGGCGATCTTCCTCTCCATGAGCGTGCGCGTCGCCTCGTCCGGCCCGTCGCTCACCACGATCACCTCCAGGCTCTCGTGCGCCGTCTGCGCTTCGATGTGCGCCAGGCACCGTGCGAGAATTTCCGCGCGCTTGTGGGTGGGGATGATGATCGAGAGGGTGGGCTGCATGGGGGGAGTATGGATTGAGAATTGAGAATTGATAATTGATAATTGAGTGGAATAGGGAGTCGCCACGTGGCTCATTGCATGATTTGCAATATTATTGTATATTGCAATTGTCAGTCTCATCTCATAGGAGAAGTACCATGAAGCTCGTGTGTGAGATCTTCCCGGATAGATGGGCATTGGGAAATGCCCTGCAGTTGACCGCGGCGCTGGCCATTGCGGTCGCGGCGGTCACCATTCTCCTCAGCTGACACCGCGCCCCCGGAACACCGGGGGCTTTCTTCGTGCTACGCTGCAGCGCCATGCACACGCTCTTCCTCGACTTGGCCAGCCACGACGGTTGCATCGCCTGCGTAGACGATACTGCGGTCATTGCCTTGAGAGATGTGCATCCAAAAATCACGGATCGCGAGCTGGTGGAACTGTATGAATCACTGATACAAGACGCGGCATGGATGCCGGCCGATATCGATCGCATCGCGTGTATCACGGGCCCCGGCGGGTTTACGAGCCTGCGCGTTGCGGCGGCGTTCGCGAATGCACTGAGCTACGCGCTCGCTATTCCTGCCGCCGGCATTCACCTGAGTGATTTCAAAAAGGCTCAGTCAATGACAGAGAATTTGTTGTGGATGCACTCCACCAAAAAAACAGAACTGTTCGTGCGCGGATTCGGCAACGTGGCAGACCGGCTCGGGGAGCCGCAGTGCATCAAGATTGATGATCTTGGACAGTATGCAAAATCTGGCGATGTGTGGACCGGCGAATTGATTCCCGAACATCGAGCGCTGGTTGATCAGATGGCATTGATGGAGGCGACGAAGAAATCCGTCTCCGACGTGCTGCCGTCTTTTGTGTCGTCGCTCGCGTACGAGAAACAGCGGATCGATCCGTGGTACGGGCGGGGGTGGTAGGTTAGTCAGTGGGTCATTTCTACTGCGCGAAAGCCAAGATCTCGTAAGTTTCTTCCCCTTTGAATCCCTTCTTTTCAAGTTGCTCCTCGCTCATACGGGAATCAAAACATGCTCTGTCGCCAATGTGGGCAGGATGCGGCAGTGCAAGATTCTGAGCTCCGACTTTTACCATTCTCTCTCCTTGCCGCAACCACACGAAACGAGGTGGTTGTTTTCCCATCTTCTCTATTATTTCCTGCGTTGCCGGGGTCAATTGCTCCCATCGGTGTTCCAGAACTTCCGAGACGCTGAGCCCTTCCGCGTTCGCGAGGTACAAGAAAAATTTTGCAACATCCTTATCGTCTAGTTGTCCATCTTCCACCGCTTTATCGTTCAATACACGCACGAACGTAGTCTGCATATCCGCGTGAGCACAGACAGCCATCATTCTCTCCTTCAATTCGTCTCTTTGGTGAAACATCTCCTCTAGCCCCGCTGAGCCTTGTTCAAGCAGCATCTTTGCCACCTCTAGAGGTATCGAATGTCGTAGTTGCCTTATCCACTGAGGAGCTGCACCTTTCTGAGCGGCAGGCGGAGAGTTCTCCTCAAGTTCTACCAACTTTTTTACCCACATCAGCAGCAGGTCATCGGGAACGTCCTCGACGTATCTATTGAGTGGATCGGGCTTCATAGTTGTATTATACAATATTTCACGAATGAATGAAATACGTTTTGCATGCCGACGATACTTTCCTTTCCTGCGGTCGCACGCTGTTCTCGCTGCCTCTTCTCCGGTAGGCTACGTGCCTATGGCCTTCATGGAATCCCTCAATCGGCTTTTAGGCGATCCGAACGAGAAGGAATTGAAGAAGATCCGCCCCGTCATTCAAGAAGTGCGCACGCGCGCCGAGAAGCAGGATATCCGATCGCTCACGCTGGAGGATCTGCCCAGGAAGACGGAGGAGATGAGGAAGAAAGTGGCGGATGGCATGACATTGGACGAGATCTTGCCGGAGGCGTTCGCCGTGCACATCCGCGCGTGCGAGCTGCTTGATAATCAGACGATGCAGATCGGCAAGCAGACCTTCACGTGGAACATGGTGCCGTTCGACGTGCAGATCTTAGGCGGCGCGGCGCTGCACCGCGGAGCCATCGCCGAGATGCGCACCGGCGAAGGCAAGACGCTCGTGAGTACGCTGCCGGCGTACCTCAACGCGCTCGAAAGCAAAGGCGTGCACATCGTCACCGTCAACGACTACCTGGCCAGCCGCGATGCGGCGCTGATGGCGCCCTTGTATGAGTTCCTGGGCCTGAGCGTGGGGGTGAACCTGTCGCAGATGTCGCACGAGGCCAAACAAGCGGCCTATGGCGCCGACATCACCTACGGCACCAATAATGAATTCGGCTTTGACTACCTGCGCGACAATATGGTGTTCAGCCT
>CAZWBO010000036.1:0-2930 GCA_964632375.1 uncultured Candidatus Peribacteria bacterium | reverse complement strand
ACGACTACCTGGCCAAGCGCGACGCCGCGTGGATGGGGCTGCTGTATAGGGCGCTCGGCCTCACGGTAGGCGTGGTGGTGAACGGCATGCCTACCGACGAGCGTCGCACTGCGTACGCGGCCGACATCACGTACGGAACCAACAGCGAGTTCGGTTTCGACTACCTGCGCGACAACATGGCGAGCAGTGTCGAGCGGCAGGTGCAGCGCGGGCTTCACTACGCCATCGTCGACGAGGTCGACTCCATTCTGGTCGACGAGGCGCGCACGCCGCTCATCATCAGCCAACCGGCGGAGGACTCGACCACCAAGTACCAGCAGCATGCGATGCTCGTGTCGCAGCTGGAAGAGACCGTGCACTACACGAAAGACGAGAAGCAGCGCACGGCCGTGCTCACCGAGGAGGGCATTCGCAAGATGGAGAGCCTGCTCGGGCTCGAGAACATCTACACCGAGAAAGGTTTCGAGGAAGTGCATCACATCGAGCGAGTTCACGGGCCGCCTGATGCCCGGCCGCCGCTACGGGCACGGGCTGCACCAGGCCATCGAGGCGAAGGAGAAGGTGGAAGTGCAGCGCGAATCGCGCACGCTCGCCACCATCACGTTCCAGAACTACTTCCGCTTGTTCAAGAAGCTCGCGGGCATGACGGGCACGGCGAAGACGGAAGAGGAGGAATTCGAATCGATCTACAAACTGCGCACCATTGTCATCCCCACGCACCGGCCGATGATCCGCGCCGATAAATCCGACGCGATCTACCGCACGGTGAGTGCGAAATTCAAGGCCGTCGCCAAGATCGCGGCCGAGAAGCACGCGCAAGGCCAGCCGGTGCTCATCGGCACCACGTCCATCGAGAAATCCGAGGTGATGAGTATGTTGTTGCAAGACATGCGCATCCCGCACGAAGTGCTCAATGCCAAGCAGCACGAGAAGGAAGCCGACATCGTGGCGAATGCCGGGCAGAAGGGCATCGTCACCATCGCGACGAACATGGCGGGCCGCGGCACCGACATCAAGCTGGGCGATGGCGTGGCGGAGCGCGGCGGGCTCGCGATTCTGGGTACGGAGCGCCACGAGGCGCGGAGAATCGATAACCAGCTGCGCGGGCGATCCGGCCGCCAGGGCGACCCGGGCGAGAGCCAGTTCTTCGTCTCGATGGAGGACGACCTCATGCGTCTCTTCGGCGGCGATCGTTTGAAATCGATGATGGAGCGGCTGAAGGTACCCGACGACGTGCCGCTCGAGAACACGCTCGTGTCGCGCAGCATCGAGAGCGCGCAGAAGAAGGTGGAAGGCCGTAACTTCGACACCCGCCGCCACGTGCTGCAGTACGACGACGTGATGAACAAGCACAGAGACATCATTTACAAGCGGCGTCAGAAGATATTGGAAAAAATTGCTGAGTCCGAGAGGGCGATAAGCGATGAACGGGAAGCGGTCAGCATGGAAGCTCGGCAGGGGCCGCTGCACGAGGAGATAGTGGCGGGTATGCGCAAGGAGGCGGAGGCTCTGGTGGGCAGCTACAGCCAAGCGACGGATCCCGATGACTGGGAATGGGACAAACTGCACGAGGCGATCGCGTCCGTGTGTGCGCCGGTGGCGGCGGAGTTGACCGTGGAAAATCTCAAGACGTATCAGGATAAAACTGCGCTGACGGAGCACGTGTCGAAGGCCTTCACCGATTACTACGAGAAGAAGTGCGAAGCGGAGGACGCCGCGACGGTGAACCGCGCCGAGCAGGTGGTCACATTGCGCAGCATCGACGCGCACTGGATGGACCACATCGACGACATGAGCCATCTGCGCGAGCAGGTCGCCTTTGCCGGCTACGCGCAGCGCGATCCGCTCATCGAGTACCAGGACCAAGGATTCCGCCGGTTCCACCAACTCATCAGCACCATCAACGCCACCATCGTGCGCACGCTGCTCAATGCCAACGTGGCCGATTTCACGCCGCGCTTCGTGGTGCAGATGACGGAGGAAGATGCCGAGGAGGCCGCGTCGCTCCGGACGAACCGCGAGCAAATAGAGGGCGAGCTCGAGAGCACGGGCGTGGTGCCGACAGGAGCGATCAGCGATCAGCGATCAGCGATCAGCGATCAATCGAGTATGCAGGAAGCGGCGGCGTTACTGGGATTCACGCCACAACAGAAGGCGCCCGTGGCCGCAGGGCGTCCGGTTGCGAAACCGGCGGTGCTGCCCAAAGTGGGACGGAATGATCCGTGTCCGTGCGGTTCCGGCAAGAAGTACAAGAAGTGCCACGGGAAAGACGAGTGATTTAATAGCGCCTGGCATCGTATTTCCTGGAGCATCCCCCCCGCAGAGCGCCGTCGCTCGGCGCGGTGTCTCCGGTAATTTCCCTCCCTGAGAGCGGGCTTTCTTGCCCGCGGATGTCGATGTGTATTCGTCATCTTTCTTTTTGATGTGGGAGCAGGTGTACAACCTGCGGTCGGCTATCGTGGCTGGCTGTCTGCATGGTGCGGTCACCCATACCATAATCCCGCCATATGCCTGTTTTCTGGTATCTCCTACACAATCCTGCTCAAACCCCTCCAAAGGCACTGGTCATACTTTCTTTTTCTACCGCAAAAAGAAAGTATGCAAAGAAAACCCACCGCCTATGACCCACGTCCGTTCCTCACTGCGACGCCTACAGGCGTGCAGTGAGGAACGTCCTAACCACCTATCCCCACCACATAGGCGGAGGGGGTCGCTACGAGAATAAAGGTGATGCGGAAGGTTTGGCGGCGTGGTCGCCGCCAGGGTGTAGTGAGTATGAGGGCAGTGCGATGAAGTGCCTCAGTGCTAATCGCTATCCGCTATCCGCTTATCGCTCTTCAAGACACGTCGCCCCGATTCGTCTATGATTTTTTCCCATGCCCACCACCTCTCTCCTCGGCCACACCCGCCAACGCGCAGCGCTTGTGGAG
>CAZWBO010000035.1:0-13002 GCA_964632375.1 uncultured Candidatus Peribacteria bacterium | reverse complement strand
CGCACCGCCCGCCCACCCCCGTACAGCCGCCCAGCCGGGGCGTCCCCGTCTCCCCCCCCCCACCGCCGCCCATCATCCCCCGCCGCCGCGTACGCCCACACCGACGCCAAAAACAAACACGTAAACAGCAAATCCGCCGATCCCTGCATCGTCATGAGGATGAACCCGTGATACGACACGAGCAGTACCACCGTCCAGCGCGCCACGTGCTCCGAGAATGCCCGGCGCACCAATCCGTACGTGATGATGACGACCCCGATGCCCGCGAAGAGCGTGCTCAGCACCATGCCCCACTGGGACCCGAAGATGCCGACAAGCGGGTACGACACGATGGCATGCAGCGGCAAGTGCCGCGCGTTGGGCACGCCGAAGAGCGTGTACCCGTAGCCCCACCACAGACTCTCGCCGAGCAAGGCGTAGATGGCCGTGTCGTTCCAGATGGGGTAGTCGCGCGCACCCATGTACCACAGCAGTACCAGCGCGCCGATGCAGAGGCCGAGGAATTCATACCACGCCAGAGAGATGCCCTTCGTCGTGGGCCGAGCGGGAGGCATGCGGAGAGACTAGCGCGCTTTCCCTACGGTTCAAAGATTCTGAGTGATTGGAGGAACGCCGCATACTCCCCAATCAGCCGTTTCCGCTCGAACCGCTCGATGATCTTCTGGGCCTCCCTGCCCATCCGCTCGCGTTTTTGGTCGTCTGTCAGGATGGAACAGAGGACCGGACGAAGATCCTGGCCGACATCCATAAGTACGCCGTTCTCGCCGTCGCGGATCACATCCGGCATCACGCCGACGCGCGTCGCCACCACGGGCACCCCCGCCGCCATCGCCTCGAGCGCCACGCGCGGGCCGCCTTCGCTCTTCGAATTCATGACGAACACGTGCGCCGATTGGATCGCACGGATGACATCGCGCTGCGTCGGCAGCCAGCCGGCAAAGGTCACGCGATCGCGCAGGTCCGACGCCCGCACCCGCGCTTCGGCCGTCGCACGCTCCGGCCCGTCGCCGATGACGAGCAACGACATGCCCAGCAACCCCGCGAGAGCATCGAGCAACTCCCGCAACCCCTTGTTCGCCACGAGCCGCGCGCAGAACACAAGATCGTAGCTCTTCTCTACAGAAGGATCCGGGCGCAACGCATCCGCATCCAAGTAGAATGACGGAACGACTTGGATCTTCTCTGCAGGAATTCCCCACCGCACGAGCGTGCTTTGCACGCCGTCGTTCACCGTGCGTACCGCCGTGGATGCCTTCGCGTCGTGCGCAAGATACACGCGAGAGAGTACGCGACCGATCCGCTCGCTCCACGAGCTCGCCACCGGATACCCGACAATGTGATGGATTTCCAGCGCATACGGAATACCGCAACTGCGCGCTAACCGTGCCGCGCCGATGCCGTTGTAGAACGGCGGGTACTCATGCGTCGTCATCACGTCGTGGCGGTGCAGATCGATCAACTCCTTCCCTTTCCGCGCAATCCACCGCGGCTGGCGCCAGAGCGGCCAAGGGGAAGGATGGAAGTGGACATTCGGTCGGACTCCGGACAGCGGATACCGGGCTCCGTCGCCATCCTGCATTCTCCCTACCGAATTCCGAGGTCCGGCGTCCGGCGTCCGAACTCTTGGCGTGATGATATCGATCCTCTCCCAGTGCTGCGACAATTCCTCCAACGTGTACCAGAACGCGCCCTTCTTTCCTTGCAGGACAGAACGGTCGCCGGAGATCATGAGTAATTTCATGGATGGAGAACGAGAAGAACGAGGAGATCGATGCCTATCATAGGAAAGAATTAGGAATTAGGAATTAAGAAAGCAGATCAAGAGAGGACACTCCTAATTCTTAATTCTTGATTCCTAATTCTCTAAATAACTCGATCCATTCCCCTGCCACCCGATCCCACGACCGTTCCGGAATCGGCTGCATCGCTTCGGCCGCTACGTCGGCGTAGCTCTGCTCCACTTCCAGCACGGCCTTGGCGATCTCTTCGGGCGTGCGCAGCGGCCGCACCACCATCCCGCGCGTGAGCTCCTCGCTCAGGCCTGTCTCCTCGCTCAACAGCACCGGCATGCCGTTCGCGCGTCCTTCGAGCGCGCTGTTGGGGCTGATCTCGGTGAGCGAAGGCAGCACCATCAGATCGTGCTCGGCGAAGACTGCCTTCTTCTCGCTCTGCGTGCGCGGCGCCGAGAAGTTCACGCGGTCGATGATGCCGAGCGTCTGCACAAGAGCTTTGAGCGGCTTCGTCTGCGGCCCCTCGCCCACGAACGTCAGCGTGACATGCGGCAAGCTCGCCACTGCCTTCACCAAGTTGCGCAAGTTCTTGAAACCCACGAACCGGCCGAAGTACAAGAGCCGCAGCCGGCGCCCGCGCAGATCCTCCGACCGCATGTAGTGGATGGGTTGCGAGATGGTGACTTTCTCGGGGAACGCGTTCTCGATGACCGAATGCGGCGGCAGCACCGGGTAGTAGAGCCGGTAGATCTCCTGCTGGAACTGCGTGGTGAAGGCGATCCGGTCGAAGCTGGGCAGCAGCGGCGCGAGGTACCGCGCATTCAACCTGCGCGTGAGACGGTACGCCGTCTCGTCGCTCAGCAGTTTCCGCCCCGTGTACGGCCGCAGCTTGTACCACTCGCGCAGCGTGCGCATGCCGCTCAGGGCGGTGTAGCGCTCCCAGAAGTAATCGCCGCCCAGCCGCAGGATGCACTTGGGCTTGCGCAGCCTCGCCATCTTCAGCGGCATGCCGACGCTGATGGAAGAAAATGCAACAACCACGTCGCTCTCGGCCGCATGCTCGCGCAGCGCCCGCGCGTACCGCCGCCACCGCAGAAGCGGCCCGCCACTCTTCGACACGCGCACCACCGTCTTCCCGCCCTCCTCCGAAACCGTAATCGGCTCCTCCAGCTTGCCTGCGAACGTGATCACCGTGAGGTGTTCCACGCCACAGCGGATGAACTCCTTCGCCAAGTGTTCGACGTACGTCGCCGGGCCGCCGACATCAGGCGGAAAAATACCGGTCGCGAGGACGAGGTGCATGGCATGAGCATAGCGGAAATACGCGACAATGAAGAGATTTCCACGTTGGAAACAACTACAAGAATACGATCCTGCCAGATAATAGATGAGCAACAAACCTCCATGGATCAATGGACAGACTAGTACGCCTCCACTGCTAGACAATCGTTTTGTACCACCCCACCGTCTTCCTCAGCCCCTCAGTAAAACTGACCGCGGGCTTCCACCCCAACGCTCGCGTCGCGGATGAATCCACCGCGTAGCGCCAGTCGTGTCCCGGCCGATCCGCCACGAATTGAATCAGGCTTTCCGGCTTGCCGAGAATCTTCAGCACCGCTTTCGCTACCTCGATATTCTCGCGCTCGTCGTCGGCGGAAATGTTGAACAGATGACCGTCGAAACCATCGGCATGCAGAATGGTCTCGATGGCATCGCAGTGGTCGGAAACGTACAGCCAATCGCGCTTATTTTTCCCCTGCGCGTACACGGGAATCGGCTGATTACTAAGCGCGTTGCGGATGATGGTGGGAATGAACTTTTCGGCCGCCTGGTGCGGGCCGTAGTTGTTGGTACAGCGGCTGATGCGCGCGCGAATGCCGTACGTCCGCATCGCCGCGAGAATGAGCAGATCGCCGGAGGCCTTCGATGCCGCATACGGCGAGCTCGGCCACAGCGCATCCTCCACCGTTCGCGCGCGCTCGCCGTCCTCCTGGTCGCCGTACACTTCGTCGGTCGAGATGTGGTAGAGGAGGATGGACGGGTTCTTGCGGCACACCTCGACGAGGCTCTGCACACCGATGATGTTGCTGTGGAGAAACGGCACGCTGCTCTCGATGCTCCGATCCACGTGCGTCTCGGCCGCGAAGTTCACGATGCACTCGATGCCGTACGTCTGCGCCAGCTTGCTCACTAATTCGAAATCGGCGATGTCGCCCTGGATGAAACGAATACGATGGAGGACCGGATCGAGGAATGTCTTATCGGCCCCGTGCCCCAACGTGTCGAGCACCACCACCGTGTCGTCGGGGAAGCGTTCGATGTGCCGCAGCACGAAGTGCGAGCCGATGAAGCCGGCGGCGCCGGTAACGAGGAGATTCATAGCGTTCACAGTCTACCGCAAAGAATCCTCTTTTCAGAGGAGCAATAAGCTTTAAGCTACAGGCAGCCTCTGAAGTTTCTGCTTACTGCTTACTGCTTATTGCTCGTCGCCCATGAAAGGAGTCCTCATCTGCGGCGGCACCGGATCCCGCCTGCGGCCCCTCACCGAGATCACCAATAAAAGCCTGCTGCCGGTGTACGACAAACCGCTCGTGCTGTACCCGCTGCAGATTCTCTTGGATGCAGGCATCCGCGACATCGCGGTGATTACCGGACCGGAACACCTGGAGCAGATCGCCGCGTTTTTGGGCTCCGGCAGCCGCTTCGGCTGCGCGTTCGCGTTCAAGGTGCAAGAGAAGCCGGGCGGCATCGCGCAAGCGCTGAGCCTTGCGGAGGAATTCGCGGCGGGCCAGCCGATCTGCGCCCTTCTGGGCGATAACGTCTTCTTCGACGATCTGGCACCGATCATTCGGGCATTCAAAAGCGGCGCGCACGTATTGTTAAAAGAAGTGACGGACCCTGAGCGGTTTGGCGTAGCGGAAGTAGCAATGAGCAATGAGCAGAAAGCAGTAAGCAATGCGACTGATGATGCTTCTGGCTTATTGCTTACAGCTTACGGCTCTCTCCGTATTCTCTCCATCGAAGAAAAGCCCGTCGCCCCCAAGAGCAACCTCGCTATTACCGGCTGCTACCTGTACGACGAACGCTGCTTCGAGATGATCAAGACACTCGAACCCTCAGCCCGCGGCGAGCTGGAGATCACCGACCTGAGCAAACGATACTTGGCAGCAGGGCAACTGAAAGCGACCATTCTCCAGGAAGAATGGGTGGATGCCGGGACGTTCGAGAGCTTGTTCCGCGCGGCGGAGTTGGTGAGGGGGCGGCAGAAGGAGAGCAATTTAGCAATGTAACAATTCCCCATACACCTCCCCATACCTCTCCCCAATCAACCGCCAATCGTACCGCTCCGCATTCCGCTCTGCCTGTTCGATTAATCGCTCCCGCATATCCGGCGACGAGAGCAGGTGGAGGATCGCCGCGCCCGCGGCATATGAATCATCGGGCTGCACCAGCAGGCCGGTAATGTCGTCGTGCACGATATCCGGGATGCCGCCCACGCGGGTGGCCACTACCGCGCACCCCGCAGCCTGCGCTTCGAGGAACACGTTGCCGAGCGCCTCGCTGCGCGAGAGGCCGGCGAACACCTCCGCCTCGGCGTACTCGTGGTACACGCGCCAGCCCGAGAGGTACCCGAGAAACTTCACGCGGCCGGTGAGGCCGAGCTGTTTCGCCATCTCTTCCAGCCGATTCCGCTCGGATCCATCGCCCACGATGTGCAGCGTGGCATCGGGGAATTTTCGCGACGCAATGGCGAATGCGTCCAGGAGCGTATCCACTCCTTTCATCGGCTCGAGCCGACCCACGTACAACACGCGCCCGGGTACTTTGGCCGCGCGTTCGCGGGCGGATTGGATCATCTGCAGCGGAATGCCGTTGGGGATGAGCGCGATGTCGTCGTAGCCCAACTCCCGACCGCGATCGACGAGCGCGGAGCTGATGGCCGTGATGCGGTCGGCCTCGCGGTGCATGCGCTCCAGAAAAAGTGACGTGTTGGTACTCTGCAGCGTGAGCAGCCGCTTCGATCGCGGATAGACGCGACGCACCAACGACAGCGCGAGCCCCGCGTACGACTCCAACACCGCATGAGTGAGATCCGGCTTGAGCCGACGCACCGCCAGCGGCGCCAGCACGGGGAAAAGCCACTTATCGATGGGCAACCCCAACCCCACGCGCCGGATGGGGACGCCGCACGGCAGCTTGTCGTGCCGCGGCAGGCTCAGACGCAGCCGCGCCGTCACGATGGTGCAGTGGTAGCGGTTCTTGAGGAACGGCACCACTTCCTCCACGCACGCCTCCGCCCCGCTGCGGAACGGCGTGAGGAAAGCCGAGAGGATGACGACGCGCTGCACGGACGGAATGGAAGATTGAAAAAAGAAAATGATGGCAGCTATTCAAGAACTCCGCTGATGCATCGCATTGTACATTTTAGATTGTACATTTTACATTACATTTTTCTGCATTCATCGAATAGCGTGGCGTACATCCTCCCAACGCGATCCCAGCTGAAATGCTCCTCGATACGGCGGCGGGCGGCCTCCCCCATCGCGCGGCGCTTTGCAGGGTCTTCGAGCAATCGGCGCACGTGTGCTGCCAACGCGTCGCGGTCGCCGGGCGGGAAGAGGAACCCCGACACGCCATTCTGGATGAGGAACACGTTACCCCCTACCTCGCTGGCCACGCACGCGCAGCCGCTCGCCATGGCCTCCATCAGCGCATTGCTCAGCCCCTCGCTGTAGCTCGGCAGCACGAAGATGTCCGTCTCGGCGAAGACCTGCGGGATGTCGTGCCGCAAGCCGGTAAATTCCGCCTCGCGCTCGTACTGCGCCACCAGCGGGTTCCCCTCGGCGAACCACCCGACAACGCACACGCGCAACTGCGGATAGTGCCGCTTCAGCGGCACGACGGCCGCCAGAAAATCATCCACGCCCTTCACCGATTCCAACCGCCCCACGTACGTGACCGTTATCGACTGCCGTCCGGGGTCCGGGGTCCGGGGTCCGAATTCCCTCGCATCGATCCCCGTCGGCACCACTTCCGTCTTCCTCGCGATACCCAACCGTCGCAGCAGCCGTTCCGGCTGCGGATGGAAGGTGACCAGCCGCGTGCAGAGCCGCATCAGCAACCAACCAACCGTCCACGCGCCGCAGGTCATGATCAGCCGCGGAAATTTGCCGCGCGGGAACCACGTCATTCCCACGAACGCATCGGCGAGCAGAAGGACTTTGTATCCGCGCAGCCGCAGCCCTATCAGCGCCAGCGAACTCCAGAAGAGGATCTTGTTCACGACGATCAGATCCGGCCGCGTCTCCTTCGCGAGACGCGCGACGTAGCCGGAGAACCCAATGGCAATACCGTAATTCAGCGGGTCTTTCAGGAACACATCCTTGCGCCGGTGGATCGTCAGCGTCGGCGACACTTCCTCCACGCCCGTCGCGGACCCCATGCACACCACGACGACCTTGTACCCCAGCCGCTGCCACAACTCGGCTAACTTCACCGAACTCACCATCCAGCGGTGCTCCTCTTTCCAGTAAGGACTTACCAGGAGGATTGTTCCCATCTGCTCTTGTGACATTGCTAAATTGTTCAATGGTTAAATTGTTAATTGATCATTAGTGAACTTTAAATGAATTATAGCAAATTAACAATTTTGCAATTTACTCCCCAGAACTTTTTTCCCGCTCCAGCCCCGCCTCTCTCAGTGCCAACATCCGCACCATTTTCGCGTGCCGCTGCTCCAGTTCTTCCAAGCGGATGATGATGTAGAACACGATGAAGAAGAGAATTCCCACGAACGTGACAAGCACGGCGTTCTCCTGGTTCTGGATGCCGGTGAGCGCCGACAAGTACCCGAGCGTGTTCGGGAAGAGCGCGATGAATGCCACACAGCCCCAGAAGAGCGTCCACAGCATCGCCTCCCAGATCGATTTCTTCCCGCGCAGCACAAGATTCCACGCGTACACGAGCGCGAACAACGAGAAGAGCGGCGCGATGATCTGGTAGGGAGTGAGATGGGTCATTGGAGAGAGCATACAGGAGAAAGGACTCAAGATTGCAAGACTGCAAGATTGCAAGGAAGACCCAAGGGAGGAGCTCTTGGATTTTCGTTTGCAATCTTGCAATCTTCTCCTCCACCGTTCTATCGCAGGAACGATCTCAAGAGAATTTTCATCGCCGTCTTCACTCCGTTCGCGAACGACTGGCCTTTTGCCATCGTATACTCGGAGTACAGCACCTTGGTGGGAATCTCCGCCGCGCGCCAGCGGTGCTGGGCGCACTCGCGGACGATCTCGGTGCAGAACTCGAAGCCGCGCATGCGTAGCTCCACCTGCGCAAGCGCCTTCGGCCCGAAGACCTTGAACCCGCACTGGCTGTCGCTCACCCACTTGCCCGTGGCGAACAGGGTGACCACGTTGCCGATGCCGTTGAAGAGTCGGCGGATGGCGGGGATGTGATTGCGGCGCCTGGCCTGCGCCGGGTCGAAGGGCCCGAAGCGGTTCGCGAAGACGATGTCCGCAGAATCTTCCTCGATGGGTTTGAGCAGGAGCGGGATATCGGCCGGATCGTGCTGACCGTCGGCGTCGAGTGTGACGACCGTCGTCGCGCCCATCGCGCGGGCCGCCTCGATGCCCGTCATGGTCGCGGCGCCGGCGCCGCCGTTCTCCACGTGCGTCACCACCGTCGCGCCCGCCGCGCGGGCCACCTCGCCCGTGCCATCCGTCGATCCGTCGTCGACCACGATCACCGTTTTCACATACCGCAGCGCATCACGCACCACCTGCGCGATGCGGGTCACTTCGTTGAAGGCGGGGATGACGGCGACGAGCATGAGACGAGCAATAAGCAGAAAGCAAGAAGCGAAAAGTATGAACTCTCCCACTGCTGACAGCTTAAAGCTTATTGCTTACAGCTCAAAGCTTCCCACGCAAAACGCTATCCTTCCGCACGCCCGCGGCGTCGCTACGGCAGCAGCAAGAACGCCACCCCAGCCCCCGGGTCGTTCACCACGATCTGCAGGCCGATCGCCGGATCGTTGGCCCAGTCCATGAACTCCTGCACCTTCTGATGCAACGAACCGTTCGGATCGCTCTCGATGGTCTGCGTGTTCGTGTCGAAGATCATGCTGTTGAACCCGAGCGCTTTGACGCGCTGGAGCGTGAGGGCGTGGTTCTTCTCTTGGTTCAGACACTTGAAGAGATCGAGCTGCTGGTCGCCGATGCCGATGATCTCGAGATTGCGCGGGATGAAGTACGGGATGAACGTGCCGATGCGGTACAGGTACGGACGATCCGGCATCGTGTCGTGCCGATTGACGATGATCTGGCTGATGCGATCGTAGTGCTGGATGGTCCGCTCGCGCAGTGCGGCACCGCTGATCTTGCCCATGGGGTATTCGAAGAGATTGCGCTGCTGATCCCACTGCCAGAGGCGCAGCGAGAACACGCTGAGGAGCGAGAGAGTGACGAGGCCCGCCGCCGTCCACCGGCTCAGCGCATCGGGAGCACGCGTAACTAATGCCTCGATGCCGACCACGAGCCCCAGGAACATGGCGATGCCGTACCAGGGGATACCGTTGGCCATGAACATCCACTCGACCAGCAGGAACGTCGTCATGCCGGTGAGCCAGCGCAGCCAGCGGCCCTGCGGCATCCAGAAGTAGGGCAGCAGAAGCAGCAGCGGGAAGAGCAGCAGGATGAAGCTCGTCATCACGTAGTAACCGCTCGAATCGAGATTCAGCACCAACCGCCACGGCAGCGTGGCGTAGTGCGAGATGCCCTTGTCGAAACCCCAGTAACGGTCGAGCTCCTCCACCGAACCGGAAGGTTTGCAGGCGGGATTACTGAGATCCACCGCGAGATCCGGCGGTAGCGTGCGCACGTGAGGATCCGATACGCCGGAGTGCAGATCAACACTGGTAGTCAGATTGTTCGGCAACCCGAGCACGAGTTTGGGAATGATGTTGCCGCTCGCGTAGTTGTTGTAGGCGATCCACGGCGCGATGGCACAGAAGAACCCAAGAGCGAATACGGCGAGCGAGACGCCGAACGTGCGCCACTTCGTACGATCCATACCCACGAAGGCGAGCAAGCCGAGCCCGACGATGACACAGGCAAGCATGAATGCCTCGTTCGACACGGGCGAATCGCCGCCGACGATGCGCGATAGGATTCCCTCCGCGTTGAATACCCCGCGGTACGTAAACACCGCGAGCGCCAGAAGCGATGCCGTAAACGACGCGGCTACGCCGAGCGTCACGCCCATGAGCAGCATGCCGAGCGCCATCAGCAACATGGCGGCCGTCACTTTGATGCCGAAGGCCACGCCGGCCAGGAACCCCGCCACGCCCACCCATTTCCATCGGTCATTCGCCGTCACCTCCTCGCCATCGGTAACAGGTGGGAAGAATGCGTGGAACATCGCGAAGATCGCAAGCACGCCCACCGCGAAGAGCGCGTTGTCGATCTTCATGTCGGCGAACGAGAAGTGCCCCACCATCGGCAGCGAGTAGTAGAGCAGCGCCGCCAACAGCCCCCGGTTGCGGCCGAGCCACGTGCGCGCGAACGCGTACACGGCGAACACCGCCACCACGCCTGCCGTCCAGTTGAGGATCATCGCCATAGTGGCGCCGGCATCGCTGTCGTAGCCGAGCAGCAGGAACCCGAGCGACGTGATGTACTCCCACTGGAAACTCGCCATGGCGGGGATGAACTTGCCGTAGCTCACCAGCAATCGCGGCCGATTGAGGTAGCTGCCCAGATCGTCCCACCCGATGGGGAACGGCCGGATCACCGTGAGGAAATTGAGCGCCAGGTAGGTGATGATCAACCACAGCAGCAGCACCGGTACGCCGTACGACTGCACCTCCACTTCCCACGACGCCTGGAAGAACGCCCGGAGCCAGTAACGCGTGTGGATGAAGAGCGCCGCAGGAATGAGCACGACGAGCGCCCACCCGGCCGGCTGCACGTAGATGCCGAGGATCGAGAGCAGCCACAGAAGACCGATGAGCCCGAACGTGCCGAGCCCGAGGCTGATGGCCGCTTCGGTGAGCATGCTGCGCGGGCGCAGACGCAACACCCACAGGAGCGCGCGACCGAGCACGAGCAACTCGAAGAGCAGCAGGAACGACGCCAGCATCTGCGGCAGCACGCGCGTGACGAACGACTCCTGCATGCAGGTGCCGCGCATGTCGTAGAGGTCCACTCCCTTGTCGGTCTGCCCCACGGATCGCAAGCAGCCGCGGTTCTGCAGGTCATCGAAATTCTCGCGCAGCGTCTGCATGGCCTCCTCGCCCAGGTCTTGATACACGTCCTGCGTCGGGTTCGCCAGACGGCCCATGGGAACGCCGTCGATGTTCGAGAGGCTGATGGTCGTGAAGAGCAGCCACGTCGCAACGAGGAACAGGACCGCGATATGCCACGGCCGCAGCGTGAGTCGCAGCACCGACGACTGCGTATTCAGCCACTGCACCACGGCGTAGACGCCGTACAGCAACAAAAAGATGATCGCATACGGCAAGAAGAGCGAGAACCGCACAAACGCATTCCCCAGGAAAAGGAAGAAGGCCGAGAGGCCGTTACAGAAGTCCTGCCCCGCCCCGCACGCGGAATCCTTCACCACTACCGCACGATCGACGATGCCAACCACGCTTTCCGGCAGCAACGCCTGCAAGTGCGTGGAGGCGCCCAGGTACGAGACGAACGCGTACAAACCCCACCCAACCAGCGCGGCGAACAGAACGACGGACAAGTTGCGAATCGTCTTTGAATCCATTGAAGCGCAGTGTAGCGGAAAGGCATCGCAAGCACAGTGGGCAATGGCAAAATTATTCTTTTGCCAAGACAACGGGCCCGAAGACCGCCTGCGAACAATTTAACAATGCAGCAATTTCACCATATCCTTGCATCTCTCAACCACCCCATGCTCGACCTCCAGATGATCCGCCGGCAGTTCCCCATCCTCGCCCAGACGGTCGACGGGAAGCCCTTGATCTACCTCGACAACGCCGCCACGGCGCAGAAGCCGCAGGCCGTGCTCGATGCGATGCTGCACTTCTACACCCACGATAACGGAAACCCGCACCGCGGCATGCACGTGTTGGCGGAGCGAGCTACTGCAGCGTACGAAGGAGCGCGCCGCACGGTGAAAGTATTTCTGCACGCGCGCCACGCGCACGAGATCGTCTTCACGAAGAATGCCACCGAGGCCATCAACCTCGTCGCGCGCAGCTGGGCGAAGACACACATGAAGAAAGGCGACGCCGTCGTGCTGAGCCTGCTGGAGCACCACAGCAACATCGTGCCGTGGCTGCAGCTGAAGCAGGAGATCGGCATCGAGGTCGTGTGGATCGGCATCGACGACGAGGGGCATCTGCGGATGGAGGAGCTCGACGCGCACCTCGCACGCGGCAACGTGAAGCTCGTGAGCGTCACGGGCCTGAGCAACGTGCTCGGCGTGCGGCCGCCGCTGGAGGACATCATCAATAAATCACATGCGGCAAATGCGAAAGTGCTGGTGGATGCGGCGCAGCTCGTCGCGCATCACCCGGTGGATGTTCAAGAAATGGACTGCGACTTTTTGGCTTTCTCTGGCCATAAACTATAAGGCCCCACCGGCATCGGCGAGCTCTACGCCAAAGAGGAACTCCTCGACGCAATGCCCCCGTTCCTCGGCGGCGGCACGATGATCGGCGAAGTGACGCTGGAAGGATTCACGCCGGCCGACATCCCCGCCAAGTTCGAAGCCGGCACGCAGCCGGTGGCGGAAGCAGTCGGCCTCGGCGCGGCCATTGAGTGGCTGAAGCAATTCGACTGGAACGATATCGAGCAACACGAACAATCATTGATGGCCCACGCGCACGAACAACTGAGCGCGATCGACGGGTTGCGCATCCTGGGTCCGTCGGATCCGCGCCAAAGATCCGGCTGCATCAGTTTCTCAGTCGCGGGATTTCATCCACATGACCTCGTGGAAGCACTACGTGAATACGGTCTGTGCGTGCGCGCAGGGCATCATTGTGCTCAGCCGCTGCATCGGGCGCTGAAGGTGGGGGCGAGCTCACGACTCTCCTTGGCGATTTTCTCCGTCCCTGCAGAAATAGAAGCACTGTTTGAATCAATCCAGTGCGCTTTGGCACGGATCCGGACCTAGAAGGTTTGGCATGCCCCACCGCAACGGCAGGCAGTTGAGCAAGCGCTTGATCGAGCGACCCCTTCGTGATTATCACTGTCCCAGTTTCACGAATGTTCACACTGCGACTTCCCTCGAATGT
>CAZWBO010000034.1:0-13122 GCA_964632375.1 uncultured Candidatus Peribacteria bacterium | reverse complement strand
CGTATGGAGAGTCCCCAACATTCTTGATTGCATACTGCAAATCACCCAGTCCACTCGGCTTCTCAAATTGGACTCCCCATTCCGTGATAACCAGAATGTTATTTTGATGTATTGAGTCGTTACGAGAGGATTGCACAGCGTTATCTTTCGTCAGCGATTCGTACGTCTGTGAAGCCTTCGTCGTCACTCCCGCCTTCAGCCGGTAAATCATCTCCGCCATCTCGCCGCGGGTAATGGATTGATCGAAGCGAGTGATGGAGAGTGGAATCGCGTGACGCTCTGCAAGAATACGAACGGGAACTTCATACCATAGAGAGTCTTTGGTACAACCTTTTGAGTCTGGGAACAGACAATAATCACTCATCGCCAATGGTGTCCTTGTCATAATTTTGGCCGCTTCCACAAAATTGATCGACCGTTCTCCGTGGAAGAGTCCGTCAGGATAGCCCTGAATGAATCCTAGGCGTCTCGCAGTGCAAGTGAATGAAACATACCATGCCATGCGAGAGACGTCCGGAAAGATTTCTTCCGGCGTACATGTCCCAAGAGGAGTCGGTGCAGGCTGGTTGAGATGGAGGCCTACGGTGAGCACTTTCACAAACTCCGCCCGGTTGATCTGCTGATCGGGATAGAAATAGTATTCCGGCGGCTCGCCTTCTATAATCCCTGCGTCTTGCAGATACGAAATCGCCTCCGCATTCGGATGATTCGCGGGAACATCGGAAAAGGCAGCGGATGCCACGACGGGAATACTCAGCAGCGAGAGGAGAGGAACGAGGAGAACGCGACGCATGGAGAGTGGGGGAATTGAAATACGGGTTATTCGAACTTCATCGTCTTCACGAACGCATCGACATCGGCGTAGAACTGCTTCATGTCTTTTTGATCGGGATGTTTCTGGAGCAGACGATGAATTGGATCCGCTGCATCTGTGGCAAGATCCTGCAGTACGAAAGTATTAATACCCGTCCTCGACGGATAGAGACTCGCGAGATCGTAGTACTTTGCTACGATGATCACGCGGTATTTCCTTGTGAAAAAAATAAATTCCCGCGAAAGAAAACTCCCATCACCATTGAAAGAATCGGTGATGGTTCCGGTGAATCCTGCAACCGATGCGTGCGATGACTTGTCTATTTGCCGCTTCTGCGACTGCAAATCGGCATTACCGGCGTACGGAACGACGAACACATCAACATTCGATGACTGCCCCAACTCGGAAAACCGATACACGTATGTTTGATCCTGCAAGGATGAATCCTGCGTCAGTTCCATGTCGCCCCACGCCATGGGGTACAAGAATGAAAGCGGAATCGCCGGATTTGAGAATGGAAGAAGTTGTGATTGCGGGCCGGCGAAATCGTCGTACGTCTTGGAAGGCTTCGTCGTGTCCTTCGTCTGCAGACGGTAGATCATCTCCGCCATTTGCCCGCGCGTGAGCGGCGCTTCGAGCGACGTGATGGTATCGGGCAGGGCATTTTGCTCCGCGAGCGCATCGACGTAGAGTTTGTACCATGGGAAGTACGGGCTCGGCTCCTGGTCTTTCGTATTCACGTACGCGTTCGCCATGATCTTCGCCGCCTCGGCCGCGTTGATCGGCGAAGCCGGCTTGAACTTGCCGTCGCCGTAGCCGGCGATGAGCCGGCTCTGCACCGCTGCGGACACGTAGGGCGCGAACCAATCGTCGCTGTGCACATCGGAGAACTTCACGTCGGTCGCGCGATCGGTGGGAAGCTGCAACGCATTCACCACGATCTTCACGAACTCCGCCCGATTAATGGGCTCATCCGGGTGGAACGTCTCGTCGGAATAGCCGTCGGCGATGCCGTAGCCGCGCACGTACATGATGGCCTGGGAGTGCGGGTGCGTGGACGGCACATCGGTAAAGATGATGAACACCGGCAGCGGGTAGTTCTGTGCGAAGATCGTCGTGGGCAATGCCAGCGCAGCGAGGAAAACAGTGGAGCGTCGAATCATGGAGGAAAGTCTATGACACCTCTTCCTAAAAAGGAACTGCCCAGTACAACATGTTAAGGCTTTTAAGTGCAACCGACCCAATCGTTACTTCGTACGAATGGAATCAAATATGTCTTCCCATAGCGTGAAGTTCTCTGTGTACTGCGGCAGCCGTGCAGTGAGCTGACACGAGTGTGGGATATTCTCACGTTCGTACCAATTCGCTTCTGTACCCTGGTACATGCCAATGGAAACAAACGTGTTTCCTGGACGATAGAATCCGGGTGTCTGATTGTCTGGTTTACCAACAAAGAGTGTTGCGAAGCGATCTTGGCCATTTATGCCTAATGAGCGAGTTTTTCTCAGGACAGCTGCATAGCCATGACCACCAGAATTTGGATCCGGACATCTGAGTTCTGCAACAATGGTGTTGTCTTCCAAGAAGTTGGTAACGCGATAGAAGGCAGTGTCCTCTGATTTTGCCTGCCATGTAGCGGGGATCTTAAACTTGTACTCATTCATTTCAAAAATCTGCGGCTCCTCTGATTTGGCAGCAGGCTTCCCAAAGGTATCTCTTGCCTTCATAGCAATTTTCACGACTTCTGCCCGATTAATGAAATCATCCGGACGGAATCTGCCGATTATCTGCCCGGAAGAATCGGTATCTCCGGATAGGATTCCCTCCTGACTCAACGCTTCGATGGCAGGACCGAATTTGGAGGCCGTATTTACGTCGCTGTAACGATTGCCAACTTGCCGCTGTATGTCCACGAGGAACGCATCTGCCACAATGGAAGCTACTTCCGCTCTCGTTGCCTTGCGGTCAAGGACTTGGCGGGGATCCAGCATGTAAGTATCCCGCGTGAAGTTGAAGCTATTCACCGCGGCTACCGACCAATAGTCACGCGCCCAATGAGCGGAGGGGTCTTTCGGCATGCCATCCGGGATAAAATCTTCGGGATCGTACCCGGCGCCAAGAAAAGCGATTTTCAAAATCTGCCCGATAGTCACAGGATCATTTGGTCCGAACTTATGGATGGAATTCTGCTGCACATCTGCATATCCGCTTACGATTCCAGTTTCCGCTGCCGTCCTTACGTATTCCGAATACCAAGCTAGAGCGGATGTATCCGTGAAGTAATCCGCTCTTCCGTTCGCCGTGAAGAGCAGCATGTCCGGCATGGATGAGGCAGACGATATAAGTGGAATGAGGAGTGCAGCAGCTAGGAAAAGGAATTTTTTCATAGGCATTTAAGGATAAGAATACTGGCTTGGAACTATAACACATGGTTTAGACAGCCTCAAAGCATAGCCGCTACTCATCATCGCTACTGGACCGCTACACTGCCGAACAATGTCATCAGTCACTCTGCACCCGACTCCTTTCTTGATCGGCAGTTTCCTGCTCTTGAGCCTAGGAAACTGGTACGCCTTCGGCATGTACGATCCGCTCGCACTGACAGCAGTGACGATCGGATTCGTATTCCTCCTCGCCGCCGCATGGCGCGATACGCGAACGAGGCATCTCACGACTGTCCCGGAGAAGCTCCTCCACATCAGTCTCCTCGTCTGCCTTCTCCTGAATGCCATCCGGCCGCCGGGCATCTACATGGTATGGCCACTGTACTCGATAGTTTTCCAGTCATGGAGCGGACTGCTCGCGATCTGACTCATCGTGCTCTTCTTCAAGCCGCATCTCTCGTGGAAGCATCTCTTCACCGTAGCCATCCTCGCGGCCATCGCCTTCCGCATCGGCATGCTGTTCGCCTCGCCCTCTCCGCGCATCGGCGGCTGCATTCGGCTTTTTCCTCAGCATGAAGCAGTACTTGCTCTTCCTCTTCCCGCACTGGCTGCTACTGGGACGGCGTGGCGAAAACTGGAAGCCACGCTCCATGGCCGTCGATCTGCTGATCATGAGCAGCGCGGCACTTGCCCCCTTCGTGCCATTCCTCCTGTGGGATCCCCTCCATCTGTGGGAGAACGGCATCCTCTACAACCTGCGCTTCGGCATCTCGTCCAACACGCTCAACTGGGCGGCATTTCTGTACAACCACTTCACCATCGTCGTCGGCAGTACCGAGACGCTCATCGTAGGAACGATCGCGTCCGTCGGCTCACTCATCGCTTTCCGTACGTTTGCGCCACGCACCGCCTTCCTCTATGCGAGCAGCATCACGCTCTTCGCCCTGTTCCTGCTGGGCGCACGCGCGTACTGCAACTACTACTACCTGGTGAGCGGTCTTCTCCTCTTACTGCTGAGCCTCCTCTCGCCTGAGGAAAGAGACACCATGAGCGAGAACCATTGATTTCACGGAGCCAATTTCCTCCCTCCTGCGAACTTCGCTATCCTATTCAGCATGAACGTCGATCCCTTCCGATTAGAGAAAGCCAAAAAACTTCGCGAACGCGGGCAGCAACCGTACGCTGCTTCCTTCGATCGCACGCACACGCTGCGCGAGGCGAAGGAACTGACCGACGGCATGATCGCCCACATCGCGGGCCGCCTGATGCTGCTGCGCGACATGGGCAAGCTGACCTTCGCCACGCTGCAGGACCAGACAGGGCGGATGCAGATCTGCTTCAAACAGGATCTGCTAGGGAAGGATGCATACAAAGATCTCCTCCACATCCTCGACCGCGGCGATTTCATCGGCGTGCACGGCGAGCGATTCACCACGCAGAAGGGCGAGCCGACAATGCTCGTGAAGGAGTGGACGATGCTCACGAAGTCACTCAACCAACCGCCCGAGAAGTGGCACGGCATCGCCGACCAGGAGACGGCCTGGCGCCAGCGGTATTTGGATCTGATGAGCAACGAGGACGTGATGGAGCGCTTCAAGCAGCGCAGCCTGTTCCTGCGTTTGCTGCGCCAGTTCTACTGGGGGCATCAGTTTACGGAAGTGGAAACGCCCGTTCTGGTGAACGCCGCCTCCGGTGCGCTCGCCACGCCGTTCAAGACACACCACGAGGCGTACGACCTGGATGTCTTCCTGCGCATCGCGCCCGAAACATTCCTCAAGGAGTGCCTCATCGGCGGGTTCGACCGCGTGTTCGAAGTAGCGCGTGTGTTCCGCAACGAGGGCGTCGACCCCAGCCACCTGCAGGACTTCACGATGGTGGAGCACTACGCCGCGTACTGGGACTACCGGAAGAACATGGAGTTCACCGAGGAGATGCTGAGCTCACTCCTGCGCGACATGGTCGGCTCCACCAAGGTGAGCATCCCCGACCGCGATGGCCACATGGTGGAAGTCGACTTCACCCCGCCGTGGCCGCGGCTGAGCATTCGCGATGCTATCAAGCACGCTTGCAAGATCGATTTCATGGAATTTGATTCCGCTTCAGCCCTAATTAAAGCCATTAAGTCGAATAAGATCCAACTGGATGTTCCTATCGATACTCTCGGCTTCGGCAATCTCGTCGACCAACTGTACAAGAAGGTCGCGCGGCCAGACATCGTGCAGCCTACCTTCCTCGTCGAGCACCCTCTTGAGCTCTCCCCCCTGGCGCGGCGTAATGATCATAGCGATCGCATCACCGACCGGTTCCAGTTGGTAGTAGGTGGATGGGAGATCATCAATGCCTACAGCGAGCTCGTGGATCCGGTGGATCAGAACGATCGGTTCGAGGCGCAGGCAAAGGTGCATGCGGGCGGCGATCACGATGCGCATCGTAAAGATGATTCGTACGTGCAGGCGCTTTCGTACGGATGCCCGCCGTGTTCCGGCTGGGGCATGGGCGTCGACCGTATCGTGGCACTGCTCACGCGACAGATGAACCTGCGCGATGTCGTGCTCTTCCCCCTCATGAAGCCGGTGGAAATTGACACGCCTGCAGAAGAGAAGAAGCAACCTTCTCCCCAGCAGGCAAAAGTACAAAAACCCATTGCTGCACCACTTACGCCCACGGCCGCACCAATCTCGCCGGTAACTCCCCCCACTGCGCCATCGCAGAAGATTGCGTCTGCGCCAGCACAGATCAAGATCACTCCCGCATCTCCTCCTATGACACCGTCTCCGCAACCGCCGTCCGCGTCCCCCTCTCTGCCTGATGCATCTGCGGCTACCGACTCGAGCAAGCCGCTGTTCGAATTCGTCCCGGCACCGGAACCTCAGAAAAAACCCGAGAAGAAAATTTCTGATTCAGCCCATTCTGAAGAGGAAAAACCATCTCCAAAGTCTAACCTGAAAAGGCGCATGCGCATTGACCCTGATGCGACGGCTTTGGACGAAGCGCTGAAGGCCGAGCCGACTGCTACGGCACCTGCGACTGGCAAAATCAGCACGTCGGATACGAGTGTAGAGAAGACGGATTCATCGACGCCAACTAAGGCAACCGCGGTTCCTCCTGCACCTGCCGGCAGTCCTGTCATCGAACACGCGTCGTATGGTCACCTGCTCCCCAGTGCGCATCTCCTCCTGGAGGAGCACACCGTGCAGACGAAGCCGCACCTCATTGCCACCGGTGCCGCGATGGAAGCATTGGCCCAGAAGTTCGGCGGCGATCCCACGACGTGGAAAGTAGCAGGCATGCTGCACGATCTGGACTGGGATGCGTTGGGAAAAGATTGGGAGGAACACTGTGGTACTACGCTGGAACAAATGCTCCAATCAATCAAAGCGCCGGCAGAATTGCTTGGCGATATCCGCGCACACTACGCATCGAAATTCGGCGAGGAGTACCCGCTCGATTCGCAGCTGCGCAAGTGCCTCTACTGCGTGGATGAGCTCACCGGGTTCATCATCGCCGTGGCGAAGGTACGTCCTAGCCGAAAACTTGCCGACGTTGAAGTCTCGAGCGTGAAGAAGAAGTTGAAAGCGAAAGAATTCGCCGCGCAGGTCGACCGCTCGCAGATCCAGGCTTGCGAAGATCTCCTCGGCATCCCGCTCGACGAGCTGATCCAGATCACGCTGGATGCGATGAAGAAAGTGGCGGAGCAATTAGGATTATAAGAATCCTTCGGAAAGTCGAAGCACGAACTTCGAAGCATATCTTTTTCCTACGTCGTATGTCGGATTTCCAGAGCCAGTCTCATACATGCTGTCATGGTGAACGGCGACGAACCATGACAGGCTAGGCCTCACTTTGTCATGGTGAGCGGCGACGAACCATGACAGACTGAGGTTTATGAGGCCAGTTCTACCACTTCGTCCCGGCGCGGCGTAAGTACTTCCAACCCACGGGCCGCAGTTAACCGCTTACCAAAGGGCTCCATTTGATCTAATTCCCCATGGACGAGAATCACCTTCTTGAGGTCTTTGATACTGAGAACGTAGTGATCCAGATCCGCCATGTCTGCATGACCTGAATAGGCGTCGATCTGCACGATCTGGGCCTTCTTCTCGTAGAGTTCGTCGAAAATCTTCACTTCCACCACATCCGGATCGACGATGTGTCGGCCCAAGGTGTTCTCGGCCATGTATCCGACGACGAGGATGGTATTGCGATGATTTTCGATCTCGTTTTTGAGATGATGACGAATGCGGCCGGCCTCGCACATGCCGGATGCCGCCATGATGATCATAGGACCTTGCTTTCCGTTCAGCGCCTTGCTTTCGTCGACCGTCTCGGTGTACTTCACGAGCGAAAACTCGAACGGATTATGCGCTCGCCCCAGGAAATCATCGTACATTGTTTTATCGAAGCATTCAGGGTGCTTCATGAACACATCCGTCACGTTCGCCGCCAGCGGCGAATCGACGGCGATGGGAATGGCTGGGATTTCTTTCTTATCCCACAGGAGATGCAGGTCGTAGATGATCTCCTGCGTGCGCTCGAGCGAGAACGCAGGGATGATTATTTTCCCTTGCCGCTGGGCTGTCTGGATAATCGTATCCTTCAGATGCTGCATGGCACTGCGGATGTTCTCGTGTTTGCGGTTGCCGTACGTGCTCTCGCAGATAAGCACCTCCACCGGCGGCATCGGCGAGGGATCGCGAATGATGGGCAACGTGTTGCGCCCGACATCGCCGCTGAACCCAATGCGTCGCGTCGCGCCGTTTTCAACGATCTCCAATACCACCATCGCCGCACCGAGAATGTGCCCGGCATCGAGAAACTGCGCACGCACGCCATCAGTTACGTCAAACCAATCGCCGTAGTTCCTGCCTTCGAAGACCTCCATGCAGTCGATGGCATCCTGCTGCGTATAGAGCGGCCCATCGCTGGGGATCATCGACTTGGACAGGTACTTGCGGAAGTACTCCTCATCTTTCTCCTGAATGTACCCGCCGTCCTTCAGCATCACCTCGGCGAGATCGCGCGTCGCGTAGGTGCAGAGGATTTTTCCGCGATAGCCCTGCTTGTGCAGCAGCGGCACACGGCCGACGTGATCCATGTGCGCATGCGAGAGGATCATCACGTCGATATCCTTGGCCGGATCGAAGGGAAACGATGCGTTCTTCACTGCCGATTCGGCACGATGCCCCTGGAAGAGGCCGCAATCGAGGAGGATACGCTTTCCATTCACCTGAATTTCGTGGCATGAGCCTGTCACTTCTCTCGCGGCACCGTGTGGAATAATCTTCATGGGGAGCAGTGTGCAGGAGAATGGAAGAGGAGGCTAGTTGTTGACTCAAGAATTTTAAATTTTATAATTTTATTATGAAAGCGAAACAACCCTTGGGCTGGAATGATGAAGCTCTACATTACCGCGTTGATCAAGGCCACACGAGACCGCGCCAACGGTCACCCGAGGTTCGGAATGTATTGCTGAAAGATGATCCTGTAGAGACGAGGCGGTCGAAAAGTAGGCTCATCCTCGCTCTCCTCACGGGCTTTACGGCTACCGGGATTGGTCACATGTTTCAGTCCAGCCAGCTTAAACCCTTTCAACAACCGGAAATACCACCCGTAACAGACCCTTTCCAGGATGCTGCTGCACTTCGCATTACGCGCACAGTCAGCAAGATCGAGCTGCGCGAGCACTTGCTTCTGCGCGCGACGCCGTCCGTTCACCGTCAAATCGAAGCATCGCCTGCATCACTCACAACAAACGCCTTCCTCGAATGGCCAACCGAAAATGTACAAGCCCTGCGCATACAGATCATCGATGAGCTCTCCTCTGCTCAAGACATTGCAGTCGAACAGTCTTACCTTTCATCGTCGTCCCGCTTACGGCAGCCGATCGACGCTCAGCGAAGGGAAGAACAACTACACACGGTGCTGTTCGAACTACTGAAACGCCTCGATACCGCTTTGAAGGTTCAAGAGCAGACTCGTACTATCCAACTGGGTGCCGAATAGTATTTCTCGCAGCTACAGACCAACCGAGGCGAGCAATCGCTCCCTCTCTTCACCTGTTACTTCGCGCAAAGCGCCCGGCTTCAGACGGTCATCCGCGAGTGTCATGATGCGCACACGCTTCAACTCTTTGACGGTGTACCCTACGTTCTGGCACATGCGGCGGATCTGACGATTGCGTCCTTCTGTCAGTACGATGCGAATCGCATTGGGCGCGACCTTCCACGTTTTCAGGGGCTTCGTCATCGAGCCGTCGAGCTCGAAACCTTCTTCGAGTTTGCGTAGCGCAATGGGCTCGATGGGCCGACCCAGTACCACTTCGTACTCTTTCTCGTGCGTGAACTTCGGGTGCGTAAGCCGGTAACTGAGGACGCCGTCGTTGGTGAAGAGCAGGAGACCGGACGAATCTTTATCGAGGCGACCGACTGGATATATTTTGCCTTTCAGATGGGCTGGAAGTAAATTCCTAACCGTCAAATGATCCGCTGCCTGTCCTGCTTCTCGTTCCACATTGCTCGTCTCAATGCCCACGGGCTTATTCATTACGTAGTAGAGCATCTGCTGCCGGGCTTCCAGTACCTTGCCGTCGACTTCGATCAGATCAACATCCGAATCGGCCTTCTGACCCAAGGTCGCCACCATGTTGTTCACTTTCACCAAACCTTGCTGGATGTACTCCTCGGCCTTGCGTCGGGACGCGATTCCGCGTGCCGATAAGATTTTCTGAAGGCGTTCAAGCATGGATCTACGCTATATCGTCCTAGGAAGCTTGTCGAAAAATTTCCTGCAGCCCATGCTGCCTCTTCTCCATTCCAATTATACGCGTTTTATTGTATAATGTATGTGAAATACACATCCTCATGGATCTGCAACTCACGTCACTCCTCGCGCAAAGGCTCCTCGTTGCCGCCCTGTTCGGCGGACTTGTGGGTCTGGAGCGCGAGTGGCGCGGACGCCCGGCAGGATTGCGCACGAATATGATCATCGCCTTGGGGTCTTGTCTCTTCACCGTTCTCTCGATCTACGGCTTCGACAGAGTGCAGGCGATGGACCCAAGCCGCGTTGCCGCACAGATTGTGACGGGTGTGGGCTTCCTGGGAGCCGGCGCCCTCATGCAACGCGATGGCAAAGTGCGCGGCCTCACGACGGCGGCCGACATCTGGCTCGTCTCTGCCATTGGCATGACGGTCGCGGTCGGGCTCGTGGGTCTCGCGACGTTCGTTACGGCTCTCTCCATCGCCGCGCTGTACTTCCTGGCGCCGGTGAGCAAGTGGATCGATGAGAATGGGAGTGGCACGCACGAGGCCGAGGAACTGTCGCACTCACGCATCGAACCGATGCCGGCATCGCCGCGCCGAGTGAAGGTCGCGAAGAAATAGCATCGGTCTACCCCCTGGCGGTCGTCGCGTAGGATTGCAGGTATTCGTCGTAGAGACGCATCAATGTTTGATGGCGTTCATCAATGAGCAATGGATGATCATCGATCTGCCCCAACGGCAGCACTTTGGTGGATGTACTCATGAGGAATGCGGCTTCCGCACCTTGTAGTTCCTCACGGCTGATGTATCGCTCGACACAGGAGAACCCATTCTCTTGCGCCAGCCTCAACACGATCGATCTCGTCACGCCCTGCAAGATGGTCTCCGGCGGCGGCGACACGATGGTGGTGCCTTCCATGAGCAGCAAATTCGTGCGCGTCCCTTCGGCGACCCGCCCCGCGTGGTCGACCAGCAGCGCATCGTAGGCATTGTGCCGACGAGCCTCGCGGTAGGCGAGATAGCTCGGAAGCATGCTGAGCGTTTTCGCCTGTGGGAATGGCCGTTCGCCTGCGACGGTGATGGCTTTCACGCCGTCGCGGTACCATTTTTTCTCGGGGAAGTAGGGTTGCAGCGGAAGGATGGCGAGCAGGACATCTTCTTCCTTTTTTCCGCCGATCAGAAGGATTTTGAGATTGAGGGCATCCGACTCGATACGCGAGAGGAGCTCACGCACAAAATGATCGATCTGAGCCACTCCGTAAGGATGCAAGAGACCGATGATGGATGCCGAGTGCATCAGTCGCTCCGCATGCTCCTGTAAAAAATATATGACCCCATGCGACACACGGATGTTCTCGTACACGCCGAAGCCGTAGGCGTATTCGACATTGGCGAGGCTCACCGTCGCG
The DNA here is from genome assembly GCA_964632375.1 of uncultured Candidatus Peribacteria bacterium. Taxonomy (GTDB): domain Bacteria; phylum Patescibacteriota; class Gracilibacteria; order Peribacterales; family Peribacteraceae; genus JAQBQQ01. The sequence continues at coordinate 1,757 of CAZWBO010000034.1, read as the reverse complement.
TGATCCGATGGGATAATCCGGCCATTGAGGGAGCAGAGCGAGAACATGCCTCCAGCCTACAAGCATCACGTGCAGAAAAAAACGCGGAACATGTCCGCGTTTTTTTCGATCGTATCCCGTACTACTTCCGCTTCGACATCCTCGCCTCCTTGCGCGCGGCCACAGATGCCGATTGCTTCTTGAGAGTCGTCGCCTGCTTCCTCACCACAACCCGACTTGCGCGGGTAGGCGCCACCACTTTGGCCGAGGGCTTCGCGGGCACGGCAACCTTGGTGGTCACGGTCTTGGAGCTCGAAACACTCGCGCGTCGTACGCCTCCACCGCCACCGCCGCCTCCACCGCTCGCCGCCGCGGCTACCTCCGCCGGCGTGGCGACGCTTGTGCATGTGCTGTAGGCGAAGTTGATATTATTGCCGCTGTCGATGCTCTTGAGTGCGACGAAGGTGGTGATGTCAATGTTGCGCATATCCTTCACATCGAGATAGATGAGCGATTGAGCGCCCTGTGGATCCAACTTCCATTGCGTCCCGCTCGTCGACGAACGAAGCGAGAGCTTCGCATCGCACGATGCCCCCTGCAGGGTGATGTACCCCGTCACGGTCTGCAGGCCGCCGGCAAGGAACGTGAGCGTATCGGCGCTCGTGACTGTCTTCGCAAGATTATTGAAGACGACAGATCCGCTGAGCGTCTGATTCTGACCTGTGAGCGTCCAGGTGCCGCCGCTGATTCCCACCCCGCCGCCGCCGCGCACGAGGAGAGAGCCGGCTAGGATGACATCGGTGTTCGTCACGAGCGATGCGTTTGCATGGGAACCGACGGTAATGTCGCCCAGCACCTTCAGTGCCTTCGTGTTTGTGGCCAGATCTAATTTCCCCCGCGCCACCGTCAGTGCACCGGATAAGTTTAGAGCATTGTCCGCCACAACGACCGAGTTGGTCGTCGCCTGTCCCGTATTGCTGATTGTCATGCTATTCATTTGCAACGTACGTACCGTGCCTAATGTGAGTGTCTGGGCGCCCGATCCACTCAGAACGATCGTACCGGAGGATGTAAAATTGCTGGATGTGCCTGTAACGGACAGGGAGCCCGATAGAGAGAACACGCCCTGCGCGTTCACCAAGCCGCCCGTCTGCGTGTAGCCGCCTGCGACTGCGAACAGACTTGTGCCCGCCAGAATTTTGCCGCTGCCGACGCGCACTTGTACGCCCGTCACGCTCGATCCGGACCCCACGACGAGCGAGCCCGTGCCGAAGATGAGCGACCCGGTCCACGTATTCGTTAGAACGAGCGATCGCACCTTGGCATTGCTGCGAAGACGTACTGTCGTTCCAGATGAACTGAGAACGACGTTGTCGAGCACTGTCGGAACGGCATGCGATCCGCCAGCTCCGCCCTTCGACACAGTGGACCAGTTGTCTGCAACCTCCCAATTGGGGCTTCCGGAAGGAACACCAACCCAGTAGTACGTCGCTGCTTCAACATTGGTTGCGAGCATGCACAGCGCCGTGGCAGCGCCGGCGATCATCCGCATGCGTCGCTGCATGGGCATGGAAAGAAAAGATCTGTGCATGATGAAAGATGGGGGAGGGATTTCTTGAGTGTACTCATCCGCTCTTCCCAGAGAAGTCAGCTCCCCTTACCTTACCCATGCTTTAGGTTTTGATACTATGGACTCATGAGCGGCCCGTTATGAATTGATACGTACATTCTCTCATCCGAATGAGAGAAAATAATACAGTTTGCAGATGGCTTTTCTT
>CAZWBO010000033.1:0-13220 GCA_964632375.1 uncultured Candidatus Peribacteria bacterium | reverse complement strand
TTCCCGCCGTCCCCTACTCTCGGATTATCTTTTGTACAGACGCCATAGTATGGCGTCTACAATACCTTTCGCCTTTGTACAGACGCCATAGTATGGCGTCTCTACAGCACCTTTCGCCTTTGCCACCCCTCCTCTCCGCCCTCGTCCTCAATTACCGATCGCCCGCCGAAACCATCCGGTGCGTGAACGCGCTGCTGGCTCAGACCATTGCGGATCAGATGGAAATCATCGTCATCGACAATCATTCGGAAGACGATTCCATCGGGCGGATCCGCAATCGCTTCGGGAAGAATCCTCGCGTACACATCGTGGAGACGCAGCGAAACATTGGCTACGGTAGGGGAAATAACGAGGGCGAACGCCGGGCCTCCGGCACGTACATCCTCGTCATCAATCCGGATAACGAACTCGAACCCGCCGGCATCGAGCGAATGATCGAAGCGATGGAAACGGACGCATCTATCGGCCTCCTCGGCCCCAAGCTCGTGTATCCCGACGGCACCACGCGCGACGCGCAGCGAAAATTCCCCACCGTCACCGACATCTTCATCAAGCGCACGCTGCTGCGGCACTTCTTCCACGGGCGCATGGACACGTACCTCCAGAAGAAGCACGACACAAATAAAGTGCGCGACGTCGATTGGGTGGCGGGCGCATGCTTCCTCGTGCGGCGGAGCGACTTTGAAACCCTCGGCCTGTTCGACCCGCGCTACTTCCTGTTCTTCGAAGACACCGATCTCTGCCGCCGCATGTGGCGGAGCGGCAAGCGCGTGGTGTACTTCCCATTGGTCCACGCCACCGACCGCAAGAACCGCCTGAGCGAGGGCGGCTTCCTGGCCGTCTTCACCCGCTGGACCATGCGGGAGCATTTGCGGAGCGCCGCGCGGTACTTTTGGAAATGGCACGGGCTAAGGGAAAAGGAAAAAGGACAGAGAGAAAAAGGACTGTCCTTCTAGGCGCGTATGAATTTCCTTTGGTGAGAGCATTGCTGATCACACAAAATTCCATACCCTATACCCTCTGTCCTTTTCCCTTTTCCCTTCGGAGATTAGATTGACCTCTACCGGACCTTCGCTTACCCTGAGCGTCCCATGGATATGATTCCCCTGTCCGTTTCGGCGCGCAATGAGCAGAAGACCGCCAAGCAACTCCGCATGGAGGGGCAGGTGCCGTGCGTGGTGTACGGCAACGGCATCGAGAACCTGCAGATTCAGGCCGGAGCCAAGGAACTCCACAAGACCTTCCAGAAAGCGGGCGAGAGCACGCTGGTGGAGCTCGACGTGAACGGCAAGAAGATCCCCGTGCTCTTCAAGGACATCAGCTTCCACCCCGTTTCCGGCCTGGAGCTGCACGCCGATTTCTACGCGGTGAACATGAAGGAGGAGATCGAGACGCTCGTGCCCATCCACTTCGAGGGTGAGTCGCCGGCCGTGAAGGCGCTGTCTGCCATCCTCGTGGTAACGCAAGACGAAGTGACCGTGCGCTGTCTGCCGGCCAACCTGCCGCACCGCCTGACGGTGAATCTGGAGAAGATCGTGAACTTCGGCGATGCGCTGACTATTGCCGACATCGCCGTTCCGAAGGATGTGACCATCGCGGACGACACCGAGAACGTGATCGCCACGGCGCAAGAGCCGCGCAAGGAGGAAGAGATTGTTCCGGCCACAACGGCCGAGGGCGAGGCTGCTGTCGCGGAAGGTACCCCGGCCGAGGGTGCACCGGCCCAAGGCGAGAAGAAAGAGGACTGATCAATGGCGACATTGTCCACGTGCGGATGCGAGCATGTGTGCAGCAATTTATCGTTTTTAGCAATTTCACAATTCGGCATAGGTAGGCATGATCATCATCATGCACGTCCATCGCCGTACGGTTTTTCTCGTCGCCCTCTTCTCGTTCCTCATCGGCGGTATCGGCATCACGCAGGCACTGCTGATCACCGACTCCCTCGCCGTGCACGATGACAGCGATATCGACGAGCGCGCATCGGCCGTTCACTACCTGGCCAGTCTCACGCGCCGCACGACGCGGCGGAAGAATGTACCAAAGGCAGCGACACGCACGGCCGCCATACCGCAACCCGGCACGCGCCAAATGGTCGCCGTGATGATCGAGAACTCCGCCGCCGCACGGCCGCACATCCAGGGCATCGAGAAGGCGGCGATGGTGGGGGAGTTCGTGGTGGAAGGCGGCATCACGCGCCTTGTGGCCCTCTTCGACCGCAACGACCTTCCCGCGGTGATCGGCCCCGTGCGCTCGCTGCGGCTGTACTTCGCACAGGCATTTCTACCGTACAGCTCAGCCGTTCTCTTCGCGGGCTGGAGCCCCGACGCCCAGGCTTTCGCCCAGAAAACCGCAACTCCCCTCTTCGTAAACGGCTTGCAGGATGCCAAACATTTTTACCGCGATCACGACATTGCGGAACCGCATAACTACTTCACCGATAAGGAGAAACTCAACGATCTGCTCGCCTCGCAGACGCTCCACAGCGTCCCCTGGCCTGCTTTTCCCGTGTCCGATCAGATGCTGACCGGATCGGCCGCGACGACCATCAGCGTGAATTTCTACGCCGAGCGCTCCAACGAGACGTATGTCTATCAGCCATCCACTCAGACCTACGTGCGCACGAACGGCCACGATGTCACCGCCTCGCAACCGTCGACCATCGTCATCATTGAAACTCCCATTGTCTCCATCGGCGAGAAAGGCAGACTGACCCTCAATCTCCTGAAAGGCGGCAAAATGCTCTTCTTCCGGCAAGGGAAAGTCATTCATGGGAAGTGGTCGAAGCCGAGCGTGGAACAAGGTTTCTCTTTCACCGACGAGGCAGGCAATGCGCTGCCGATGGGCAAGGGCCAGGTGTGGCTGTTGGCGCTGCCGGAACTGGGGAGGGTGGGCCTCGACCTTGGCCTCGATACGCCCCGCGGTGCAATCTCACAGTAATCTTATTTGCTGCTTGTTTTCCCGTGATCGACCAGCGGGGCTACTCGGCCTGACACAGCAGGATGCGTCCCGCTGTGTACAAACGCTGTGTTATATCACGCCTACTCCAGGCGTGTCAGGCTGAGTAGGCCGCAACGCTCGTTGCTGACCGTGTCAGGCTGAGTAGGCACGTTCCTTCGGACACGCCTACTCCAGGCGTGTCAGGCTGAGTAGGCCGCAGCCGCAGCGCGGCCGTATCGAAGCCCCCCCTACTGCCGCAAAAACCCCGGCACCAGCAGCGGCGCTTTCAACCCCGCTACTTTCTCGGCCAGCTCCAGATCCTCCAATGCCACTTTGCCCACGTACAACCGCCGCAAATCCCCGCCGCGGTTGATGAAATCTTCGACGGCCTGCTGTCCGCGGAAGTACACGAGCCCCTTCGTGAAGCTCCCCGGCTCGCGCGTGTCGCCGAGCCCGCGCTTGAGTTCGATGGTTTTCGTAATGGCCTTGTCGGGCGTGTACCCGAGCACTTGCTCCAGGTAGTGACGCGTTTCTACGAACGGATGGTGCAAGCTGTACTCCACCGCCAGCACGCTGCGCGCCGGCCCGTAGCGCTTGTCTTGGAACGGCGAGAGCACGCGATTCTGATTCACCACCGCCAAGCCTTCCTGCGTATCCAGGTAGTTCGCGAAGCCGCGCCGGAAGAGCTCATACGGTTGCTGCAAACCGTTTTCGAGCGTGAGTACGTGCGTCTCGATTTCGTGCGCGACGAGGGATTGCACGTGCTCGCGCGTGAAGCGCGCGTCGCGGCGGATGTACAGGTGCTTCCACCCCACTGTGCAATCGGCGATGAGCGACTCGCGGATGGCGACGCGCCAATCGTGGAGCCCGTAGCGCTGGAAGTGCTCCTCGAAGAGCGGCTCTGCCTGTTCGGCAGTGAGCCAATCGCGGTCGGGCAGCGGCAAGTCGCATGCCAGACGCGAGTGCAGCACCGCCTCGGCGAGCGAGAGCAGGTGCGGGGTCGGCACGCCGAACAGCACCTTCGACGCCTCGGTGAACCGCTCGGCATCGCCGCGGCTCTTGAGTAACTCCAGACGCATGACGAGCTCCAATCTCTTCTTCTTGAGCAATAAACCCAGCGGCGATTCGTCGATGACGAGCGCCCACAGCCGCTTCTCCACGTCGGCGGGATCGAATGCGAGCGCGGCGTACGTGAACATGGGGCTGTACAGCGGATCCTCGGTAATGCGCTGGCGCTCCTCGCGCAAGTTGAGCGGTTTCAAGTGGCGCAGCAGGATCAGATCGCGATCGAGCTGGCTGAGGATGCGGTCCACCGAGCGCAGATCCGATACCATCCGCGCCGGCGTGGTCGAGGGCTCGGCCGGTCGCTTGGAGGGATCGATGAGGAAGTCGCGCAGATCGCGTCGGCCGATGACTGCTCGTATGCCTTCGATAGGCACCACCGCCGCCTGCACGATGGTTTGAATCTTGCGGCCGCCCAGCGTGAACTTCACGCGGTAGAGGCCGGTATCGGGATCCGAATCGACCGCATGTCGTTCCAGGAGTTCTTCAAGCAGATCCGGCGCGAACTGGCTGCGCTCGTAGAGCCCCGGCACGATGGCGGCCGTTACTTCGACGCTCCCGCCGTCGCCGTGGACGAGGATCTGCTCCTGCACGCCCAGCCGCGGCCGGTCGTCGCTCACGGCTGCGGGCTTGTGCACCTTCTGGCCGAAGAGATCCTGCGCGATGCGCACGCCTTTCTCGGACGAACTCACCACCAGGCCTTCCACGCGCTCGAGCCGCGCGCGCAACGGCGCCAAGTTCGCCAACTGCACCGAGAGCCCGGCGCGCGCGTTCACCTCCAACAGCACCGGCCCTTGGTCTTGGTCGATGGTGAGATCTACCGCCAAGTACCCGATGTTCGTGAGCGTCTGAATGCGCGAAGCAACCAATAGCATCTCGTCCCAGTACGGGATGGGAATGCCCGCCACCGGCACGCCGTGCGGCAGCTCCTTGATGAGCGACGTGTACTGGAACCCGTACGTCGTCACGCCTTTGGCGAGATCGAGGCCGATGCCGATGCCGCCCTGGTGCACGTTCGCCTTGCCGCCGCTCACGCCCGTGGGAATGCGCAGCATCGCCATCACCGGCACGAGGTTGAACACGATGATGCGGATGTCGGGCAGCCCCGCCGGCCGAAACGGCGCGAACCCCTCGTGCGGCACGAGAATCTTCTCGAAGAAAGCGGTGTCCTCGCCGCCGTTCACCGAGAACTTGCCGTCGAGAATATCTTCGATGTGGTGGCGCAACTCATCGTCGGAAATGGGCCGCTTGCCGTTCTCCAGAAACTGCCCGTTCTTGCGGCCCCTGAGGAGGATGATCCCCTCGCCGCCGAAACCGTTATTGGGCTTGAGTACGCACTGCTCCGGCAGCGCCGAAAAATCGAAGCTCCGCAACTGCGTGCGATCTTCGATCCTGGCGTAGATCTTCGCCACGGGAATACCGCGCGCCGACAGGTACGATTTGGTCTTGAGCTTGCTATCCGCGAACGCGACCGCCTTCTTCGGATTGTACGGTTTGAGGTACAGCAGGTTGCGTGCGTTGAGACCGAGAACCCCGTGGTGGCGGAGGAAGGAAAACATGACGAGTGAGTAGTTGGTAGTCGGTAGTCTGTAGTTTTGTGAGTAATCTCTAGCAGAGAGCACTACAGACTACCGACGAAAGACTACAGACTATTCTTCCTGTAGATGACGAAAGAGATCCCGAAACCTGAAGTACTCCACGATCCGCAAACCCGTCCACTTGCCGAGGACGATGTTGATGAGCAGCGTGAGCAGCACGAGTTCGGGATACGCGAGGATGAGCGACTGGAACGACGCCCAACGCACGATGAGGACGCAGAGGAGGGCCGAGAGGATCGTCTGCCCCACGCTGACGACGGCGCCGCGGAATCCCTTCTCGGTCTTGGCGGTGAGGAAGCTCTCGCCCAGCGTCGAGAGGATGAGGAGGATGAAGATGCTGTCCGGCGAGAGGATGATGTGGAACGCCGCGCCGATGCTGAGGAGAATGAGCAGCGTGATGCTCACCGCCGTGAGGATGATGGCCACTTTCGGGATGTACAGCAGCCGGAACCGCTGCATGGCCGCGCGCGTGAGGTATCCCGTGGCGACGATGAAGATGAGGAAGAGCAGCCCCACCTGCACACCCAACGCCAAAAAGCTGAGTGCCACGATGGATGGCGCGAAGAGACCGAACGTCGTCACGCCCACCACTTGCCGCAGGAATGCGAGGATGGTCGCGATCACCGGCAGCATGAGCAGCAGCACGATGCTCTGGCTGGAGACGCCCTGGATGAGCATGGAGTTCACGAGCCACGAGAGAACATTCCACGGTCGGATGGTGACGGTGGTCTCGTCGAGCACGCGGTGGTCGATGCCGCGGTCCTTCGCCGAGGTGAGGAATGCCTCGCTGGAAGGCGAGAGCAGAAACGACCCCAGCGCCTCCACGCGCGTGAGGATGATGCGCTTCGGCCGCAGCACCGAGAACGGACCGTTCGCCGCGCGCGCCAGCGTGTGCAAATTGTGCTCAGTGATGAGAACGATCGTCTGAGTGCGCATTTCCTTCAGCCGCTCCGTATCGTTCTTGAACGCTTCCATCAGCGCCTGCAGCGCGGGAATCCCCTCTGTCCACAGGATGATGGAATCGGCGTTGTGGAACGCGGCGTCGTTCTGCGACACCAGCGCGCGCAGCACATCGTCGGCCTGCTGCGCGAGCGCCGGCTGCGGCAAGCGCAGCACTTTCAGGTACGTGCCGGCCTCGTTGGCCGTGCGCACTTGATACTGCACCGTTTCTTCGGACACGCTCGGGTCGACGATCATCACGCTTTTGCGATGGTACGCAATCACGCGGTGCACGGCTTCGGATTTGATCTGCTGCCCGTCGCGCGTCAGCGTCATCACCAGGCGGAAATCGAGCGTGCCGGGCTTCTCGGGCGTGTAGATGGCGTCGACCTCCTCGCTGATGGAGGCGTCGCTGCCCGCCACATACCACGCGTACGTCACCGGGTCGCCGGAGCTGAGGCTCTTCGACGCGTTCAAAATCATCGTGCGGCCTACGGGCGAATCGTCCGGCCCGTCGATGATCGCCTGCACGAACGGCGCCGGTACGACGACATCGCCCGTCGCGGCCCACACGGGCTGCGACACGATGGCGCACAGGACGGCGATGAGGGGGAGGAGGAATCGCTTCATGCAGCGCGAGCGGAGGGTACGCCCGATGCCGGTCGCGCCCGCTTCCCGTAGGCGAAGCTCATGTGCTTCTTCCGATCGACGGCCTTCTCCTTGAACCGCTTGATCTGCGGCTCGAGCTTCTCGATGCAACGATCCAGCGCGTCGATGGCAGTGGGACGGCGCGATTCGGCGCGGAACGTCTTCATCGGGAGGTGCACGTTCACCATCACCTTCACCTGGTCGCGCTCCTTCTTGGTCTCCCGGCGCTCCGCTTCGACGCGTATGGAAGACGCGGGGTCTCTCAGGCTCTTACAGTAGGTGGCCAATTTGCCGATCTTCCGCGCCAGCAAGAGCAAATCGTCGCTGGTGTACCGCACGCCCTTCTCGAAGTGTTCCACGTGGATGCCGGTTTCGGGCTGTTTTGCTGCCATAAGAGGGAAAGTGGAAAGGATTGCCCCGAGGATAGCATAGTCCGGTTCCCATCAGGAGTTATTGGAGAAAATGCCTATTTCTGCTATAATTTAGGGAAATACACACTCATTCCATGCCCATCGATATCGCAGCTCTGCAGCGGCTTATCAAAGACTCGGTCGTCCTCGCGCCCGAGAAGAAAAAGGCATGGCTGCATCGTCTCGAGCGGATGACGGATCAGCAATGGGGAAAACTGGAGAGTCTGCTGATGGATGTCCGGACGATTGATTGGGCTGCCGAAGCGCACCGCTGCCGCACCGTACTGCTGCGCGGTCAGACTCTCTGCGATTCACTCGAACAATCATCTCCTTCCCCTCTCTAATGTGTCCGGTTTCGATACGCCCAGTGCGGCGGCGGAAGGCACGAAAGCATTGACCAAAGAGCAGGTGCGCACGCAGCTCACGACGCTGAAAACCGAAGTGGAAGCCAAGGTGCAGAGCAATGAAACTCCGGACTTGGTGAAGCTGAAGCTCGCGCTCATCGGGCTGAAGGTGCGCGTGAAGAAGCTGCTCGATGCGACACCGCCGACCGACACCAGTGCGCGCACGGAATTGCAGCAGGTTCAGACCGATGTACTGACAGTGCTGGCCGGGCCCATCGCGAACGCCGGCCTCGCGCTGGGCGAATTCGAGGCGGCGGTGGAAGCCGCGGTGTCGACGCCTCCGTCCGCTCCCCCGCCCTCGCCGTCTCCCGCGCAAAATCCGGCACCGCCCGCAACACCCGAACCGCCTGTTCCGTACGACGGATCGGAGGTACTGACGCCCCAGCAGATCGCCGACGCCAATAAAGACAAAGGATTCATGGAAAAGATGATGGACATGGCGAATAACCCGCGCATCGCCGAGATGGTGGCGAGCGCCGTGAATTTCCTTCACATGGCCGGCAAGCAGCTCTTCGGATTCACCGACGAGACAATGCAGATGGTGGATGGCCTCTACACCAACCTCTTCGCCAAAGCGCATGTCCGCGCCGAAGTGGCGACGTACCTACAGAACGACCTGAAACTCCCGCTGATTCTCGGGGAGGGAAGGGAGGATGACGCAGCCATCGGCGCGCTGGCGACAGGCTGGGAGCAGAAACGCACGACGCAGCCGAGACTCACGCTGCCGGATTTCGCGAAATCCAAGGCGAACGAGTTCGCACAGCGGCCGCAGAACGCAGCCGTCATCAATCAGCTGAAGACGCAGAACAAGCAGGCCACCATCTCGATGGCCGCGCTCACGGGCACCAAGATGTTGCAGCCGACCATTGTTCCCACAAATTCCCCTGCTCCGCCCACCGCCCCCAACACATCGCCGACGCCGCCGAACACCGCTCCGCCCGCTCCGAATCAGGCGCCGAATGCACCGGATCTGCGGACGGAACTGAGCGATAAGCTCCAAGGTGACATTCTCAATAGAGAAATCCAATTAGCGGACGGAACAACTTTCAAGGTGGAATCACGCGGTATCACACTCGATGGGCGCGCGTTCAAGATCACAGCAGACGGTTACCCCACCACAATCGATGCCGCCGCTCGCGGAACACCAACGTCGCCGCTCAGCCTCACGATGACAGCGGATACGGGCTGGTTCGGCCGGCACACGTCTACTGGAGAACTTCCATTGGACAACGTGGCGAGGATGTTAAGCACTCTCAAAACCCAACCGAGATTTTCTGACACTGTAAACGGCCATACCGTCGTCATCTCCCCCACGTGAGCATGCCAATGATAGAAGCACCAACAACGGCTGAACCCATACTTTCAGCTGATCCCAACATCGCGACGCAGCAGAAACGAACGCAGCGAGACATCGGCGCCACCATCGGCACCGTGATCGACATAGGAATGGACGGCGTGAAGACGATGGGCGATGTCACGCTGTACGGCTCGGGAAGAATCGTGAACACCATGGCCAGCTGGGCGCAGAAAGCGGTCCGCGGCGTGACGGGAAAACCCTACCAAGACAAACAATAACCCTCTCCCCCTATGTGCAACACCCACTCGTTCTACCGGCTGTACGCCACGCTGTCGCAAGAGCATCGCCTGATTCACGATACGCCGCGCACCGAGACATCGCCGGAAACGGCGCGCGACCGGGAGCCGCAGGCAACGACTGCGGCGCCGAATGTCATGCTCCAGCAGCTGAAAATCAAGATCGATGAGCAGCGCGCAAATGGCAAGGACGACGTGGACGCCATCGACGAAGGATCCAGAGTGATGCTTGCTACGGCCAGTGCGGCCGAGCGTGGCAATGTCAGCCGCGCGACGATGCAAGTCGTTGAGGAGAAGAAGCAGGAAATCCTCGCACAGACACGAAACGATGCCGACCGACGCATGGCGGAGTTGAAGATCCGGACACTGGACGCCATTGGACAGAAGAGGCAACAGGAAGTCGCCGCGCATGAGGCGCCCGCTAAAGAAAAACCTCAGGCTCCAAGGACCAGTCCAACGACGCGGACGGAGAATCCTGCGCAGCAGGAAATCTGGTATAACCCGTCCACCTGGTCGAAGCAGACGGCCGATCGCGCAAAAACCATCGCCATTGTCGGCGGCGTTGTCGTCGGCACCATGCTGGCGTGGAAGGCGTTCCGGTCGTGGTTCGGCGAGAAGGCAACGGCAGCGAAGGAGAAAGCCAGCGATGTCTGGCAGATGATGAAAGTAGTACTCGGCGTGGGTGCGGCGACTGCCGCCGGCGTCATTCTGTGGGAGACGCTCAAGCGGTGGGGAATGGATACGCTCAAACAACAGCTGGAAACGGAGCGCGCGAAACTTCTGGCAGCCGCCGGCCGAGAAAAGGACATCCTGGAGCAGAACATCCGGCGCATCGAGACGGAGTTGGGTAGACGGGGCGAGACTGTCGCGAGCGTCGTGGCGCCCCGTGCAGCGGAGATGACAAGCAAAGCCAAGAAAACGATTACAGAAGTAGGCAACTCCGCAGAGGCGAAGAACGTACGGCATAAGCTCTTCGCCAAAGGACTCATTCGCTTTTCGGAAACGGAGGACTGGGAGGACGTGCCGGAGAGCGCGAAGGTGAATCAGGTGACAGACATCATCAACATGTGCACGCAGAGGAACCTGACCATGAAGACGCTGTGCATGGGCATCGACGGGACCGCGATCGACCACACGCGCATTCCGGGCTTCGAGCTTCGCGGCGACGATCTTCCGAGCCGGCAGAAAGCTGCGCGTTTCCTCCTGAAATTCTGCGGTAACCACCGCGGGGCATTGGAGAACACACTCAAGCGGAAAGGACTGAATGATGCCGAAGTGACAGCGAAGATCGATGCGATGTCGCTGGAACAGTACTTGGAAGAGAGTGCAGCCAGCTACGCCGCCAGCATGCCGATCGTGGATGCAATCAGCGAAGCGAACGGCGACATCGCCACGGCGGTAAAAAACCTGAACATGGAAGCACTATCCGCCCAGGGCTCCGCCTTCCAGCAAGAAGTACGTCGCTTCGCACAGCAGTACAAAGAAGAATTGAAACTCACGGATATCGATATCGATTCGCTCACGACCGCCGATATCCTGAAAGCGTTTGGTGACGTAGCCGGCGGCACGGTGAACGGTGCGTCGCTATCGCCCAATGCACCAGAGGCGAGCAAGAGAATTCTCTGGAAACTGTACGAGGACATCAAGAACGGCAACACGCAGAAATTCATGCTCCCCTTCTTCCACGGCGTGTTCCCCGACCGCGATGCGGCGACCGACCCGCGCGAGAACGAGAAGACGGTGAAGACGTACCTGCTCGACCACATGGATCCGCACCAGGCGCTGAGGTTCTATTTCTACGGCCGGATGATTCAGAATGGGAATCCCAGCGGCGTCGTGCTGATGCAGGCAGAGATACTGCGGTACATCATGAGCAATGACCTATCGTGGGACCAGCACAAAAAAACTCTGGCGGCGCAGCGCATTGCCGAAACAATGCTGACGAAATCGGCGGAAGAGATTGCCGAGGAGTACAAGAGGCTCGGCATCGAGGTCGATGCGAAGATGTTCGCAAAATCCTGGGAGGTACTCAAAGCAATGCTGGCGATCGGCATGAAGATCGGTGCAGGATCGATGATAGCCGGCAGCCGCGAGGGATGGAACGTCTTCCGCTCCCTCATGACGGACCATCCGGTACTCACCACCGGTGGGGCAGCAACTGCCACGGTAGGAAGTATCGAGTTGGCGCGCGCCAGATTCCGTGCATCAACGCTTCCCGACAAGATCAAATCACGATTGAGCACGTCCTATAACAGGAGTTCTTTCAATAACGGCGCAGTAAACAGCATGAGAAATGCTCTCCGATCGAGATTCCTCGGGATCAATCCAAACGACATTCAAGGCGCCTCGCACGCATTCACGAAAATCTACGATGCCGTCGAGGGATTGCCCGCCGCAAGTTCCTTGGCGCAAACGGAACTCAAGCAAGCACTGGAACAGTGCGCCCGGTCGTCCGGCAGCCTCGACGCATGGGAGAATTTTCGAAACGTCGCCACGAAACACCGCAAAGCGGCGATAGCAGCTCACGCCGACACCTTCGTTCAGAGCGCCGGCATGCGACGCGCCTTTGAACTGGCACAGCATCCGCGATTGAACTGGATTCCCGGCGCGCGCGGCATTGTGAATCTCCTCGGGAAACTGCGGAACCAGATCGTCGTGCCCGCCATCAAAGCTCCCATCACCCATGTACCGGCCGGCCTCGGGGGGAAGGCACTCGTCGCCGTTCCTGCAATAGCCACCGCTGTACGCGCCTACGACGTGTTCCGGCGCAAGGTACCGGCATTGCAAAAGGAGCTCGCCCAGGAGAGAGACGATCATCGCCGCGCACAGATCCAGCGCGAGATCGATGCGCAGCGAGTCGCCCTCGCCGGCGATGCCGGCGCGACGGCACTGATGTATCGATTACCGCGCATCGGGCTGCGATTCGGACGCGTCGCCGGTACGACGCTCAGTGGCGCGGTGGAAGGCGGCATGTGGGCGCGGGGTGAAATGGAAGAGGAAGTGTCGTATCTCCATACGACGCAGCAGCAGCTGGAGCAGAGGTCGCCCGGCGCCATGCTCGCGCATGTGCAGCGCACATCGCCGGACGATCTGACATTCGGTGCCGCCTTCGCTGCCGGCAGCGCTGTGGGGGCCGCACTGGACGGTCAAAAAACTATGAACGAAACGTTCCTGAATGCTGACACTGCGGCGAGGAGTGAGGGATATGCGGCGTACTTCCGCCATGGCGCGCAACTGCCGGACATACCCGACACCCTTCTCACTGCGCAGGAGAAAGCGAACACCGCATTGGGACAGAAACGCCTGCAAGTGCTTTCGGACGAACAGCGGAACCAGTACACGCAAGGAGCCCTGACATACATCGCGCACGTAACGAAAGGAAGATTCGGCGCGGTGGACGCGCAGCTTCTGCAACGCGCAGAGCTTCATGGCAGCCTCGTCGCACAGCAATGGATGGATTGGCAGCTGGGCAAGAAAAATACTTTCGGAAAGAAAACATGGGAAGAGAGGGAGCAAGACATCGATACCGAACTGGAAGCGGATCTCGGGTGTACGCTCCTGCAAATCGACGAAGCGGTGGATAACGGCATTCCACTGGCCGAGGCGTTGACGCAGGCGCTGCTGCA
>CAZWBO010000032.1:0-13588 GCA_964632375.1 uncultured Candidatus Peribacteria bacterium | reverse complement strand
AGGTCACTGGTTCGAATCCAGTATCGTCCACCAAACTTTCACCTCTTCGCCACAAACTCCGGATCCGCCGCCAGCCGGCTCTCTTCCGGCAGCACCTGATTCTGGTACTTGCTGAACGGCTTCTTGTTGTAGGGCGTCTCCGCCGCGCTGGACATCACCTCGAACGCGAGCTGGCAGATGCGCATGCCCGGGTACAGCGCCACCGGCATGCGGTTCAGGTTGCTGATCTCGAGCGTGATGGTGCCCGAGAAACCCGGATCCACGAACCCGGCCGTGGAATGGACGATGATGCCGAGGCGTCCGAGCGACGACCTGCCTTCCACCCGCGCCACCAGATCGTCCGGCAGCGTGATGGTCTCTTGTGTCACGCCCAGGACGAATTCGCCCGGCTGCACGATGTACGATTCCCCTTCCGCCACCACGATGGTGCGCATGAGACCGTGGAACGTCTCGGGCCGCTTGGGGTCGAGCACCGCAAACTTGCTGTGCTCGTACAGCTTGAACGTACTGCCGAGGCGCAAGTCCATACTCGAGGCGTGGACGTGCTGCAGGTACTCCCCCGCGGGAACATCGATCTTCACGCGCCCGGATTCCAGCGCCTTCTTAATGTCACGATCGGAGAGAATCATAGTGGCAGGAGGTCGGCTTCTCGGCCGCAGCGTCGCGGAACGCGGAGGCTAAGACGATTATGCGCGCAGAATAGCAGAGGGAAGCGCGATGGGAAGCGGGTTTTGGATGGAGGAAATCCTGAAAGAAACCTTGTAATCCCCAGCGAGCATCCTCACAATGCGAGTACATGGCTACTGTCGAAGAAAAGGCTGGAGTAAGCGGTGAAACTGCCGTCGATACCTTTACGAAATCCGTCAATCTCGCGGAGAGGCGCGACAGGATCATCGAGAACTTTCAGACGTACTTTCGCGTCACGTACGATGAGCTGCACGCCGCTTCAACAGAGGAAACCCTAAAACTGCGGACCGGTCTCGCTCACATCAGCCTAACCGAAGAAGACATTTCCGGATGGGAGACATTCTGGGAGGAAGCGCGACGGATGATGGATTCCGCGCATCTGCTGTATCACGACGAACTCATGAACACGCTGCTCAATGCCTATAATCAACAGCCGCGTGCGGTGTCGATGCGCATTATCCAAGAACTATCGGACAAATTCAGAGACCCCAATGTGTTCTACAAGGAGAAAGAGAAATACATTCGTGAGAAGCTCCCCCGCTACTTGGGCGAGTGGAAGAAAGTCGCGAAGGAGAGGCGGGAACTCTTGAAGGATCCTCAGTTCAAGAGCCTGACACCGAAAGACGTGAACGAGCTGGGCACTTTCGTGAGCGAAGATGACTTCCTCACTTTGAAGTACCCTAAGCGCCTGGCGCTTCTGCAAAAGGTTCGCGCAATTCTGCGGGCCAGATCGAAAGGACCAGATATGGAACAAAGCCATAGCGACATTCGTAAGAAACTTGATGCCCTTTCTACAGGCTCCAATAGAATTATGGATCCATCGAAGGTGGCAAAATGGATGGACCGTATCTTCTCGCACTTCAAGACCCCCGCAGAAGTAAATGAGTTCATGAAGGGCACCTTCGAAAATTTCTATATAAAGAACTGGCGAAAGGTACGTGTGCAATTCGACACAAATGAGAGTGAAATGAAGAAGCGAGGCGTGCCGCGCGGATTCCCTGCGGTAGATCTGGACACATTCCTTCAGTGTCCTTACGAGCAACGCGAAGCCCACGTTGACGAAGGCAAGTGGCGCCTGGAAGAGGGGAAAATGCAGAATACCACCGTAAGCAGGCTGAAAATGCGCATCAGACATGCACTGTACGATGACGATTGGGAGGGGGCAGAAGAATACCTCGCGGAAGCAACAAGCATCGATGCGGACGATCTGGAGCTGAAATCAATGCAAAATTATCTCAAGCAATACCGGACGGATCAGATGGAAACTAAAGAGGAGGATCCACAGAAGGTAATGGACGACCTGCGGATGATCATATCGGGAATCGAGGAGCCACATCGATCTCTCGTCATCAAACCACTGGAAGAAGCGAAGAAAGGGCCCGAGGCGGCAAAAGAGCTAAATGCAATCCTGCAGATGTGGGGAAATCTGAAGTGGATACTCACTCGTGGCTACTGGAACGAGGAGATGGGCCAGCAGGATCTTCAGAACCCGCTTCATAAGGAGCGGACGAAGCAGTATATAGAAGACGGCCACTCGAAGGGAGTCGAGAAGAACATCCTGGACGGCGATACGAATGTGGATGAGGCAGTTCGAGACGAGTGCAATGCAGCGCAGATACTGTATGTGGATTCATCATCACCAAAAGCTACAGCAGAAGCAATTTACGGAAAGGTGAAGCGAAACAAAGATGATCCGCGGTTCGGCTATTGGACAACATTGATTGCGACGAATATGAGCTACGCACGCCAGGAAGAGATACGGAGCCAGGTGAAAGGACCCTTACGCACAGGCTTGTCCTTCCTCATTAAAAATAATCTCTCGTTCACCCTCGCCGATGATTCTGGTATACAGAAGCTAAAACAGGCAGGCTAGACATGTAATGAAAAATCATATAATGATGTCATATACTCATTTTCTCCTATGCGTAGATTTCTCTCCTTCGCCCCGACGCTTCTTTGCACTGCACTCCTGACAGCCTGCTCCCCCTCCGCCCCCGCCGCGCGCACGGAGGACCCGATGCGCAACCCCCTCGCCGCCAAGCAGCACTTCGACGATCTCGGCCAGACGATGGTCGATATGCTCATCCATGAGCAGAAAGATCTGGCGAAAGATGCCGCGAGGAAATCGTACCTGGAACAATTGAAGGACCAGGCCACAGCCCGCTCCAAAGAAGAGACCGCGAAGATCGTAGCGGGGCGCGTCGGTACATTCCTTCCCGCGAAGCAGAATGTGACCGGCATAGCTCTCTTACTCGAGAGCACGCTGTACCTGAGCGTGGATTTTGCCACCGATCCGGGCCCCGCGCTCCACCTGATGCTCAGCAAAGCCGTGGACCCGCGCGACGTACAGTTCCCGGATGCCTCGGCCGTCGATCTTGGGCTCCTCCGCACCGAGTACGGCGCGCAGTCGTACGCGGTCCCTAAGAGCAACGACTACCAAACGGCCGTGTTGTACGACACACGGCTAAAGCGGATCTACGGGTTCGCGCAATTGGCGGAGTGATGGCGAATTAAAAATTGAGAATTGAAAATGGAAAATTGAGAATAATGGAAGTGAACGATAAAAAAGGGCTTCCATCATTCTCAATTTTCCATTCTCAATTTTCAATTCCTCACAGCCTTTGCCCTGCCCCGCTCTTCGCTTCCTCGATCGCCGCGCTGATCGCGTCGAGGTTGCTGGCCACCTTCTTGCCGTTCACGAAGAAGGTCGGCGTGCCTTCCACGCCATCATCCAATCCTTTCTGGTAATCCGCGAGAATTTCATCGCGCTTGATGTGCGATTTCACGCAGCGGTCGAGCAGCTGCATGTCGAGGCCCAAACCCGCCGCCCACTGGCGCACCGACGACTTGGTCAGATCCGGCTGCTTCTCGTACGCCGTATCGACGTACTCCCAGAATTTGCCCTGGTCGGCCGCGCACTCGGCGGTTTCGGACAGGTCCATGGTGAACTGATGAATGGTGCGCAGCGGGAAGTGACGGAATTCAAAGCGCATGTCGGTGCCGTACTTCTGGACAATCGCCTTCGTAACAATCATGTTGGCCGTACGGCAAGCGGGACACTGCAGATCGGAGTACTCCACGACGGAAATGGCGGCATCGGGGTTCCCGGCCGGCTTGCGGCTGCTGTCTTTCGAGAGCCCGGTGGTATCGACGCCGCAGGCAACAAGACCGAGGGTGAGCAGCGAGAGGAGGAAGAGACGCTTCATGGGAGGAGAAAGAAATTTGTACGAGCATCATACACTATAAAACTAAGAGCTGATGAAGAATTCAAGGCTGCAAGAATGCAAGATTGCAAAGAAAATCCAAGACGCTAAGACACCCACCCTGTCACCCTGAGGAGCCCGAAGCGGAGCGAAGGGCGTCTCGAAGGGTGCAGTCTTGGGGTCTTCCCCCGTAGCTGCTACTCTCCCCCCATGTCCCTCTACCGCAAATACCGGCCCCAAACCTTCGCCGATGTCTCCGGGCAGCAGACTGTGGTGACGACGTTGTCCGAGGCGGTGAGGCAGGGCAAAGTGGCGCATGCGTACTTGTTCGCCGGGCCGCGCGGGACCGGAAAGACTTCTCTGGCGCGCATTCTGGCCAAGAGCCTGCTGACGGAAGGCATGGAGGATTCCGTCCTGAAGGAACAGACCATCAAGGGCGTGGAGGAAGGGACGGTGACGGATTTGATCGAGATCGACGCGGCCAGTAACCGCGGCATCGACGACATTCGCTCGCTGGTGGAGAAGATCCAGTTCTCCCCCGTCGCAGCTGTTGCCAAGGTCTACATCATCGACGAGGTGCACATGCTCACGCGCGAGGCATTCAATGCGCTGCTAAAGACGCTCGAAGAACCGCCCGCGTACGCGTACTTCATCCTCGCCACCACCGAGCTGCAGAAGGTGCCCGCCACCATCCAGTCGCGCTGCCAGCGCTTCACCTTCCGGCAGATCGCCGACGACGACATGATCCGCCGCCTGCAGTACATCGCGGAGCAGGAATCCATCGTCATCGAGCCCCAAGCCGTCCAGGCCATCGCGCGCCATGCGCAAGGCGGGCTCCGCGATGCCATCTCGATGCTGGATCAGCTGCGCTCGCTGCCCGCTATTACCGTGGAAGACGTGCAACAGCGCATGGGCGGCATCGGCATCGAGCATGTGACGCGCGTCCTCGACGCCATCGCATCGGGCAACCGCGAGACGATCATCAGGAGCATCGACACCCTCGACGAGGCCGGCGTGTCGCTGGAATCGTTTGCCCGCGAACTGCTGGCAGAGCTGCGCAGAATGCTCCACAAGGCCGTCGAGCAGAAACAGCCGATCGATGAAACCGTACGGCTGATCGATCTAGTCCTGCAAGCCGTGAAGGATCTGCGGTATTCGCCTGTGCCGGCGCTTGCATTGGAAGCAGCATTACTGCAAGCGAGCGGACAGCGGGCAGCGGGCAGCGGGCAGGAATCAGAAGTCAGAAGGCAGCAGTCAGAAGCGGCACCAGCGAACACCATCCCATCAGCTCCGGCACCGATTGCCGCTCCTGCGCAGAATTCCCCTCAACCGGCAGCCACAAACCACTCAATCACTCAACCAATCAACCTCTCGTTCGAGGCGCTGCTCGACAAGTGGCCAGACATCGTGAACCAGACCATGCCTTCTTCCGCCAAGATGTCGCTGAAGAACGGACGTCTCGTCGCCATCCGCGGCGACAAAGTGATCCTCAGCTTTCCCTCCGGCTTCCACCGCGACCGCGTGGCGCAGCACGACGCATCCTCTTCCGTCGAAGCCCTGCTCAGGCAGCTGTTTCACCATCCGTTCCGCATCGAATGCGTGCTCGACGAGGAACTCTCGAAATCCCCGCCACTGCGGGACGATTTGGTGAACCTGGCGGAAGCGGCGGCGGATGTGTTCTGAGTCTGTAGTCTTTAGTCGGTAGTCTGTAGTGAGACAGATATAACCTTGTCACTACCGACTACAAACTACAAACTACCGACTATGCATATCCAGGACGAAAAATCCCACCTGCGGCAGTCCGTCAAAGAGCGCATTCTCCGCATGAGCGAGGGCGACCGGGCGGCCGAGAGCCGGTCGATCTGCCGGCGGATTTTGGAACAGTTGCCGCCCGATACCAAGAGCGTGTGCGCCTATGTTGCATTGAAAGACGAAGTGGATTTGGAACCGGCCATCAGCGAATTCCTCGCGCGCGGCATCGCCGTCCACCTGCCCCGCTTCGATAAGATGCAACTCACGTTCCGCCGCGTGGAGAGTCTGAATGCTCTGACCACCGGCGAGCTGAATATCCGCGAACCGGGTTTCGATTGTCCGCTGCTCAATGCGACAACACTCGATCTCGTCCTCGTGCCGGGCCGCGCGTTCGACCGCAGGGGCTACCGCATCGGCCGCGGGAACGGCGGGTACGACAAGTGGATTACCGCGCAGCGGACGATCAATCCGCAGATAAAGTATTGGGGCATATCCTTTGAATGTCAGCTCCTCAATCAGATTCCCGTCGAGGATCACGACGAGAAGATGGATGCACTGGTGACGGCACGCGATATCCTTCTGCCGTGAGGAGACCGGCACGCGCTGAATCCGGACGGCGCGATGCAATTTCGTTGCATCCACCGCCATCAGCACCTACTGTGTAAACGCAACGACCCATTCCTCTCGCACCCGGCAACCGTCCATCTACGATGGATGTTGCTCGTGAGGATTTTTGAGTATCCTTGTCTCCTTCCCCATCCCCTCATGCCCACCTACGACGCACTCAAAGCCGCCGACCCGATAGTCTTCGCCGCGCTCATGGGCGAGCAGAAGCGCCAGCAGGAAGGCGTGGAGATGATCGCATCCGAGAACTACGTGTCGTCGGCCGTACTCGAGACGATGGGCACGGTATTCAATAACAAGTACTCCGAGGGCTACCCCAACAAGCGTTACTACGGCGGGCAGGAGTTCACCGATGCCGTGGAATCGCTGGCTATCGAGCGCGCCAAGCAGCTCTTCGACGCCGGCCACGCCAACGTGCAGCCGCACGCGGGCGCACCGGCCAACGTGGCCATGTACTTCGCGCTCTTGGAGCCGGGCGACACGGTGATGGGCATGGATCTGAGCCACGGCGGGCACCTGACGCACGGGCATCCCATTACGTACCTCACGAAGATCTTCAAGTTCGTGCGCTACAAGATGAAGGACGTGGAAACCGGCGCCATCGACTACGACGAAATGCGGGAAGTAGCCAAGCGCGAGAAGCCCAAGATCATCCTGGCCGGGTTCTCGGCGTACCCGCGCGAGTTGGACTACGCGAAGATGAAGGCCATCGCCGACGAGGTCGGCGCCTACACCGTGGCCGACATGGCGCACATCGCCGGGCTCATCGCCGGCAAGGCCCTGCGCAACCCCTTCGCCGACGGCTTCGACGTCATCACCACCACCACGCACAAGACGCTCCGCGGCCCACGCGGCGGCATGATCCTCACGCGCGAAGCGGAATTAGGGAAGAAGATGGACAAGATGGTCTTCCCCGGCTTCCAGGGCGGGCCCATCATGCAGATGGTCGCCGCCAAGGCCGTGGCCTTCGGCGAGGCGCTGAAGCCGGAGTTCAAGGACTACGCGCAGCAGATCATCAAGAACTCCAAGCACCTGGCACAGTTCTTCATGAACAACGGCGCAAAGCTCGTCACCAACGGCACAGACAATCACCTGATGATGATCGACTGCGTCACGTCGTGGGACCTGCCTGGAAAGGAAGTGGAGCACCTGTTCGATCGCATCGGCATCACCCTCAACAAGAACATGATCGCCGACGACACCCGCTCGCCCATGGATCCGTCCGGCGTCCGCCTCGGCACGCCCGCCATCACCACGCGCGGCATGATGGAAGCCGACATGGAAACACTGGGCGGCTTCATGCTCCAAGCCATCGCCAAGAAAGATGATGATAACGCCATCAAGGAGTTACATGAGGAGGTGAAGACGTTCTGTCGGAAGTTCCCGGTGCCGGGGATTGATGCCTAGTCCTGTCCCTCAATGCGATTCACCGGCACATGAGATGGGGTTCTCGGTTTCGAACGGCCAAGAAACAGAGTCTTCAATGTATTCCGCGGATGCTCGGTATCTGGTGGCTTTCCCTCTGAGAGCCTGTTTAAAAAGCCGTCAAACGCGTGTCGTCCCTCGTCTCCGCTCGGGATGACACGCTTCGCTTCTTGTTTTAGAGCACAATCTGTCATGGTGAGCGGAGACGAACCATGACACAGAGGTACTTTTAAAACACGCTCTGAGGGAATCGGACCGTCTTTGGGTCCGTTTGGTATCCTGAGTACCGGCTCATGTGATTCGGTTCGTGGCATTGTCGAGTGTGTAATGGATAGTGCACATGGTAATTCAGGACAGAAATTTCGCAACAAACTTCACCGGTTCCCTGCACAAAAGCGCAATGCAGAGAAGAAATTACTCCGTAGAATCCGACAACGGAATCGGCGGCGGATATTCTCCGATCGCCCGGAAGCGCAGTTCGCGTATAACGAGCTTCAGGTACTTTCGGTTTTCCTCATACGCAACCGTCGTCACCAGCACCAATGCAAACTCGAATGGCTGCATACCTGGACAGTATATCAACTCTATTTTATTTCATCACTCCTGAATCATCCCCTTCCAGAGCATCGCTTTATAGATGGCGATGATCGCGCTGCTGCGCGTGATGGGCCGCGTGGGGTGGAAGAACTTTGCCTCGCCGGGGTAGAACCCGCGCGACAGAGACGCGATGACACTGTCGCTGAACCACTCGCCCTTCGGCACATCCTGCGCCGTGAGCGGTACCTGCGGATCTGCCGTCACCTGCAGCAACCGCCCGAGCATGGTGGCGAATTCCGCGCGCGTCACGGTCTGTTCCGGGCGGAACGTGCCATCCGGGTAGCCCTTGATGAATCCGAGAGCGGCGGCCATGTTCACGTACGGCACGTGCCACTGGCCATCGGAGGGAACGTCTTTGAACACCTGCGGGCCCGGCGTGGTCGGATCGGAGGGGATCGTGATCTTGATGAGCATCTTCGCCGCCTGCGCGCGCGTGAGCGTGTCGCCGGGGCGCAGCGTGCCGTCGGGGAATCCGCGAACGATGCCCTTCAGCCCCAACGCCTTCGCAGCCACACCTTCGAGCGTCTTGGCATCGATATCGGAGAACTGGGTAACGGGCGGTGCGGCAGTCGGCGCAGAGAACGCTGTCGGCGACGCGGCTGAAGACGACGACGTGCTGCTTGCGGCACTCGCCGCTGCCCACGGATCGAAGAGGGAAGATGATGCGCCGTCGTAGGGATTCCCGAAGGGGTCGACGTAGCCCGCCGACGACGCGTACGGGTCGAGCATCCACGTCGAACCGAATGGATCGCTCGACGCTGCATCACTGCTCATGTACGCGGCGAAGGGATTGAAATCATCGCCCACCTGCGCGGTCATCCTGCCTGCGCCGATCCACGACAGCGCGCCGACGGCCATCACGAGGGCAAGCGCGCCCAGAACGCGTCTTCGGAGAGCCTGACTGATGCGGAAATGGATCATGTGTTTTCCTCACATTATAGCAGAAAAAGGCATCAAAATGAATGCGCTACCTCTCGCATTTCCCTCAGTCCTATTCCCCTTTCCCTTCGGCCTTCGGCTTCTTCCCCTCGCCCGTCAGCGCCTTGCTTGGCGGCGGGATGCCGCCGGTCTCGGTCAGTTTCTGCTCGAGCTCCGGCCACCGCGCCCAATCCGCATCGTTCAACGGTTCGCCGCCGGCCGTCTCGGCCAGGTAGCGCTTCTTGCGCAGCTGGTTATATTCGTTGATCCACATCTCGCGGTCGCGCCACTTGCGGTACTCGTCGAGCTTCATGCCTTTTGCGCGCGCCTTCTTCTTCTCTTCCTCCTCTTTCTCCTTCTGCTTCTCGACCGACTTCGCGTGCACGATGGCGTCCTTCGCCGTCGCCAGCCACTTGGCAATCTTCTCCTCCACCGCGTCGCGCCGCTCGGTGTAGCGCTCGCGCGAGAGACGTCGGATCGTCTCCACGCGCTTCGCATCGGCCTGCGCGTCCGGCGGCGGCAGCGTCGAGACCGAGAACGGTTTACTGGGGATTCCTTTGATCATCAGGCGCATGTACGCCTGGTACTTCGGCAGGCTGAGGATGTCCTTCGGCGCCACCACTTCCTCGAACTGCAAGCTGAGCGGCTCGGCGTCGTCGGATCCCACCTGGAAACTGCAGATGGTCCCTACGTTCCCGAATACCGCGTCTTGGAGCGCCGTGGAGTTATTGGCCAGCAGCAGCTGCCCGATGTACTGGTGCGCCATCGTCAGACTCAGCCGGTACTTGCGCGCCTCCGAGAGGATCGTCGCAAACGATTCGGTGGCGAAGTTCTGGAACTCGTCGACGTACAGGAAGAAATCGCGCCGCTCATTCTCCGGAATATCGGCGCGGCTCATGGCGTCGAGCTGGAACTTCGTGACGAGCATGGCACCGAGGAACGCCGAGTTGTCCTCGCCCAATTTCCCTTTGCTGAGGTTGGCCAGGATGATCTTCCCCGAATCCATCGCATGGCGCACGTCGAGCTTCGAGTTGACCTGCCCGACGATGTTGCGGATGACGGGCGTGGAGAGCAGCTGCCCGATCTTGTTCTGAATAGCCGCGATGGCCTCGGTACGGTACTTGTCCGACCACGACGTGTACTCCACCTCCCAGAACGTCTTCACCAAATGATCCGACACGTTCTCCATCACTTTCTTGCGGAATTGATCATCCGAAAAGATGCGCATGATGCCGAGCATCGAGTTGCCTTCGGCCTCCAGCAGCGCCAGGAGCGCGTTGCGCAGGATGTACTCCATGCGGCCCGAGAACGCATCCGGCCACAGCTTCTTGAAGATGCTCATGAGCCCCGACGCCACGAGCCCACGCTGCTCCGGATTGGGGCAACTGAGCATGTTGAACGAGATCGGAAACTCGCGGTCGGCCGGCTCGATGAGGATGACGTCGTTCGTCCGGTGCGCCGGAACCATCTTCAGCACGTTCTCGATCAGATCGCCGTGCGGATCGATCACCGCCAGGCCTTTGCCGGCTTGGATGTCGGAGAACACCATGTTCTCGAGCAGCGTGGATTTTCCCATGCCCGTCTTTCCGATGACGTACATGTGTCGCCGCCGGTCGTCGACGCGGATGCCGAACTTGGTGCGCTCGCCGCGGAATACGGCTTCGCCGAGCACCGTCAGTTCCTCCCCACCCCCCTCGCTCGGCTCGGGACCCTCCCCCGTTTCGGGGGAGGGGTGGCGAGCATCGCGAGCCGGGGTGGGGATTGGCAAATCTACGGGCGGCTCGACCTTCTTGCTCAGCACCCAGTCGATGTTGGGCGTCTTCACCAAAATGTTCGGCACGTGCCAGATGGTCGCGATCTCTTCCACCGACATCACGTACGGCGTGGCGCGGAAATCGTGCGGGATCTGCGAGGACTGATGAATGCTGAGCGGCTTCAGCCCGTTGCAGTGCGGCAGACTGAACTGCCGAAAACTGGACGCGATCTCCTCCACCTTCGCTTGCGCCTCGTCCGCGATGCCTTTCGGCGCGATCACGCTCACGCGGATGTTCACGAGGAACAGCAGGCGATTCACCTTGTCCACCGCCGCCGTGAGGGAATCCTCCCGGTCGTGGCTGCGCATGCCCATCTTCAGATCCTCGTCGCGATCCCCTTCCGTCTCCTCGCCCGTGAAGAGCGAGATATTCGTTTTGCTGAGTTGCCCGAACCACGCGCGCCACCCGCCCATCAGCAGATCGAGCGGCCAGAGCAGGAGCCTCGTGGACCCGCGCGCGAAATGCACCTTGGTGAAGAAGTTCGCGTACGCCGGCCAGTACTTGGGAATCCCCTTCGTGAGGAGCGGCAGGAACTTGAGCGATCGCCGGCGCAGACTCCCGCCCGTGGGCGTGAGGATGATCTGCACGTGCCCGCGCATGCCCGGCTTGAAGTACCGTACCAGCGCCGACGTGATGCCGGCGATGGGATCGATGGACTGCCGGCTCGCCATGTCGACGAACTGCGGGTGCCGCTTGATGGGGAAAAGCTCGGGATCGGTGAAGACGAGATCGGTCGTAAAAATTTCCTCATGCGCGCGCGCCGCAAACATCGACGAACTCACGCGCTCGATCTCGGCATCCGGGTACTGCGAGTACAGCTGGCTCTCGACCAGCGGCGCGGCGCGCAGCGTCGTACGCGCGAAGAGACCGATCTTCCCGTCGGCATAGCCGATCTCCAGCCCCACCTGCGCATTGTGGCCTTTCAGCGAGTGAAACGACGACAGCACCGCCTCCATCATCAGCGGCCCGCGGCCGGCACTCACCTCGTCGGGATCCGGCAGGGAGGGGCGGATACGCAGAAGGACCTGAGTGTCTGGGGAGCGGGACATGGGGGATACAGTACAGAGAACGGTGACATTGTTACATTGCTAAATTGTAAAATTGCTAAGGCAACAGACCTGAAGATCGCTCGTGAGCAATTTCACCATTTTGCAATGTAGCAATCGATTGGTCATGTTTTATGGAGCAAATCCACAATGAGCTGAAGCGCGACCGTATTGTACGCATAATCCATCCTCATTGGCCCGAGGATGCCCACCACGCCCGTGGTTCCGCGCAGTTGGTAGCGCGTGGCGATGAGGCTGCAGCTCTGCATCTGGCCCAGCACGTGCTCGTCGCCGATGTAGTAGCGGACTTTGTCGTCGATCTCGATAGCCTCGAGCAAATCGGTGAGCCGCTCCTCCAACACCTCCACCACGTTGCTGGCCAGTAGCGGGTTCACCTGGAATTCCGGCTGGCGCAGCACGTTCGCGAGACCGAGGTAGTACACGCGGTCTTTGTGCGGCACGGTAGCGAAAGCGATGTTGGGTGACATCTGCGCCAGGAGCGCCACGGCTTCGTAGGCGCTCTCTTGGTCTTTGCGCCGGTAGTACTGCTCGCGCAGCGTATCGAACCGCTGCCGCACCAGCGTGAGTTGCTGCGTGGGCTCCATGAACTCCTGCACGTACATGCGGTAGCCTTGGGCCGTCGGCACGCGGCCGGCCGAGATGTGCGGCTGATCCAAGTAGCCCATATCTTCCAGCGCGCGCATCTCGTTGCGGATGGTGGCGCACGAAAGATCGAACTGGCTGCTCGTCTCGAGCAGCTTCTTCGACCCCACCGGAATCGCCGTCTCGATGAACTGATCGATGATGGCCATCAGCAATTTGCTCTGGCGGTCGTTCATAGCAGAAGCGTATCAGTCTTTTGGGGTGAGTGATAGGAAGGGAAAGGGTTTTTGGCTTATAGTTCTTAGTTTAGGGGTGTACCGAGCGAGGCGATTTTGGTCGAAGGCCAAGCGACGAATACCCTGGAAATTGAAGAAGGAGAAAGGGAGAAACGTATCTTACTTCCTCCTTCCTCATTCTTACTTCCCCGTCACTTCTCCATACATCTTAGAAAACTATTCTGTACATTTTCCTGTATGTACAGTTTCCTTGGTTGATTGAACACATAGAGTGATCATTAATACTTTATGGCTTATATAAGCCATTAATTTGTTCACAAAATATATTCAAACATGGGAATGCTTCTGCTGACGATGCCAACTCGTTGCAGAACTTCCCGACCCCACATACGCTACTACGATCCATCGAGAACGGACGAGGATCACCAACAAACAATACAGACAAACACGTTTTCTTTTTTATCACTGACACCACCGGGCGCATCGGACCAGTACGCCCAGAAGCGCTACGAGGTCCACGTAGAGAGAAGAGTGACCATCGAGCCAGTTACGCTCGTTCCTCCCGGCCACACTTCCATCACCACTTTGGATCATTCTGGGTATAGGCACGTGACCGTGCTGCTCAAAGGTGGCCACCCTCCTCTCTGCTCCGCAATACCGCACCGACGAATGCGAGCGAGCTC
>CAZWBO010000031.1:4129-14153 GCA_964632375.1 uncultured Candidatus Peribacteria bacterium | reverse complement strand
CGCCTGTCTAGAA
Source organism: uncultured Candidatus Peribacteria bacterium (assembly GCA_964632375.1). GTDB lineage: Bacteria > Patescibacteriota > Gracilibacteria > Peribacterales > Peribacteraceae > JAQBQQ01. The sequence continues at coordinate 14,140 of CAZWBO010000031.1, read as the reverse complement.
AAGGAGGAAACGCCATTTTCTGCGTTAACTGAATAGCCATTAAAATCAATTGTGATGGCTGCGAGAATGTTCGGGCCATTTATTTGCAAAATCTCCCAGCTCCGCAGGGGAAAGCCATGGCTTTCCCCTGCGGGAGGAGCAGCTATGCATTTTTACCGTGTAATCCCGATCCGATCTTCAATCTCCTGATTCACGAAGATTTTCTTCCGGCCGTACTTCATGCGGCTGTACTCCTTGATGAGCTCGGCGAGCTTCTCGTTGCGCTGCGATTCGTCGTAGATGGTGGCCATGCTGAACGGGCGCGAGCTGGTATTGTTGATGTTGAGCTTGACGTAGCAGTGGAAGTTCGGGATGCCGATGACATCCTGCTCGCTGAGCACCGGCGCCATTTCCTTCGCCATGTACTCGGCGTCTTCGGCGCCGATCTTGAAACTGAGGATGGTGCCGACGTTGCCGAACACGGCGTCGCGCATCTTGGTGCTCGCCTGGCCGTACTCCTCGGTCTTGCCCACGAGCTGCCCGATGTACTGGTGCGCCATGATGAGCCCGAGCTCGTACTTGCGCGCCTCGGAGAGAATGGTGGCGAACGCGTCGGTGACGAAGTTCTGGAATTCGTCGACGTACAGGTAGAAGCGCCGTCGCTGATCCTGCGGCACATCGGCGCGGCTGAGCGCGGCCATGTTCACCTTGTTGACGAAGATGAGCCCGAGCAGCTGCGCGTTCACGTCGCCGATACGGCCCTTCGAGAGGTTCACGAGCAGAATCTTGCCGTCGTCCATAATCTGCCGGATGTTGAACGCGCTCTTCGGCTGCCCGATGATGTTGCGCATGGTGGTGTTCGTGACGAACGGCCCGAACTTCGCGCTGAAGTACGGGATCATCTCCTCCTTCTCGCGCGCGCCGGTCTTGGCGATCTCGTGCTCCCAGAAGCTGCGCACCACCGCGTTCTTCACCTTGCTCACCTTGTAGCGCTGGAACTCGTCGTCGACGAACAGGCGCGGCACGTCGATGAGCGTGGCGCCTTCCTCTTCGTCGTCCATCAGCGTGAGGCAGCCGTTGCGGAAGTAGTGCTGGATGCGCGGGCCGAAGATCTCGTTGCCGAAGAGCTTGATGAAGATCTCCATCGCGTCGAGCGATGCGCGGTCTTTCTCTTCGTCGGTGTGCGCCTCGAGCAAGTTGAGGCCCATCGGGCGCTCCGTGTCGGCCGGGTTGAAGAGCACCACGTCTTTGGCGCGCTCCTTCGGCACGTGCGCGAGCACGTCTTCGATGAGGTCGCCGTGCGGATCCACGACGCAGAGGCCCGCGCCGGCCGCGACGTCCTGCCGCGCCTGGAAATTGATGAGCGCGGATTTGCCGGAGCCGGATTTTCCGATGATGTACTCGTGGCGCGTGCGGTCTTTGTCCATGAAGCGAATCTCGGTGTCCGTCGCGCGGTAGTTGTTGAGGCCGAGGAGGATTCCTTCCTTCGGCGCGTTGGGCGGCGGCGGCAGCACCTTGTAGCTGATCCACTGGATGATGGGAATCTTGTTGTAGCGACTGTCGGGGAAGTGGTAGAGACCGGCGAGCTCCTTCTCCACTAAAATGTCGCGCTTGTGCAGGTAGCCGTTGATGCGGTGGTGCCACAGCCAGTGCATGATGGGCGCGTTCACCGAGAGCGGGAAGAAATCGATGAAGAGCCTCCTGTTGGTGAAGAAGTTCCCGTACACGTCCTTGAACACGTTGAAGGCGACCTGCATGTTGTTGGTGATGTCGAGCGCGCGGTCCCACGTCTTCGCCGCCGCGAGGAGCCGCACCGAGCAGTGGAAGCCGCTCATGCCGGCTTTCTCGCCCATGCGCTTGTACAGTTCTTCTTCCGGCTGGATCATGCGCACGAAGGAATCGCCCTTCGTTGCCCCCGGCGCGAAGCTCTCGCCTTCGGTGCCGGTGGTGATGCCGCCCACCACGCTCATCACCGTCCCCAGGATGGGAATGCGCGCGACCCACGAGTCTTCTTTGCCCTTGAACTTCAAGCTCGCGAAGCGCTTCACCTGCCGGCTCCACTTGTCGCTGAACACCGGCGTGATCACCAGCTGGATCGCCGCCGTCTCGTCCACCTCCATCTTGCTCAACACGTTGGCGATGTCGTTGAGCGGATCATCCTGCATCTGGTCGTACATGCGGATGGGGTAGATGAACTTCTTCTTCGTCACCATGTTGTAGCCCACGAACTTGTAGCCTTTCTGCCACATTTCGGGCGTGTGCTGATGCCGCACTTCGGCGTCCGAGTAGAACGCCGTGATCTGCTTCTCGACGATGGAAACCAAATTCGGCTGCGTGATGACGTAGAACGTGAGTTCGCCGCCCTCGACGTACATCTCGAAGCTGATGGTGGCGTAGCGGAAGACCCAGAAGTGCAAGAAGCGCCAGAACGTGAGGTCCTTCACTTCCCACAACGCGCGGTACAACTGCTCCATGATGGCCACTTTCTCCTTGAAATCCTTCTCGGTGCGCTTCTCCTGATCGATCTTGCTGTCGGATCGCGGCAGCAGCACCTTCATGTGCACCAGCTTGCGCGACATGCGCCACGCGTAGATGAAGCGCATCTGCTGAATGCACTGCCGCCACAGGATGTAGAGCGAAACGACGCCGACGACGAACTCCAGCGGGTATGCGAGAAACAATTCCCACAGGAAAACCCACAGGTGCCACTGGAAGACCTCGTTCATCACAATGATCGAGACCCAGATGACCGGCCAGATGATGAGTTGAAGAAGGGCTACCACGTCGAGCGGGGATCAGCGGAGAGGATACAACATATTCGCTTCATTATAGCAGAAACTGCGTGACAGAGGTAGCTACTGGCAGTGATACGCGCGATGTCCTCTTTTGCCGAAAATACGTTCTGGAAAACTCCAGCAGAGAACAGTCAGGAATAGCTCCCTTTGCTGCCAACGGCAGGGGCAAGGCTGCAATGGCACAGATTGCCACGGAAAGACGAATTATGGCTGGATGCACGATTCCACATGCATGCGCATGGATCGGCGGCGTCCACCCTGGTCGGCGAGCGTGAAGACGTAGTCGCCGGGTAGAGGCGGCATGAATGCGTACGCTTCGCCCGGCGTGATCCAGCGATCGGCATCGTCCTTCGTCTTGTCGGGCATCAGTACCGACCGAACAACGAACGACTGCTTCGAGGTGAGCGTGAGCGTATCGCCCAAAGGCAGAGTGGTTGGGATTCCTGGCGCGAGAACGGCGCGCGCCACACGCCGGTGGTACAGCGGCTTCGTGGAACATGCAGCGCTGACCGATTTGTACCTCACCGAGTCGCCTACCAGCGACACATCGCCCAGGCGTTCGAACCGCGCTTGGATCTTCCCCTGAGCCCGGTCTGCAATGGTCGTGAATGCGGCGAGGCTGAGGTCCATATCGCGCCCCGCCACGAACGGCCCGCGGTCGTTGATCCGCACGATCACACTCTTGCCGTTCTGCACGTTCGTCACGCGTACCAGCGTATTGTGCGGAAATGTACGGTGGGCCGCCGTCAGATCGTTCATGTTGAATTTCTCGCCGAAGGCGGTGCCGTGGCCTTGGAATTTCTCGGAGTACAAACTCGCCTCGTGCTCCTGATTCTTTAACACATCATCGGTCTTGCCGATGAGCGTCGCCAGTTCCGACGCATGCAACGCACGATCAAGATCAGTTCCGGCGTCCACAACGGGAAAACGATCGAGGAGCGTCGGTAGATTCTCTGCCGTCAGCAGGTCGATATCATCGACATTGCGCGTGCGCAGCAGCCAGAGCATCGCATCGCGCAGCAGGAGCGGATAATCGGGATGGAAGCCGTCGGTATCGTCTAACAGCGATCGCTGCTTCGCGTACGTGATCTCGTCGTAGCCCGCGGATCCCTTCGCTACATCCGGAAATCCTTTCGTGTGGATCTCTCCCACCGGCCGCTTCACGCTCTGCCAAATCTGCACGAACCCGTCGCGCCGTGTGATGCTCGCATCCTGCGCAAACGCAACGACGGGCAGACAGAGAATACTCAAAAAAATGGGAAGGCACTTCTTGATCATAGGAATCCACCTTCGCCCAACTTCAGGGGAAGATCAATTGACTCGCGCGGAAAATTTCCGGGCAGAACCGAAGGGGAAGATTGCAAGACTGCAATAAGCCAAACCAAAACCCAAGAGTTCTCCCCTTGGGTTTTCTTTTGCAATCTTGCAGTCTTGCATTCTTGCAATCTTCACTCACAGCGCTCCCCATCCCTCCCCCCTCACGCGCTGGTACAGCAATGTCCTCAACTGACTCCGCAACATTGAAAGTGTCGACGGTCCGACATTCCCCGCGCCCGCATCGCTCTCGGTCTTCACGACGCCCGCCGCGATCTGGAATGCGAGGACTGCCTGTCTCGTCACGTCGCCGAAGAGGCCGCTGATGCGTTCTTTGGGAAAGAATCCGCGGTCGGCCAGGAACGATTGCAGGCGACGCACTTGATCGCCCTTGTCGCCGAGCGCGAGGAACGCGCCCACGTCGAGCTTGCGTTCCGCGATGATCTGATCGATGCGGTGCAGCATCAGCAGAGTGCGCGCCTGCTGCGCCACGATCTTGCGATCCCACGACGTGAGGAGTTTCTTCTGCGTGAGCGGCCCGATGCGCCCGGCACCCGGCGAGTGTACGCCGCCAACAAGTTGGTGATCCTTCTGGAACGCGACGATGGCGGCGAAGAGCTTGTCGTCGTACGTGCCGTTCGTGCGTCCGCGGTAGTAGCCGAGGAAGCGCAGCGTGCGCTGCGCGGCGAGCACATCGTTGCGTGCGCTGGTTCGTTCGACGAAAACCGCAAGCGGCTTCTTCGCGTCGAGACGCTTCTGCGCCGCCTCGAGGTACGCGGCCGTCGTTTCCGTGAGGCGATCGTTCGGCTCCGTAAGACCGTAGTCGCTCAAGAATGCCTGGAGCGCCTTCTGCGTATCGGTACCGAAAAAATCCGTCACCGACCGGTTGAAATAGCCGAGTGCCTTCAGATGCTCCTGCAGCATCCGTGCCGACAACGAGGACTGATTCAATGTCGCCGATGCCGAGAGGAATGTCGACTCGCCGACAACGTAGTGTTTCAAGAGCGAGAGAGGTGCGGCCATCGCACTGAAATCCACCGACTCCTTCGGCTGTGCGGTGCCCTTCGGGTACACCGTCCCGCGTACGCGCTGCACGCCGAATGCGAGTGCGCGTGCCAACCCTTCCTCACCCGCGCCCGCCCAGACATCCAAGCGATGCACGCCCGCATCGGTCACCTGGATGGCACCGCCGCGGTCGGTCACCTTCAGTGTCCCGATCCCCGGCAGCCTGATGACGGTCCCAAACGCGTACTGCGGGGGCGCGGCGAGCATACCGGGGTACACGGGCGCGCCACTCGCGCCGTGTGTGCCATTGCCGTTCAGCACCTTATCCGCCTCGTAGCTCCCCTTCACGTAGCAACACTGATCCGGCAGCGGGGAATAGTACGCCGTGATGACGAACTCTTGATCGTACGGCGCAGCGTGGTCGCCCGTCGTGGCAACAGCCACCTCCGGGAGCAACGTACTCACCAGGAGAACTGCACCGAGAATGCGTCGGAATTGCATGAGTGTTTGTGTGAAGGTATCTGCTTATTGTACCAGAAAATAGGCCGCAGGAGTAGACCGTAGAGACCTATTTTTCACAGGCAAATGCGCTCATCTGCCATCTGTTTCACCCGAAAATTCCGGGATCACTTCTCGATGAGCTGCGCCGTCTTCACAATCTCCTCGAAGTACGCCACACGGCCGCCGCACATCGAGAACGCGTAATTGAACTTCTTTCCTACGATGACGAGCGTCGGGCGCACGCACGCTTCGCTCGTGTCGGTGTACTCCACGACGGTCACCTCGCCAACCGTCTTGCGTCGCGGTTCCGACAGCGACGGTGTGCCGCTCTTCTTCTGCTGCGCCGCGCGCTGTTTGGTCACGGCCGCCATCACGGCTTCGGATGTTTGCGCAGGCTCGAACGTGAGCGACTGCTCGCGGCAGAGACTGCCGTCGCTGCATGTTGTCACCGGCCCGAAGACCACGACGCTCTTTCCCACATCGAACGGCCTGATGCGGTACCGATCATTTCCCCACGCCGGATTGTACGGGAGCAGGACACGGAGCCCCTTCTTCGCATCGCGGAACTCGACCTTCGTGGTGGGCGCGGCGCCGTTGATGGGCCCGATGTTCGTATCCGGTGTGAGCGTGCCGTACTGTGTCCTCAGACCAATTTTGGTGGGCAGCAGCGGCGACCGCCCTTCGTACGCGAGCGCGGCGGCTTCGGGCGATACGGATGATGCTTGCGATGAAGAAAAGCTTGTTCCGGGGAGCGGCGCCACGGGAACAGACGGTGCGATGGGAGCAGCGGAACGACAGGCAGCGAGGAGCAGGAACCCAACAAGACAACTGGCACGCGAGAGCGAAGAGCGGAGCATGCGCGTCATCATACCGCTTGGGAGAGAAAAAGGGCAATGCGTCACGCCACGATGATCGTCTCCTCCAACCGCATGCCGAACTTCCCCGGCAAGTACACGCCCGGTTCGATGGTGATCACTTCGTGCCGCAGCAGCGATTGATCCGGCCCGCGATGCGAGAGTTGCACGCCTTCGTGTATTTCCATTCCCACCCCGTGCCCGAGCGTATGGCAGAACGCGTCTTCCATTCCCTCGCGCCGCAACACCGCTCGCGCCGCCTGGTCGAGCGCGACGGACGACGCGCCCGGCCGCACGAGCGCTCGCGCCGCGTCCTTGGCTTCGCACACCGTGTCGTAGACATGCTGCTGCCTCTTGGTCGGCGGCATCGTGAAGAACACGTCGCTCATGTCGCTGCAGTAGTCATCCACTTTCGCACCCATGTCGATCTGCACGATGTGCCCCTGTTGTAACCGTCGCCGTCCCGGCATGTGATGCACGTTCGCCGTGTGGTCGCCGAACGCGACGATGGTCGGGAACGCCATGCCGTCCGCCCCCAGCTCCAGCGCCCAGATCTGCAACTGCCGCGCCAGCTCCGCTTCGGAGATCGACGAGCGCAAGTGCCCGGGTACTCGATCGAGTACCGACCGCGTGATGCCGATGGCGCGGCGGATGGCACGCAACTCCGTCGCATCCTTCGCTCGACGGGATTCCTGCAGGAGTCCGGCCTTCGGAATGAATTTTGTACTTTTAGCGAGACGCTTCCAGGAAGCCACGCGATCGACCGTCACCGCATCGGACTCAAAGCCGCAGGTGTCCACTTTTGCCAGTGCGCGCGGCAGTGCCGACGGCAGTTGGATCGAAAGCCCCTGCGATCGCAGTCGGTCCGGTTCATGCAGAAATGCCTCATTCGCGAACAAGACGGCGCGACGGGGAAGGATCAGAAGCAGCCCATGATCCACCCCGGATCCTAAGATATACCGCAAATGCAGTGGATTGGTGATCAAGAATGCTCCTGTTTTCGCCTGTGTCAGTACCGGTCGGAAGATTTCGGTGCGCATGACGCCTGTATGCCTACCTGGCCGCAGAAAGTCCAGGAGGAGCGCTGTCGGCGTTATTGGCATAAAGTGGCTTTCTATGCTATAATTTACTGATCAATCCCCACATTCTCTATGCGCTTCCGCCGAATCCTGTGGTCGATGGCGAGCCTCATCGGGCTCGCGATACCGCATGCAGCGAGTGCCAGCGTCTTCGGCAGCGCCGGCGACGGCCTGCTGAGCGGGCTGCAGGCAGCACTGAGGATCCGCGGACCCGTCAATATGCCCATTCGCACGTTCATCGTGAACGTCGTGGTGAACGTGTTGAATTTTGTCGGCCTCATCGCCGTCATCATGATCATCGTCGCGGGTATTTACCTGGTTGCCGGCGGCGGGACGGAGGAATCGAAGAACCGGGCGAAGACAATCATCCTTTACACACTCATCGGTCTCGTTATCATACTTTTCTCTCGCGTCATCATTCTCCTCGCCCTCTCCCTCTTCGCGTAGCGACATGCAGCGATCTCGGCTGACCATCGGTCTCTCCTCTCAGCGCGGCATTGCGGCCGCGTTGCTCCTGCTGATGACCGTGGCACATGTAAGCGCGCAGTCGCCCGATGCAACACTCCCACTGCCTCCTCTTTTGCAGGAAGCGAATGCATCTTCTTTTTCCTCTGCAACAACGCCGGCACCGAGCACTGTGTCGACCACGGAGCACATACCGCTCGCGAGCGGCGAGATCGTCGAGATCATGGGTGCGGATACGATGCTCGATTATACGTGGACTTTCAGTCGCGACGGCGTGTTCCTCGGCGCCACCCGCGGCAAGCTCTTCCGCACGCGCGTGGTGCAGCCGGGGACGTATTCGCTGAAAGTCGACGCCACCGACGCCGGCCACACCGTGGCAGCGCAGCGCGAATTCCTCCTCGATGTCAGCCCCATCCCCAGCAACCCCTTCACGGGATCCGGCGTGCCGGTTGACCTGAGCATCCCTTCGTCCGCCGCGCCGTCGCTCGTCGTGACGCAGCCGTCGATGCAAGACCGCGTCATCGCGATGCCTGGGACAACTGTCCTGCGCGTGAGTCCTTCCGCGTCGGACATCGCCACCATCGACATCGATACCAATGCCGCCATCGACACGGATGGCAACGGTAACGCACAGGACGACGCCGACACGTTCGATACGTTCTTCCATCAGGCGAAAAACGCGCTGTATCTGTGGTTCCCCGCACCGCTCACCCTGGAACGCCCGCTGCGCGTGCTCGCCACGATGCAGGACGGCCAACAGCAGACACTCGATCTGATTGTGGCCACAGCGAGCGGCGGATCGAATGCGACAGGAGATCTGAGCGTACAAGCACAACCGACCGGCGACAGTACCTATCTGTTCACACTCCTGCCGGCACCGCCGGTGAGCGAGGGCAACCCTCTCCTCTTCGAATGGTCGTTCGGCGACGGCGGACAGAGTCTGCTCGAACAGCCGACGCACACGTACGCGCAGGGTGGCACATACCTCGTGACTGTTTCGGTGCGCAGTCTCACGACCGGGCGCACCGCGGGCCAGGGCCGGACACAGGTCACCGCGTCGGGTACCACCGGCTCCGGCACCGCTGTCGTCTCTGGCGCAACGAGCTCTGTTTCCACGCCGGACGTAACCAGTACGACGCAGAAGAGCGGATGGCTTGGACTGGCGCTGCGCATCGCACTCGGCATCCTGGTGGTAGGCGGCCTCTTCGGCGGACTCCTCTGGGCGATCTTCCGAATCCTCAGGAAAACGGGCTGGCGGTCGCGGCTCGATAACGCGCTGGACAAAGGATTCGAGACGAACGCATCTGGCAATCCGAAGGATGTCATCGACGTACCGGCCGCGCCGCTTTCGCTGCGCCGGACCGACGAGGCATCGACCCCGCCGAAGGCACCGGCTGCGAAACCGGCTGCGCCTGTCCCAACCACTCCGGCGACCGCCACTCCTGCCCCGAAACCTGCTGCGACTTCTCCTGGCAGTGACAGTCCTGCACCAGCATGGTTGCAGAAGGGCCTGGCAACCACATCAACGACTCCCGTTCCCACGCCGCCACCGCCCACGCCGCTTCCCACCTCTCCCGCAGTCTCGTCGGAACCACAAGCCCAGGTGCAGCCACAACCGGCTCCCGCAACACCGCTGCCGCCGATCGATGGAACCGAAGCACCCGCCTGGCTCAAGCGCGGCTTGAGCACGACATCGCCACCCGCTCCGAGCATTCCAACGCCATCTCAGCCTGCTGCAGATCCTGCTCCGAAGCCGTTTGCCTCGCCGACTCCGCCCCCGCCCCCGCCCCCTGCGGTATCGACACCAGCCAGCGCACCGGCTCCGGCGGCAACCGACACGCCCGCATGGCTGAACCCCCCTGCTCCATCGGCGAAACCTGAGACAGCCGCACCGGCTCCGGCGGCAACACCGCGTTCCTCGGCTGCACCCACGAAGGATAATGCTGCACCCGTGCCGCCACCTCTTCCCGCCGCTGCCAAGAGCGAACCGACTCTCGCGCCGCAGTCTGCGCCCGCACC
>CAZWBO010000031.1:329-4029 GCA_964632375.1 uncultured Candidatus Peribacteria bacterium | reverse complement strand
CGCCCGCACCACTATTAACGCCGTCTGCGGCGGCGCCGTCGACTCCATCTGCCGTTGCACCAGTCGCCTCTCGTACACCTGCACCGGCACTTCCAACCGCTCCAACGTCCTCAGTGTCTGCGCAACCTGTCGTTGCCGCGGCCCCTGCCCCCGCACCCACGCCAGAACCGAAGCCAGAACGCACGCCTGCTCCGGTGACGACACCTCCTGTTCCCACTCCACCGCCGATTCCTCCTTCAGACAATCGTACGGATGTACTAACCCCGGAATCTGCTGCGCAGAAAGCGTCATCTACGCAGAATAGTGCATCCTCCCACAATGCGGATACAGCGACGCACGACGCCGATGAGCGGGAACGCGAGCGCAAGCGTCGCAAACGGCAGCGCTACCGCGACAATCTGAAGCGACGCAAAGAGATGGGTCTCGCCGGCCCTCAGGAACATGATTCGACAGAAGATGATGCTGACGAGGCGCTATCGACTCTCCCCACACAAGATCAGCTGTCGATGACACTCGAGCCCATAGCATCTGTCGGGCCTGCGCCATCGATTATTACACCGGAGAATACGACTGCAGCTCCTTCACCGTCGTCTGCTCTTTCTGCACAAACCCAAGCGGCCGCATCGAACGCAGCATCCGCGCCTCCGGTCCCCCGGGCCATCGCACCGGAAAAGAAACCCGACGACGACGTCGCCTTCGTCATCAGCGCCGATAGTCTCAATCCGCCTCCAAACGATCAGCCAAGTACGGCGGCCTGATGGAACAAAGGGAATGAAGAACTATTTCCTTCGAAGGAAATTCGTTTAGAATGCCCGTGCCGTGCGAACACGTGGCGAGCGTAGCTCAGTGGTTAGAGCATCTGGTTGTGGTCCAGAGGGTCGTGGGTTCGAAACCCATCGCTCGCCCCATTCATCGGAGCTGTGACATCAATTCCTCATCAAACTGAAGCCAAACACCCCGTTTCGCATAACGAAGGGAGGCTTCCCAACCATCCGCGCTTCTGGTAGATTGTTTGACCAAGTATGGCTGATCCCCTTTTCCGCACGCCCAAAGGCACGCACGACTCCCTGCCGGAGGAACAGATGTACATGACGTACATCAAGAAGGCCGTGCGCCACCGCGCCCGCCAGGCCGGTTACAAGCGCATTGAAACGCCCGTGTTCGAGCAGCGCGGCATCTATGAGCGCGGCATCGGGGAGCACACGGATGTGGTGGAGAAGGAGCTCTTCACCGTGATCGGGAAGCGCAATGCGGATGAGGAAGGCCGCGAATTCGCGCTGCGCCCGGAGTTCACCGCCGGCATCTGCCGCGCGTACATCGAGCACGGCATGCAGCAACTGCCGCAGCCGGTAGAGCTCTACGCCATCGGTCCGTGCTTCCGCTACGACCGTCCGCAGAAAGGCCGCTTCCGCCAGTTCAACCAGTTCGACATGGAGGTGATCGGCCTGCGCGATCCGAGTCTCGACGCGCAGATCATCCACGTGTTCTCGAAGATCCTCGGCGATCTCAAGATCCTCCCGCGCCTCACGCTGCAGACGAACAATATCGGCACGGCCGAGAACCGCGCGACGTACGTGGAAGCGCTGAAGGACTACTTCATCGGTAAGGAGCGAAACTTGCCGGAGGATGACCTGCGCCGGCTGGAGACAAACCCGCTGCGCCTGCTGGATTCCAAAGAGGAAGACACACAGATCCTTTTGAAGAATGCTCCCACACTCGAGCAGTTCATCTCCGACGAGAGCAGGCAGTTTCACGAAACACTTCTCGAATACCTGCAAGAACTCGGCATCGAGTACGTGGAGAATCCGCTGCTCGTGCGCGGGCTCGACTACTACAACCAGACGGTGTTCGAGTACTGGGATTCCTCCACCGGCTCACAGAACGCGGTGGGCGGCGGCGGACGCTACGACTCGCTGATGGAGCTGCTCGGCGGCAAGCCGACGCCGGGTGTGGGATTCGCCGCCGGCATGGAACGCATGGTGTGGCATATGCGTGAGGCTGGCGTGCGCGTGCCGAACAAGGATCATGTGGATGTCTTCGTCGCCCAGCTTGGTCCGGAAGCCAAGAAGAAATGCCTCGCGCTCGTCTCGCAGCTGCGTGAGCTCGGCGTGCACACGGTGGGCGCGCTCGGCGAAGCCAGCCTCAAGAGCCAAATGCGCCTGGCCGATAAGTTCGAGGCGCGCTACACGCTGCTCCTCGGCAAACTGGAGGTGAAGGAGAACACAATCATCGTTCGCGACATGAAGGCGGGCAAGCAGAAGCAGATGAAGTTCGACGAAGCGATCCCCGAGCTCCTACAGCTCATCGGCAAGCAGAATCTCGACACGTACGTCCTAAGAGATTACATGGGAGACGAATAGGCACTTATGCGCAACAGAAGCCGAAAATCAAGAGTGATTTTGCGTTCTGCATGCGTCATAATGGAAGAACGCTTCCGTCTGATAAGCGATTATGCTCAGCATCATCATTCCCGTCTATAACGAGGAACGGCGCATTGGACGCTGTTTGGAAGCGTTGATGCTCCAGCGAACGACGGAACCGATGGAAGTGATCGTTGTGGATAATGCATCGACCGACCGGACCGCGGCCATCGCGTCCTCCTTCAAGGACCGATTGGACGTGCGCGTGGTTCATGAATCGCATCGTACCCGCGGAGCCGCACGCGCGGCCGGCTGCGCGGCCGCCAGGGGCGAATTCCTCTTCGGCATCGACGCCGACAGCATCGTGCCGCCCGGCTGGGCGCAGGCGTTCATCGACCGTTTCGCCAGCGATCCGCGCATCGTCGGCATAGCCGGGCTTTCCTCCATCGACGACTGCACGCCTACGATCAATGCGGTCTACAAAGTATTCTGGCCGCTCTCGGTGTACATCTTCTGGCTGATGCACGGCTACCACAGCCTCAGCGGCCACAACTTCGCCGTGCGGCGCTGGGCCTACGATCGTGCAGGCGGCTTCGATCCGACCTTCGACGCGCTCGAAGATGTCGATCTCTCGCAGCGCATACGCAAATTCGGCAAGACATCCCTCATCCGCACTCCCAAGATCCTCGTCTCCGGCCGCCGCTTCCAACACGGCTTCTTCCGCGGCTGGTGGGAGTACATCAGAATCTATATGGAGATTTACTGGCTTAAGAAGGGGACGGTGTATTTGAGCAGTTTGCAGTGATGAAGGGGATACGAGGAATCCTACAACATATAACGATTCCTCAAATATCGAGGTTTTTGACCGTCTTCGCGTGCGCCCTTCGACAGGCTCAGGACGCACTCGAAAATAAGACACGCAACGATCAGATATCAAGGTTTTTGACCGTCTTCGCGTGCGTCTGAATGAACTTCCTGCGTGGGGCCACTTCGGAGCCCATGAGCGTGCTGAAGATCGCATCGACTTTCTCGGCATCCTCCATGGTCACGCGGAGCATGATGCGGTTGTTCGGGTCCATGGTGGTATCCCAGAGCTGATCCGGGTTCATCTCGCCCAGACCTTTGTACCGCTGCAGCTGCGGCTTGCGCTTCTGCTTTTCGGGCTTCGCCTCTCCTTTGGTTTCCTCGGCGATCTCCTCCACCTCGTTGGTGGGCGCGTCGGTATCTTCTTCGTCTCCGTCGCCCTCGATGTCCGCGGCGCCGAATCCCCACTCCTGCAGAATCTTGTTCTTCTCTTCATCGGTGAACACGTAGCGAATATCTTTCTCCTTCTGCATCTT
>CAZWBO010000031.1:0-319 GCA_964632375.1 uncultured Candidatus Peribacteria bacterium | reverse complement strand
GTAGAGCGGCGGCTGCGCGATGTAGATGTACCCGCCCTCCACGAGCTCGGGGAAGTAGCGGTAGAACAGCGTGAGCAGCAGCGTGCGGATGTGTGCGCCGTCGACGTCGGCATCGGTCATGATGACGATGCGGTGGTAGCGGAGCTTCGACAGGTCTTTGAGTTCGCCGATCCCCATGCCGAGCGCAATGATGAGCGCTTTGATCTCGTTATTCGCGAGCATCTTGTCGAGCCGTGCCTGCTCCACGTTCAAAATCTTTCCGCGCAGCGGGAGGATAGCCTGGAACTCGCGATCGCGGCCCTGCTTGGCGGAACCGCCG
>CAZWBO010000030.1:0-15046 GCA_964632375.1 uncultured Candidatus Peribacteria bacterium | reverse complement strand
CGCTGAGCAGCGCCTCCGCCACCGTGCGTATGGGCGTGTCGCTGTTCGGCACGCGCCGCGCGAAGCCGTACGTCTGGTCGCAGTGCAGGCGCTGCGGATCCTTCGATACATCGAGGAAATACAGCTGCACCGTACGCGCATCCACGCTCGTGAACGTGACAGGCACCGAGACGACGCTCCTTTCCTTGCCATCAGCGGTCTGGCCAAACACCTCCACCGTACCCTCCGTATGAAACGGCTCGCCATACGACGTACTAACGCGGAAAGACTTTACCTCTCCGGTTCCCGTCTTGGCTGCCGATGCAGTTCCCTCCATCAACACCGTGCCGTCCGCATCGCGCACGCGGAAGTGCACTTGGTCCTCCGGCACGTCGGTCGTGCCGGTGATGACGAGCGGCAATCCGATGTTCGCGTTCTTCGCCGGCTCATTCACCGCGATGGTGACCGCATCGCTCTTCGTCGATCGCGAGAATCCCTCCGTGAAGACCGTGCCGTCCGGCGACTGGCACTGCCGCGGCGTGGTCTTGCGCACGGGGTAGTTCCGCGCCACGCACTCCTCGAACGTGTTCGGTACCAGAGCGCCCACACCCGTGTTGCATCCGTTCTCTCCGCACTGGGTCGTGTAGAAGATGATCCCGAACAAGACCAAAAATCCGGTCGCGATGAGTACGAATTCCTGCTTCGACATGCGACACATAGTACTGGCATGCGTAACGCCATCGCAATCCAGCGGGCAATACCGCGGGGAGGATGCAATGGGAAATCGCAGGTGAACACAGAGAAAGATTTCAAGATTGCAATCTGCGATTGTCACGACTGGCACTTCCGTATCGCTGTCAAAATATGATCCGAAGAACCAACCAGTTCCAGCTTAGTGACTAAGTGTTTACAAAAGAAAACTCATATCATCTCCGGGCTCATACGGTTCAGGTATTTGCCCGGGCCTAAAAAATTTTGCTCCTGCTGTTCCTTTCAACACTGCTTTTGAACCCTGGACATGCATAATCGCCCCCTCTCGCAGTCCTAAAACCGGTTTGTTATTTGCTGCCATAAATTCTTCAATTCGATCAATGCGCGTCTCACCCTGATTTTCTATCTCCTGTCTGAGTGCAGGAACTATTTTATATAATTGAAGCAGCAGATCCGCGATTTCGGATCTGACATTATCCGTTATCTCGACCGGATCGCGATAGTGCGGATTGATATTCACCGGAAAAAGATTAATGCCCTCGAGAGTGACCGTTTCAGGATTCGCAATGAACCAGTCATTTGTCGTTTGGATAGTCGGACATGCAACTCCCGCGCCTGCGCTCCACCCCAAATAAGGAATATTCTGATTTTCCACTCGGTCACGGATCAGATCCATAATGCCGTGGATACGGATCAATTCGGCAAGCTTTGGCGTGTTTCCCCCTCCCACCATAATCGCCTCTGCTTTCTGAATCCTTTCCACCGGATTTCCATCATGAACAGAATCGGATGCAAAGCCCATTTCTGCAAGACGGCTACTTATCATTGCCGCATATTTTTCCTGAGAAACGGTCACGCCCGCGTAGGGAACAACTGTCACTTTGTCGATGCCCTGACCTTTCAGGAAGTCTATTATTTCCGCCTCCGAATGATGCAGCCACTTGCCGTCTTCCGGAGTCCGGGAGCTGCTCATGAGCAGAAGATTTTTTGACATAACGATCCATTGAAAAAATAGTGACAGATTATGCATCTATTTTTCATTTATTCAAATATTTTTGGTCGGGGCGCCAGACTCCCTTCGACAAGCTCCAATCTCCGCAAAAGCTTCGCCCGGCAAGCAGGGTGAACTTCTGGTTCTGTCACACCGACGAGCACCGCAGCACTTATTGTTGCATTATTTCGGGAGGCGTTGGGATGTCCTCCTCCCAGTCAAATGAGTTGACCATTCGGCCCCTGGGTTTGGTGAAGTAAATCAACAGCTTTGATTGTATAAGTGTCTCTAAGCCGAATGGTCGGGACGACAGGACTCCCTTCGACAAGCTCAGGGTAAACTTCTCGTCTCCTCGCTCACATCTCGGCGGAGCGAAGCGGAGACGGATGGTCGGGACGACAGGACTCGAACCTGCGACCTCGTGCTCCCGAAGCACGCGCTCTAGCCAACTGAGCTACGTCCCGATACTGAAACCATAACGGAAGTTCTTCCGGTCTGAAACCTCATTCGCTGCAGCGGGATACAGCGAAGACCAAGGACCGCGTGCATGGTACCAGAAATCATTGTGCCGGATAGCAATACTGGATTTTTGGCTTTCATAAGCCAATCGAAACATAGTCGACCCCTCGTTGTTGACTTTCAATCTTCCAAACGTAGAGTGCCCGTGATCATGACGCATTTGCCGATCATCAGCCGCATTATTATCTCGCGCCGCGCGTGAGAGGGTGCTGACTGATTCTTGTATTCCCTCCCGCGTAGAACGGGATTTTTTTATTCTCCCATGAACACGATCGAATCATCCTGCGATACCCGCGGAGCTTCCATGGCGGCGGATATGCCTGCGCCCACTGAGCCAACGAAACATTCGACGAGCGTTCACCTACGTTGCGCCTACGGCGAGTTTGACCCGCTCCACAATCAATTTCCCGACATGATTGAAAAGTTTCGTCAGAAGTTGCAATTATTCGCCAAGCTCTGCGGCGCTGATCTCGTTCTTACGGTGACGGCGCCCGACGTGAGTGAACACCTGCTTCGGGACGAGCAGCAACCGCATATACGTTTCGCCTTCTCTGAGAAGCGCATGAGCACAACGGGTGCGGCGTACCAAGTGCCGCTGGTCCATCATAATCAGGTGCATACTCCTGCAATGCGTCATGTATCGCTGAAGAACGACCATCGAACAATTGCGTCCGTCGATTATAGTTTTGGAGCCAGAATGGAGGAAAAGCATGAGAACTTCATTACAAGAAAAACTGAAGAAGAGCTCAAAGGCTACGAGGATGGTCTTTCCATTGCTCTGCACCGCTTCGCGGATTATGTCTATTTGGTTCTAACTGAGGAAATTTCAGGTCAGATCACTATTCCTGTCGAATAATAAGTTGCTGGACAATACTCCTCCGCTCTGTACACTTTCTCTCCCCCTTTTGGGGGATACTATGAAACTAGTGAAGCCCTTTTCCCTCCGCGCTTCACTTCCGCTTGTGCTCGTGCACGCGCTGCTCATCATCGTGATCGCAATGAATATGGTGAGCCTCCCGGCGTAAGCCGGAACGGGAGTGAACATTGGACACCGCCCTCAAGGAATCGGATGCTATGAGCTGCGGTATAGAAATCGGAACCGCCCCGCGCTGCGAGGGTGGGTTTTTTGACTGTCCAGCGGACGACCATTCTTCACATCCGCTTGCGCGGATCAGGTGATACGAACAAGGATACTCAGCCATTCATCAATTTGACAGACGTATATTATAGTTGGATAAAACGATCGCAGTTTCTCTTCAAGCAAATATGATGGATACCTTGATTTGTGGCATCGAGTATATGGCTTGCCAAAGCTAAAAAACTGCCATCGAAATTCAGGCTCAAAACGCGGCGTACACGCAGAATTTTCACCACATTTCCAGCGACTCGCTACTGCGTATCAGAGCCTGTGTAAAAAGCCGTCAAACGCGTGTCGTCCCTCGTCTCCGCTCGGGATGACACGCTTCGCTTCTTGTTGTAGAGCACAATCTGTCATGGTGAGAAGCCTGTCCTGAGCTTGCCGATGGAGAGACGAACCATGACACAGAGATACTTTTAAACAGGCTCTCAGAAATACCGATTCCTACCACAGGAATCCCGGCGGCCGCCCCTTGATCTTCTCGCGTGCATCTTCGGCATGCCCTCGGACGTTCTCATCCATCGCCGCGTAGGTCTTCGCATCTTGCGGGAATGCCGTTGAAAGATACGACATCACCGCGTGGAATTCCTCCACGTTCGGCGAGAGCGAGATGTAGTGCGTGTTCTGCACGAAGGCCTGCTCGTAGGAACCCAGCAATGCATCGATGTCCTGCTTCTTGGATGTGATGATCGTGGTGTCGTTCATCCGTGCAAGGGTCTCGATCAAGTGCCGTACAATACTCAGATCGTCCTCGCGCCCCCAGGTGTAGGCGCGGTCGAACGCATCGAGCGCGGCGGGCAATTTCTTCTGCATGCTCAGCGACTGGCCCAGCAACTTCCACGCGCGGAAGTCCTGCGCATTCTCGCTCATGTACCGCTGCAGCACTTGTTCCGCCTGCGCGGACTTCCCCTGGTTCATCAACAATTGCGCGTGACTCAGGAAGAGATCGCGCGAGTACCACTCGCCGCGCGAGAGTTCGTACCACCGCAGCGCGTCGTCGGCATTGCCCGCGGCTTCGGCGTGGCGCCCCAGCGACGAGATGACGAGCGTGCGACCTTCCAGAACGGTAATGCAGCAGAGGAGAACGGCGATCAGCACCTCTGCTCCCCGCTGCACGCGGCGCGGCACATCGAACTGGGCATGCTGCCAGTGCTCGCCCGCGAGCACGCCGAGGAAGGCCGAGAGCGGCAGGATGATGCCAACGAACTGCAAGTTATAGTCGATGAGATTATGGGCGAGCACGCCGCACACCGAGACGATCATGACGGTACGCGTCGTCAATCGACCGCCGACCGCCTCGCGCCACTCCATGAAGAACGCAACGCCGAGGATGGTTGCAAGAATCAGGAAATATAACAGCGACGCGACCATGCCGCGCTCCATGGCCAACTTAAGAAATACATTGTGCGGATGATCGGATGTCGCGAGAATGCCGCGCTGCAGGTGGGGCTGCACGAAACGGAAACTGCCCGGCCCCCACCCGAACACCGGCCGCTGTGTCGCGAGGACCGCCGCTTGCCGCCAGAACGCAGACCGTTCCGTGATGGATGAGTTGCCTTCGGCCGCGGTGAACGTCACCTTCGATACGACGCTCTCGACCTCGTAGAACTGTGCGCGGATGCCGTTCGTCACCGCGAAGAGAAGCAACGCTGTGAGCGCAGTTATTCCTACGCCGGCCATCGCACTGCGCCAGGGGAAGGAAGACGCCACCTGTAATCGACTGCGCAGACCCAGCAACAAGCTCAGCAGCACGCACTGTCCGCCGAAGGCGAGCATGCCGCCGCGCGAGTAACTCAGCAGCAGACCGCCCACTAGCAACCCGAGCGCGATGATGGTGAAGGAGCGGCGTCTGCCGGATGCGGTCACCGCCATCCACAGCACTGCCGGCCACGCGAGCAACACGAACTGCGCCCAGGCGTTCGGCCAGTAATCTGTTTGGAAGCGAAAATCGAAGAACGTTCCCACGAAGCGGTTCACCGGCTGCAAAACGTACACGCATACGCCGATGCCGACCGCGACGAGCGCGCACCAACCGACCGTGCGCAACAGGCGATCGGCAAGCGCCTTGCGATCCGCCAGCCGCGCGATCTGCAAAATCAACACAAAGAGCGACGCGTCGCGCAGCACGTCATCGAGACCGTAATTACGGGTCGTCGAGAGAAGGTAGCTCACGAACGTCCAAACGAGGAACGAGACGATGAGCGACCAGAGCAGCGGCCTCTTCCAGACAAGTTCCTCTTGCGCCGAGCGCCACTGCGTCCACACCCACAGGAACGCGAGTGGCGGCAGGATCCACGTCGATTCCAGACTCTTGCCGCCCTTCCACAGGATGGTGAAGACGATGGCGCCGAGGAGGAGCGCAACGGCGGTGGATTTGCGCAGACGGAGGAACGACATCGGCGGCAGTATGACGCAGACGGCCGGCGCGAGAAATGGATTCTGGACAACCACGAAGCATCCGTGCAAAAAGCAACTCCATTGCGTAAGGAGGTTTCTAACGCAGCGTCATAAGGGCATAAAGAGAATTTTACCACCCCAATCAACTTCTATGCGTACCACACGGGCACTCCTCGGGATCGCATCTATCGTCACGCTGGTTTTCTCGAGCGGCCAGGCGGCGTTCGCAGGCGTCGGTGATTGGCAGAAGGGCGCCTCGGTCAGCCCCAGCTGGAATGGCGACTTTGCGAGCGATGCCTTCAAACAGTCGTTGCGCGATCTCAAAGCCATGAACGCGAACTACGTCACGCTGATTATCCCGTACACGCAGTCGAACCTGTGGTCCACCGACATCGGCAACGCGTGGAACACGCCGACCGACGAATCGCTGGCCGCGGGCATCGACTACGCCCACTCCATCGGATTGGCCGTGAACATCAAGCCGCACCTCGACAGCGGCGACGGCCAGTGGCGCGCGTACATTGACCCCAGCGACCGCACTACATGGTTCAACAATTACGAGAACAACATCCTGCTGCCGCTCGCCCGCATGGGCGCGGCACATGGCGTGGAAGAGATGACGCTCGGCACGGAATTGGCCAAGATGGCGAGCACTTCGAACCCGACCAATACGCAGAATTGGCAGAAGATGATCCGCGACGTGCGCGGCGCGTTCGGCGGCAAGCTCACGTACAGTTCGCAGCACGACAACCCCGACGAGAAATCGCAGATCGATTTCTGGGGCGATCTCGACTACATCGGCGTGTCGGCGTACCACCCGAGCGGCCTCGGCGAAACGGATCCGTCGGTGGAGCAATTGCGCAGCGAATGGGATTCGTGGTGGTGGAATTCGGTGAACCCCCTCTCGCAGCGCTTCGGTAACAAGCCGGTGGTCTACACGGAGATCGGGTTCCGCAGCGTCGACGGCGCGCACCAGGAGCCTGCCGCCTACTGGCGCAACGGCGGGTACGACCCGCAGGAGCAGGTGAACGACTACACGGCGCTCGTGCAGGCGCAGCAGGACAAGAGCAACTTCCAAGGGCTGCAGATCTGGGATTGGAAGAGCGACCCGAATGCCGGCGGGCAGTGGAACACCGATTTCACCGTGCAGAACAAGCCGGCCGAAGACACGCTGCGCGCGCTCTTCGCGAATAGCACACCCACTTCATCGTCGTCCAGCTCAAGCAGTGTGGGCCCGGGCAGTTCGACCTACACGGTGAACGCGTCGGCCGCCCCGGCCAGCGTGACGATCGGGCAGAATGTCGCGACGACGGTGAACGTGACGAATACCGCGAACATCGGCGGCAACGGCGTGGTGGTCGACATCGAGATCTACAACCAGAACGGCTCGCAGATGAAGCAGCAGTTCAGCGACAACCAATCGTTCGCGCCGAACCAGACGAAGACGTACACCCTCAACTGGGCGCCGACGGCAAACGGGCAGTACGTCGTGAAGGTCGGCATTTTTGGGCCGGGGTGGAACCCGCTCTACCTATGGTCCGACAGTGTTGCGACATTCGTCGCCGGCCAATCGAGTTCGTCTTCCAGTTCAACGAGCACCAGTTCGTCGAGTTCGTCCTCCAGCTCTAGCTCCACTTCGTCTTCCTCCAGCTCCAGTGTCGCCGCGCTCAGCGGGCCCATCGACATTTGGTGGGTGACCGACGGCCAGCGCGTCTCGGGCGAGCAGCCGTTCAAAGCGCGCCTCGCGGTGGGCGACTTGTCGCAGTACAACCTGTACTGGACGGTGGATGGCGGCGGCGAGAACTTGATGGGCAACAGCAACGTCGACTACCCGCACAAGGAGCAGCTGGTGAACGTCGACTACTGGACGTGGCGCGGCAACGAGGGGAACTACACCGTTACGTACGTCGCGCGCGACTTAAACGGCATCGAAATTGCGCGGCGCTCCGAGACGATCACCGCCGTGCACTACTGATCGATAGTTTCTGCAGACTTATCCGAAGAAGCCGGTACACGCAAGTACACGGCTTTTTCGTCGGGGAGAGTATTCCCTTGGATATCGAAAGCAGTCGTTACCAAAACCTGGCATCCCCTCGCACGAAAGTGATCAACCACAGCGAAAAGTGACTGCTGGCCACGACTCTGATCTGCGTTTATCGGCGCATTCATGCAAAAATCGAAGCCTAACTCCGACATCGAATCCACTGTCTGGTCGTGTGATGTGGGTCGCTCCTCCGCGGAGAGAACGGTATGGGAATGACGGAGTGTATCCATGGTGACGGGCGGAAAGGGAGGGAGGATACAAAATTTTTTCGTCCTGTCCATTATTTTCTGGCTAGCTAGAGAGAAACCCGTTGGCATCATCGCCTTCGAATCTCTTCGTCATCATCCTCCCATCTGCCACTGCTTCACCGCCTCCAGCGGATACAGAAGCATCAGCACATTGAGTGTCAGATTATCGCGCAGGAAGGAGAGCATGGTCAGTTCGACGACAATCACGATGGCCAGTGTCCACTTCCACGGTACTCTCGCTGCGAGCCAGAACCCGAGGATGGTCGAGAACACGTCGCCGACGGAGTTGAGAACGCTGTCGCCGTAGTAGTCGAGCGAGGCCGTGGCCGTCCGGTAGCGATTGATGATGAAGGGCGTATTCTCGGTGATCTCCCACGCGACCTCGACGAGCATGGCGAGGATCAAGCGCCAGCGCTGCGGCAGGCGCGGAGCAACGAGGCGCAGCACGCCGTAGAAAATGATGCCGTGCAGCACGTGCGAGAACGAGTACGGATCACCCAAATTCTGCGATGTGCTGGCGGACCATCCGCTGTTCGTCCACAGGCCGAAGCCGCACGCGCAGTAGGGGATGCGCCCCATCAGCACTAATGTGAGCGCGTGCACGGCAATGACACCGACGATGGCGGCGATGAATATTCGCGTGTCGCTCAGACGCATCTGCATGCACGCATCATACCCGACGATGCGGATTGGCGAGGAGCGTTTGCACCAGCAGTCGGTACTCCCGCACGATCTGCGGACGATTACGGATGAACTCTCCAAATGGATGTTCGTTCTGCTCCAGTAACCTTCGCCGGAGTGCGTCTTGCGCCGGTGATCCGCCGCCCATGTACTCCTCTATATTATACAAGAGCAAATGATCACGCTGCGCGATGAGGAACCGGCGCTCGTACCGCGGATCGAAATACCCGGCCGATCCATCGACGATGAATCCCCTGCTGCCTCCTGCGTCTGCCCAGAAGTGCGGATAGATGTTCCCGTCTTCATGATCAAACGTTCCGTATACCGTGCGCACCGGAAATTTCTGGCCCAACAACTGGCTCAATCCATGACGCACGGCGCATGCGACGTACCCGCAGACATTCGCTCTCGATCCGCCTTCCGGAACGGATGACGTTCGGTATTGTTCCAAGTGGATGGCATCGATCAAGCGATCGCGCTGTGCGAAGAACGATGTACTTCTCTCGACAAGAAATTCTTCAACTTTCTGCCGTGCCGTCACACGTCGCCTATTCGTCATAGTGATATTCTTCGCCTCATGGATTCTCTGTCAATTTTTCCCTGCCCGTTCTTCGTTCCTGATAGAATCCGCGCATGAGCTGGAACACGCTGACAACCGACGAGAAGCACGTCATCGAAGACAAAGGGACCGAAGCGCCCTTCAGCGGCGAGTACGACGATTTCTACGAGGCGGGCACATATATCTGCCGTCGCTGCGGTGCGGAGCTGTACCGGTCGACCGACAAGTTCGATGCCGGCTGCGGCTGGCCCGCGTTCGACGACGCCATCCCCGGCGCCGTGAAGCGCTTGCCCGACGAGGACGGTATCCGCACCGAGATCCAGTGCGCCAACTGCGGCGCGCATCTCGGCCACGTGTTCGACGGCGAACGATTGACCGACAAGAACGCGCGCCACTGCGTGAACTCGCTGTCGATGCGATTCATCGCCGCGACACAGAGGTGAGGATGCAGGGAGATTTAGGCCTGAATCTGCAGGATTTTTCGACGCGCAACGGCATCGCGTGGATGAATGCCGCCGATGTCGCGCCCTCTCCCTCGACGCCGTACATCGTAGTCGTCGTGAATCCGGATGATGCGACACTTATAAAGTATAGCCTGTAGTCACTCGTTCTGAACATTCGCTGTAGCTCTTCGATTCGTCGCGCTACGGCGCTCCTCACCCTGGTTCATTCGACTCTTTAAAAGAATGGCCCGAGCGCCGCAGCGCGAGGACCATGAGCGAGGCCCCGCAGGGCCGAGTCGAATGGTGCCCAGAAGAGGACTCGAACCTCCACACCCGTGAGGATACACGCTCCTGAAGCGTGCGCGTCTACCAATTCCGCCATCTGGGCAAGTGTTACAGATATCCGGTGACCCGAAAAAGCAAATGACAGGAAGGAGTTTACAGTGAGCCTGCCGAAGTGCCATCTGGGCATTCACAAGAAGGATCACCGACCGACACGGAATGTCGGCGCGAAACGCATGGTACCACACTCACTTGCCAGGAGAAGGTTTTTTGATCGTGAGTCTTGGGTCTTGAGTTTTGAGTCTTGAATGCCATGTTTCTCAATGGAAGAAATATGGACATTCCTGCCGGAGGGAAATGTGTTGGCATGTGTTTCTTGAATCTGGAACAACGCTCTCCAAGACTCAAGACTCAAGTTTTTGAGAATCCACAGAAGGCCGCACGAACCCCCGGGCCCAGCTGGTTTTCGCTCTTCAGTGCACCCCTTTGCGGTGAAACCTCCATTCTTCGATCACCACGTGGATCAGAAGAATAGCCGCGAAGGCCACGAGCGTAGCCAGAGAGGTGAACATGTCGAACATGCGGAGGATGATGATGCAAATCGCCGCGCTCACCGGCGGCCAAGGCACCTGTTGCGACTCGCGACAGTGCGACGTGGCGTAATCGAGCGGCACGAGCGAGAGTAACCAGAGGATCGTGCCGATGCTGAGCATCCATCCGGCCTGCGGTGGCATCGGCTCCCCGCCGGCGACCATGTGTTCCAAGCCCACAGAGGCGAGCAGCATGCCGATGGAGAGCGTGAGGTGCCCGTAGATGAACGGCTGTCCGCCGCGCAGGCAGTGGCTGTCCTGCCACACATTCAAGTACTCGAAATAGAACCACCAGGTGGCTGCAGCGATGAGGAACGCGAACACAGAGCCCATCGCGGTGGCATCGGTCCACACCGTTCCCTCGAGCGAGCGCACGATGGCGAGCACCTGTTCCCCCAGCATGATGATCGTGAAGAGGCCGAACCGCACCGGCAAATGTCGGGCATCGAGTTGTGCCGTGGAGAGGAGCGGCCGGGCAAACCACGGCATGATCATGTCGAAGAGCATGCCGGCTGCCCAGAACGCCAAGAACACGGGTGACGAGAAGAACAGCGACACGATCCACAACGCCGCGCCCGTGCCGAAGACGAGAATGTAGAACCCGGCGATGCGTCTCGCTTGCGGCTCATGCCACCACGCGTGCGCGTAGAGAAGAAGCAGAATCAGGCGGACGCAGATGTACGACACGGCGAAGGCGCGTGCGCTTCCCTCCAGCGCGTCTTGCATTGTCAGCGCCATGCCGAGCGCGCCGAGCATCTGCATGAACGTGAGGATGCGATAGAACAGATCGTCGACATCGAATCGGTTGGAATAGATGGTGTGGCCCACCCACGCCCACCACACCGGCACGAAGAACAGCAGATCGACCAAGATGTCTCGCAGCGACGTGTGGGCGGCCAGCCGATGGCTCACCGCGCCGATGGCGATGACGAATACGAGATCGTAAAACAGCTCGAGCCACGTGGCGTGGCGTGGCCCCTCGTCGTCGATGGCGCGCAGCTGCGGAGGGTGGAGCGTCACCATATCATCCGCATCCTATCCGATTAACGTCGGCAGCAACAGTATCGTTGCGTACGGGCAATGCCGCCCAAAAGGTATGCAGCGAGTGGATTTGCACCAGAACTCCCGTCGACAAGATCGAAAACATCTCCATAATGGGATGGAATGAACTCACCCCGCTACAAGCGCATCGTGGTGAAAGTCGGCACGAACGTGATCACGCGTGAGGATGGATTTTTGGATCAGCAGGTGATCCACTCGCTCGTGCTGCAGGTTGCGCAGCTGATGCAGCAGGATGTGCAAGTGGTGCTTGTCACCTCGGGCGCCGTGGCGGCGGGGCGGGCGGTCGTCAAACCATCACGGGAGTTGAGCCGCATTTCCAGCCGTCAAGTACTGTCGGCCGTGGGGCAGATCAAGCTCATCCACATGTACGAGCGGCTCTTCGCGAACGAACACATCACCGCCGCGCAGGTGCTGGCGACCAAGGAAGACTTCCGCGATCGCGAACACTACCTGAACATGCGTAAGTGTCTGGAGGCGCTGGTGGGCGAAGGCATCGTGCCGGTGGTGAACGAGAACGACAGCGTATCCATCACCGAGCTGATGTTCACCGATAACGACGAACTCGCGGGGCTCATCGCCACCATGCTCGACGTCGACGCGCTCATCATCCTCACGAACGTGCAAGGCATCTACACCGGCGATCCGCAAGACCCGACGTGCGATCTCCTTCCCGAGATCGACGGCAGTACGAACGAATGGCGCCAGTATTTGAAAGCCGAGAAATCGACGTTCGGCCGCGGCGGCGTGCACACGAAGTGCGAGACCGCGCTCAAGGCCGCGTCGCTCGGCATTCCCACGCACATCGCGTCGGGCAAGATCGAGGGAAACTTGCTGCGCCTGATGGCGGGCGAAAAAGTCGGCACGGTCTTCCCCGCGAAGCGGTCGACTTCCAGCGTCAAGCGGTGGATGGCGAGCAGCGAGGGGCGCGCGAACGCGAACGGACGCGTCACGCTCAACGACTGTGCGGTCGAGATCCTCTCGAACAAGGAGCAAGCCGTGAGCCTCCTGCCGATCGGCATAACGGGCATCGAAGGCGATTTCCAAAAGGGCGACCTGATCAAGGTGTGCAACAGCGAGGGCAAAGGCATCGGCGTGGGCATCGCGCGGTACGATGCCGCCCAGGCGCGCGAGGCGATGGGCCAGAAGAATCAGAAGCCACTCATTCACTACGATTACCTCTACCTCTACTGATGTTCTCCTCTCTCGCCATCATCGGCGTCGGCAAGATGGGCGGCGCGTACGCGTTCCGCCTCTCGGCCGCGTTCCCGCGCATGCGCCTCTTCCTGTGCGATGCCAACGCGTCGAACATGACGGATCTTACCGCGGATGTCATGACCACCGACGTGAACGAAGCCATCCGCAATGCGGAAGCGGTGCTGCTGGCCGTGAAGCCGCAGACATTCGCAGAGCTGACATCGTCGCTCACCGAGCCGCTCGACGGGAAGCTCATGGTGTCGATCATGGCCGGCGTATCGCTGCGCACTCTGTGTGCGGAGCTCAGGACCCAAGCGGTCATCCGCTCCATGCCGAACTTGGGCGTGCAGGTGGGCCACGGCATGACGGCGTGGGTGGCGGCTTCGGAAGTGTCATCTGCGCAGAAGGAACGGACGCGTCACTTGTTCGGCGCAACAGGCAGCGAGACGGAATTGGAGGATGAAGGGCTGCTGGACGCGTTCACCGCCCTCGCCGGCTCGAGCCCAGCGTACTTCTTCTACCTGGGCGAGCTGTTGCAGAAAGAGGCGGTACAAAAAGGATTCTCCGAGGAAGCCGCGACGCTCATTGCGCGCGAAGTGCTCATCGCCAGCGGACTGCTGATGCAGCAGGGACACATGTCACCGCAGCAGTGGAAACAGGCGGTGGCCTCGAAGGGCGGCACGACGGAGGCGGCATTGCACTCATTTGCATCCGATGATCTGGAACGGCTGGTTGCGCGCGCCGTCGAAGCGGCGGAGAATCGGTCCCGTTCCCTCGGCGCATGAGTCTTTCCCAGACGTTATCGGCAGTCAGAACGGCAGGCACGACGCTGATCGATCTCGATGATGCCACGGTCAATGCCGTGCTCACGTATCTCGCGAGCGCGCTGGTAAGCAACGAGAAAACTATTCTGAAAGCGAACGAGAAAGACGTGGCCGCCATGAAGCCGGAGGATCCGACGCATGACCGCTTGCGGTTGACGCCGGAGCGTATCAAAGGCATCGCCGATGACGTGCGCACCGTTATGTCGCTGCCGAGCCCATTGGGCATCGTACTGGAGGATCGAACACGTCCAAACGGCTTGCACATAAGCAAAATCAGCGTGCCCCTCGGCGTCGTCGGCATCATCTACGAGGCGCGGCCCAACGTGACGGTCGATGCGTTCACGCTGTGCTTCAAATCCGGGAACGCCTGCGTACTGAAAGGCGGCAGCGACGCCATTCACTCCAACCGCGCACTGGTGAGCGTGATTCAGAAAGTACTGAAGAAGCACAAGATCGACGAGCATGTCGTGCACCTGCTCGGCACCGACCGCGAGGAAACCGACGAGATGCTTCGCGCGCACGAGGACATCGACGTCATCATCCCGCGGGGCAGCGCGAATCTGATCAAGCACGTGCGCGAGCATGCGCGCGTACCGGTGATCGAAACCGGCGCCGGCATCGTGCACACGTACGTCGATGCATCGGCCGACTTGCAGAAAGCATCGGCCATCGTGCTCAACGCGAAGACGCGCCGCTGCAGCGTGTGCAACTCGCTCGACACGCTCGTCATCCACCGCGACCTGCTGCCAAAGCTCCTGCAACTCGTGCAGCCGCTGCGCGACCACGGCGTGGAAATCTTCGCCGACGGCGAATCGTTCGCAGTGCTCGACGGCGCCTACGACGACACGCTCCTCCATCGCGCTAAGCCGGAGCACTTCGGCACGGAGTTCCTCTCGCTCAAAATGTCGATCAAGACCGTCGGTTCGCTGGACGAAGCTCTCGCGCACATCGCCGCGCACGGCAGCAAACACAGCGAGGCCATCGTGTCGGAGGACCAAGCGGCCATCGACACGTTCTTGAAGAAAGTCGACGCGGCGGCCGTGTACGCCAACGCCTCCACCGGGTTCAGCGACGGCGCGCAGTTCGGCCTGGGCGCCGAGATCGGCATCAGTACCCAGAAGCTCCACGCGCGCGGCCCGATGGGTTTGCGCGAGCTGACGAGTTACAAGTGGGTGGTGCGCGGGAATGGGCAGGTGAGGACGTGAAGCCTCAGTCCTTCAGCTTTTCTTCTTGGTGAACTTCAGCGGCAAATCAATTTCAAGCAAAGCCGGGTCTTCACCAAAAAAATCTACAATTCTCGTTGTCCTCGCTTTTTTGCGCGCTTGATCATCCGTTGGATACAGCAAATTGAACAGATCATTCCCGGTTTCCCGATAGTTATCCC
>CAZWBO010000029.1:0-15183 GCA_964632375.1 uncultured Candidatus Peribacteria bacterium | reverse complement strand
CCGCGCGTCAATTCAGCTTCTCGGACGTCGGAAAGATGAAAGGGTCGAACAGAAGGCCCTTTGCATCTTAATATGTTTGGAATGCTTCATTGACATCCGAAAGGAGGATTCCCTCCAGATCACCAATCGTTCTGCCATTGCCGGATCCGCTTCTGCGTCATCGCCTATAAAAATAGAAACAATTGGCATACAACGTCAAGGATTTCTTGAGAGAACGGACGGGATTCCAGCTCCGCGCCAAATCCTGTACTGTTCCCCCATGCATCCCCGTTCCATCGTCATCCTCGATTTCGGCGGCCAGTACGCCCACCTCATCGCCCGCCGCGTGCGCCAGTGCGGCGTGTATTCCGAGATCCTGCCGCCGGAGACGCCGGCGGAGCAACTCAAGGACGCCGCGGGCATCATCCTCTCGGGCGGGCCGCAGAGCGTGTACGACGCCGGAAGCCCGCAAGCGGACCCGCAGATTCTGCAGCTCGGCATTCCGGTGCTGGGCCTGTGCTACGGGCTGCACTGGATGACCCAGACGCTCGGCGGCACGGTGAAGGGCGGGCACGTGAAGGAGTACGGAAAGACGTTGATCACCATCGAGAACGGCGGCGGCCCGCTGCTGCAAGACTGCGGCGACGCGTGCACGGTGTGGATGTCCCATGGGGACGAAGCCGCGACGCTGCCGGACGGGTTCTCGCTCATTGCATCGTCGGACACCTGCCGCAATGCCGCGTTCGCGGATGAATCGCGCAAGCTGTTCGCGTTGCAGTTTCACCCGGAAGTGACGCACACCGAGCACGGCTTCGACATGCTCCAGCGCTTCGTGGCGCTGTGCGATGCCGCGCCGTGGGCCATCGAAAACTACTCGGCGTACATCGGCGAACAGGTGAAGCGCGAGGTGAACGACCGCAAGGTCTTCATGCTGGTATCCGGCGGCGTGGATTCCACCGTCGCCTTCACGTTGCTGAACCAAGTGCTGGGGAAGCATCGCGTCATAGGATTACTCGTTGATACGGGTCTCATGAGAAAAGGTGAGGTACAGATGATTCAAAATGCATTTGAGCATTTAGGAGTAACCAATTTTTACATCGAGACGGCGCATGATATTTTCCTATCTCAACTACGTGAAGTGTATGACCCTGAAGAGAAAAGAAAGGTGATTGGGAATACATTTCTAGAGATCCAGCAGGAGATTTCTCGTAGATTCGAATTAGATGGTGCCGAGTGGATGCTCGGCCAGGGAACCATCTATCCGGACACGATCGAAACCGGCGGCTCGAAGCATGCCGACAAAATTAAGACGCACCACAACCGCGTCGACGCCATCCAGCAGATGATCGAGAAGGGCCTCGTGATCGAGCCGCTCAAGGAACTCTACAAAGACGAAGTGCGCGCTCTGGGCGAGGAGTTGGGCCTGCCGCACGATCTGGTGTGGCGGCATCCGTTTCCGGGGCCGGGCCTGGGCGTGCGCATCCTGTGCGCGAGCGGCGAGCAGCAGACAGAAGACAGAGGACAGACCGCAGTGGATGGGATTTCGCTGCCGCATCGGGTACTGCCGGTGAAATCCGTGGGTGTACAGGGAGATGGACGAACCTATCGTCATGCGCTGGCGTTCTTCCATGCAGACCGCCTGCCTACGCCCGAGCATTGGAAACTTGCGACGACGATCCCGAACAGCGTGCCGCTCATCAACCGCGTGCTCGTCTGCACATCGCATGCCGAGCCGGTCGATTTCGTCTTCACGCCGGGATACCTCACAAAAGAACGTGCGGATCTGCTGCGCGAGGCGGATGCCATCGTGCTCGAAGAGATGCAACTGGCAGGATTATATGAGCAGATCTGGCAGTTCCCGGTGGTGTTGCTGCCGTTCGGCACGCAGCCGCGCGGCCAATCCATCGTGCTGCGCCCCATCAGTTCTGTTGATGTGATGTCGGTCGATGCGTATCGGTTGCCCGATGCGGTTCTCTCCGTGATGACGGATCGCATTCTGGCGTTGCCCGGCATTGATCTCGTTTTCCTGGATCTGACGAACAAGCCGCCGGCGACGGTGGAGTGGGAGTGAGGACCCCATCCCCGGCCCTTCCCCCGCCCACCCGCACGCCTGCCGGGGAAGGGAGCCGTGAAGGTTCTACGAACTCTTCCCCTTCCCCGGCTGGTCTCTGAGCTTCTGAAACAGAGCAGTCGTTCAGTTGCTCAGGAATGAGAGTGGGTAGACGGGGGAAGGTGCCTCGCGAAGCCCGCAGGCGGAGCGGGGCGGATGGGGCCCTTGGGCTTGCGACCCGCCTGGTCTACACTACCAACCTCATGAACCCGAGTGCCCCTCTCGAGGAGGCAGACATCCAACGGCTTGTTCTGGCTGCGCAGGGCGGAGACACCGAGGCCTTCGGCCGCGTGTACGATCACTACTTTCTGTCCGTGTACCGCTACACGGCGTTCCGCGCGCCGCCCGAGATCGTGGAAGACCTCGTGGCCGATATTTTCGTGAAGGCGTGGGAGAAGCTGCATCAGTACCGGCCGCAGAAAGATATTTCGTTCGGCGCGTGGGTGTTCCGCATCGCGCGCCACACGGTGATCGATGCCTACCGGTCGCAGCGGCATTTCGAGGAAGTGCCGGAAGACATGGCGGATCCTGACCGACTGAACCGCGCCGAAACGCGCACGCAGCGCAACGAACTCCTCCTCATTGTGCGGCAGGCGATGGCAAAACTCCCCCGCCGCTACCGCGACGTGCTCCTGCTGGCCTACGTGGCCGAGCTCCCGCACAGCGAGATCGCCCGCGTGCTCCGAGCCACGGAGGGAAGCGTCCGTACGCTCAAATTCCGGGCCCTGCAGAAGCTTTCCGCCCTTCTTCCCCCCGAGTTTCGCGGCCGGAATACCCCGTAATCCGCTGTAACAAGACCCTCTTTCCCCCGTTATCTGCAACGCATGGAGCCATCTTCCACGCCACCGGACGCGCCGCACCCTCTAGAGGAACTCCTCCGGGAGGGGCAGACGTCGCTCGATCCGTCAAAACGCGTCCAGCAGCGTATTTGGAGGAATATTCAGCAACACATCGACGCTCCGGCGGTACTGACCGACATGCGCACCATCCTCACACCGGACGCAGCCGCCTCGCAGCGCACATGGGGGAGAATCTTCGGGCGCCTTCAGCCGTTTCCCGCCAGCCTCTGGGAGCGACTCCGCACACAGCTCTTCCCGCAATCATCGACGCAATCGGTGATCCGCCGGCAGGTGATGCTCCGCCTGCAACCTGTCCCCGCTTACAGCTATTCCTCGCACCCGCTGAAATGGGTGGCCGCTTTCGTCATGGTCGCGCTCGTCACGGCATCGAGCCCGTTCTTCTTTCTGGCTCCGCACACCATCGCCAATGCGGAAGTGACGGTGCAGTCGCAGCAGGTATTCCTGCTGAGCGACGGCCTGTGGCAGCCCGTAGGACAAACCGAATTCATTTTCTCGAAGAGTGCTCTGCTGCAGACGGGCAAGTACCCCGCGACGATCATCTACTACGACGACGCGGTGATCCGCATGCCCGCCGGCGAGACGACCATTGCCATCCACGATCTCACCGACCGGCCAGCCGAACCGTCGTACAACACGATGACCGTCTACAAAGGACGCGTGTGGGTTCAAGGACTGGTGACCGATAACGCCGCGCCCATTACCATCGTGGCGGGCGACGTGCAGATCGCACTGCACGAGAGCAGCGTCTCGGTCGATCAGAATGGCAACGTGCAAGTGTGGAACGGACGCGCCGTGCTGTCGCGCGGCGGACAGGAGGTAACGCTCCTTGCCGGCCAGCAAGTGAGGCCCAGAGGCAATGAACCGCTCGTTGCACAGAAAACGCCGGAGACGGAATACGACGCGCCGTGGGTGACGAAGAACCTCGCCTCCGACGCCGTGCACCAGCGCGAGATCGCGCAGATGCAGAAGGAGCGGCTGGCGGCCGCTGCCGGCATCCTGCCCACGAGCCCGCTCTACATGATGAAGCGCGCCGCCGAAGTGGTGGATCGGACATTCACATTCTCGCAGGAAGAGAAGACGAAGAAGATGCTCACACACGCCAACACGCGCCTGAAGGAAGCTGCTGCTCTCCTCGCCGACGGCAACACCGATGCGTCCGCTCCGTTGGCGGAATACCGCGAAGCGATTCTCACCGTTGCCAGTGGATCGACCGTTGCGCAGAATTTGGCAAAGGAAGAGATCATAAACACCACTGCCGATCTATCGGCGACACTCCCCACCGACGACGCGTACCAGCTGAGAGTTGCCGTGCTCGATACCGCAGCCGCTCTGCCGAACAGCCCCATCAAGAACGTGCAGGATGTCCTGCTCGCCGACAAGCTCGAGGCAGTGAAGCGCACCGTCGAAGAAGGGAAGGAAGTATCTCCTCAAGACCTGTCCGACATCGCGCCGCACCTCGTAGCCGCGGAAGGCGCCTCTGCGGAACTTAAGGATGCTGCCGCCTCGCTCTCGGTCGCACAGAATGCCTTCGATACGACCCCTATCCTCCCCACCACTCCCAAAGAACCGCTCGCCCGGCCCAGGACCGTCGCTGACAGCATCGCACCGTACAGCGGCTCACCGGAAGATCGCGCCGCCGCCGTGGGCATGCTTCTCGGCAATCTCGAAACGTACCAGTCAAAGATCTCCATCGCAGGCCAGGCGAATGCGGAACTGCGCAAACTGCGTAACAATCCCGACCGCGACGCCATCGTCGCCCGGGCCATTCGCGACGCTCAGTCGCCGTATAAGGAATTGCTGATGCAGACACTGCGGGAGTGGCAGGCGGAAGGGAAGTGGAAGTGAAAAGAGTGCAAGATTGCAAGACTTCAAGATTGCAAAGAAAACCCAAGAGTAGAACTCTTGGTTTTGGTTTGGCTTATTGCAATCTTGCAATCTTCTCCTCAACTTCCTCCCGCCATCACCTGCTTCACCTGATCGACCGTGAGAGCGATGTTGTAGATTCGCATATCATCAATCAAACCATCAAAGGAATAATTAGTATCTCCGGCCCAGACTTCTCCATAGGGATAAAGCGTTCCGATCGCCAACGGACTGTTCAAATCCACGTTCGGTGGCGTTAAGCTGGCGGTGTTCTGCGCAGTGGACTTCAGCACTCCGTCGATGTACAGCCTCATAACCTTCGATGAATCCATAGTGGCCGCCACATGATGCCACTGCCCCGGCAGTGCGCCGGGTGCCGACAGGCACTGGCCGGCGACGCAAAAAAACATATCGCCGCCGGGGATGTAGATAAGCATGTAGTTGTACCAACCGTTCCAGTTCCAGGGCTTTGAGAAAATATAGCCGGATGTCGTCTCAGTAGCGTTCGGGTTAACCCATGCGCTGAAACTCTTGCTGCCGCTGGAGTACTTGAGTGCTGCCGTGTCTTGAACTTCAACGTACCGATTCAGGCCATTGAGGGAAATCGCTTTGCCAATTTTGCCCGTTACCACCGAGGAAAAGTTTCCGGAACGCAAAATTCCTGTGAGCCCATTTCCGGAGAAATCGGCAACCGTGGATGTATTCGATACGCTGCCCATCTGCCACCAGCCGACAAGGTTCGGCGCGATGCAGGTTGGTTGAGAAACACCCAGACCCAACGAGCCTGCTTGGAACTTTGCTCCCTCGAACGAGATGCCGCAGCCCGACAACTGCGGGCTGCCGCTCGTGCACGGCTCGTTCGAGTCCTGCGGGACGGTTGCGATGTAGGCCGGGGCGATGTAGTCGACGTTCACGCAGCCATTCGCTGAAGTTCCCTGTTTGCAGACAGGGGTGTAATCGCCGACGCTGGTGGAAATACTCCCGACATTCGCGGGAAGACCCGCATCGATGTAGTACTGGTTCATTGCGTTCTTGATCTGCTCGGCGTGTCGACGGCGCGATGCATCGGCGGCAGCGAGTATCTGCTTCTGTGGGTTGAGGGCCACGGTGACGATCGAGGCAAGAATGGCGATCACCCCGATGACCAAGAGAAGCTCCATGAGCGTGAATCCGCTGTGTTTCTGACGAAGACAAGTACGCCGCATGAGCATGAGTATACCAGAGCAGGATACGCAAGAAAGCCCGCCCCAACTCGAACCGTACGGATACAACGTTCCTGTCGCCAACGGGATATTCGTATCCCCGGGGTGCGGGGATCCAGTCGGTAACGTTCTGAATGGCTGTAGATGCTACTACGCCATCGCGGTGCCAATCGCAGCCCCTGACAATTCATACCTGCCGGATTCTCACGCGCTTCTGCTTGGCCGTGTGGCCGGTGAGTAAGTCCAACTGCGCCATCGGCACATCAAGCTCACGAGAGAGGAAGCGCAACAGCGTGGCATTCGCCTCCCCGTCTTCGGGAGGAGCGGCGATGTCGATCTTGATCGATCCATCCGCCATCACCGACTTCCACTGCGTTCGTTGCGCACCGGGCCGCACGCGTAGCTGCAGGACCAACTCACCTTCCTTTGCGAGCTGCCGCTGCAACGCATGAATGATCTTCATACTCTCACCCTACTAGCTGTCACCTACCAGCTACAAGCTACCGCAACTGTTCCTTCTTCCATTTCTCAATCTCTCGGTGATGCCCACTGAGGAGCACGGGCGGCACGGCCATCCCGCGAAATACATCCGGCCGCGTGTACAGCGGATACTCGCGCTTGCGCCCGAGTGACTTCGAGAAACTCTCCTCCGTCGCCGATTCCTCCTTGCCGAGCACGCCGGGGATCTGCCGCGCCACGGCATCCACCAACACCATCGCCGGCAGCTCGCCGCCCGTGAGCACGTAATCGCCAATGGAAATCTCCTCGTCGATCCAACCGTCGATCACGCGCTGATCGATGCCTTCGTAATGGCCGCACACCAACAAGAGCCACTCGTGTTTTTTGGCCAATTGTTCCACCGTCGTCTGGCGCAAACGTTTGCCGCGTGGGGAAAAATATATGCGGTGCGGCCGTGGCGAGACGCCATGGTATGGCGTCTCTACGGCCGATGGATCCGACACATGTTCGATCAATTGCACGATCGGCTCGGCCATCATCACCATGCCCGCGCCGCCACCGTACGGTTTGTCGTCCACCTGGTGGTACGTTCCCTTCGAGAACTTCCGCAGATCGTGCAGACGGATATCCAATAATTTGTCACCCTGAGCCCGTCGAAAGGTGTCATCCTGAGTCGCATCGAAGGACTGAGCCCGTCGGAGGATGCTCTCGGTGAGAGGGCCCGTGAACATGCCGGGGAAGAGGGTGAGGATGTCGATGCGCATGGAACATCACGATACCACGGACGTTCCATTCATCGATAGAACGTCATCCCGCGCATGCCTATCACAAAAACCCCCACCCCCGTAGAAACGCCATACCATGGCGTCTCGTCGCCAACGAAAAAACCCGCATCATACCCCCATGACCACAAACGACACGCCATTATTGTTTCGCAACCGTTTCCGCATCCCCTCCACCCGCCTCCCCGGCAGGGATTACGCGGCGCCCGGCCGGTATTTCATTACCATCTGCACGCGAAACCGCGCGCATCATTTCGGGGAAATCCGACATGGGATGATGGGATTATCGGATGCGGGATGCATCGCCTGGAATTGCTGGATGCAAATCCCGATCCATTACCCGTGGGTAACGGCGGATACGTTCGTCGCGATGCCGGATCATGTGCATGGGATTTTGATGATTGGTGGAACGGGCCGTGTAGAGACGCCATATTATGGCGTCTCTACGGGGAATGGTAATCTGCACAATCGGCCGGAATGGAAACCCGGGTCGGTGGGATCCATCATCCAACAATACAAACGCGCCTGCACGGTGCGTATACGCAAATCCGGCCAATCGGATTTTGCGTGGCAAACGCGGTTCCATGATCGCGTGATTCGATCGGATGGCGAATATGATCGTATCCGATCGTATATTGTGCGAAATCCTATGAATGTGGATGGATGATTGTTGGTGGGATGGGCCGGGTGAGACGCCATGGTATGGCGTCTCTACGGGGGACGTTTAATGGGGGACGATTATTGGAATTCCCCCATCAATCCCGTCACGTCGAATTTTTCTACTTCCTCCACCAGCGTGGTGGTCTTACCTTTCCGCGGCACCAATTGTTCGTAGAACGATGGCACCGTTTCATTCTGGTACAGAATGCCGGTTGCGATCCGCTCCTGCGTGTGCACAGCGAGGGCGCGCGCCTTGATAACATCCGACGGATCGTGGCCTTCGGCGTTCGCGTCGTAGCATTTGCTCAACAGGTATTCGTGCGTGGCGAAGTGGTTATACGTCGGGCACGCCTGCAGGATGTCGACGAAGGCGAAGCCGCGATGTTGAATGGCCGTCTTCATGATCTGCGTCATCTGCGGGATGTTGCCGCTAAACCCGCGCGCGACGAACGTCGGCTCCAGCGAGAACACGAAATCCATGCTCGGCAGCGTCTGTTCGGGGATGCCGTTGGGGCTCGCATTCATCGGCTGGCCCTGCCACGTGAGCGCGCTCGCCTGCCCGGTGGTGAGCCCGTAGTTGGCGTTGTTATGCAAAATGAACACGATGGGGTAGTTGCTGCGGATGGCATGCACCAGGTGGCCGACGCCCTCCGAGAAACTCGCGCCGTCGCCGCCGAAGGCGAGCACGGGCAGCCGCATGTTCGCCAATTTCGCGCCCGCGGCGAAGGGAATCGCGCGGCCGTGCAAACCGTGGAATCGGTAGCCGAGCAGCTTGTCGCTCATGTTCCCGTGGCAGCCCACGTCGTAGCAGAGCAGCACGGCGTGCGGCGGAATGCCGAGCTCCACCAGCGCGCGCTTCGCGGCCGTCCAGATGCCGTAATCGCCGCACCCGTCGCACCACGTGCACATGTTCGCGCAGTGGTAGTCCTTCATGGTCGGCTGCGAGCCGGGGCCGGTGGTGTCGAGAGGGAGAGGCATGATTTATCGGTCGTTGACCACGACGGAGTCGCGGCTCAGAAGAGTGTGGGTAGCGGGAGATGTAGTGGTCATCTGCTCCTCGATGGCACGCATCAGCTCGTCGTAGAAGAACGGCCGTCCATCGTACTTTAGTATGCGATCACGGATATCCAACCCGCATTCCTGACGAATGATCACGCCGAGCTGGCCCTGGAAATTCCCCTCCGCCAGCACCGTCTTCTTCGCCTGCGCTGCGAGCACCTGCAACCGCCCCGTCTTGAGCGGCCACAGGTACGTGTAGTGCAAGTACCCGATCTTCTTTCCCTTGAGCTCCTCGCTCTGCAGCACATCAAGCATCACGCTCTTCGTGCTCCCCCAGCCAACAATCAATAGATCCACTGTGCCCATCTGCTTATCGCTCACCGCTAATCGCTTACCGCTCGCAAACAGTTCCGGCTCCGGCAGCGCGCTCTTGAGCGCCTCGCCCTTCCGCATCCGCTTCTCCATCTGCAATTTCGCGTTGCCCGCCGATTCGTCGATGGATCCGTCGCCGCTGTGCTCGTCGCCCTGCGCGTTGTAGGTCGCCGCTTGCGCGCCCGGCAACCACCGCGGCGAGACACCGCTCCCTGCGTGCGGGTCGTAACGGTCGGCGCTCTTGAGTGCTGCGAGACGCTGCGTGTCGGTGACGAGGTGCGTGCCACGGCGGATCTCGGCTTTGGATTGATCGAACGGCGCCTGCGTGTACAGCGCCTCGGTGATCTGCTTCTCGGTGAGGACGATCACGCTCAGCTGGAATTCTTCGGCCAAGTTGAACGCCTCGTTCATCAGATCGAAGGAATCCTGCGCGTCGCTCACGCTCAGCACGCAGCGCGGGAATTCGCCGTGGGCGGAGTAGATGGTCATGAGCAAATCCCCCTGCGCCGTCCACGTGGGCAGGCCCGTGGCGGGGCCCGGCCGCTGCGCCACGATGAACACGGTGGGATTCTCGATGAGCCCGTTGAGCGACAAGGTCTCGGCCATCAGATCGAACCCGCCTCCCGCCGTCGCCGTGAGCGCACGCGTGCCCATGTGCATCGCACCGCTCACCATCTGCGCCGCGGTGATCTCGTCTTCGGCCTGCTTGATGGCCATGCCCGTCTGGTTCTGCACGCTCGCGATGTACGTGAGAATGGGACTCGACGGCGTCATGGGGTAGCCGGCGTACAGGCGCACGCCCGCATGGATCGCGCCCATGCCCATCGCCTCGGCGCCGCGCAGCACCAGGTGATTCTTCCACTCGTCGCGAGGCGGCGGTGCTTTCAAGGATACTTTCCCCGCCGCATCGGTGTACGCGTAGCCCTCGTCGATGCACTGCATGTTCGCCGCGAGCAGATCTTTCTTCTTCGCGAAGCGCTCGCCCACCATCGTCTTGAGCGCGTCGACATTTTGCCCCAGTGCCGCCCATACGAACGCCGCGATGAACACATTGCCCAAAATCGGCTTGGCCTTGAGCCGCACGAGCGTCTCCTCCACAGGCAAATACACCACGCGGATCTTCCGCTCATCGAGCACCGCTTGCTCCGCCGGCTTGAACTTCCAGTGGGGTATCTGATGGATGATCACGCCGCCCGGCTTGAGGTTGCGCAAGTTCAGCTGCAGCCCGTGGTGGTTCAGCGTGAAAAGGAGATCCACCTCCGTCTCGGTGCTTTCAATGTGCGCGTCGCTGAAATCGAGCTGGTAGCTCGCGTGTCCGCCTTTGATGAGCGAGGGATACTCGCGGTAGCCGAACACGCAGTAGCCCGAGCGCTTGAGGCCCTTCGCCAGAATGTTCCCGATGGAATCGATCCCCTGGCCGGATGCGCCGACGATCTTGAGACTGATGCGAGACACGGGGGAAAATTGAGAATGGAAAATGGAAAATTGAGAATTATTCCGGCAGCAAGGAGTATAGCGCCATTTTCCATTTTCAATTCTCAACTTTCAATTCAATTGCGCCAGCATCTCCTTCGCCCAGTCGCGAATCGTCTCCTCCTGCCCGAACGGCTCGTTGATGATCCGCAGCACCGGCTGCAGCACGCGGCCGCCGCGGCTGAGAACGAACGCCTCCATCAGATCGGCCGCGCGGCACTTGTAGTAGTACCGCTCGTCGCCGAGGCCGATGACACCCACCAGCCGACCGGCGAGGTTCACGCCCTTGGCGATGTCGTTCAATAACTGATGCATGTGCGGATTCAGCTGCCCCTCCACATTGCCAGTGTTCCACGTACTCGCCGCCAGCACCAGGTAATCGTCGCGCACCAAGTCTTCCGCTGCGGCCGTCTCGGCCCGCTGCACAGTCACGGTCCCTTTCGGCTTCGCCTGTCGCACATGCGCCGCCACTTCCTCGGCTACGTGCTCGGTGTGGCCGCCGGTGGAACCGAAGATGATCCGGATGCTCGGCATAAAAAAGATTGTATCTGCTCGACCTAGGTTTTTGCCAATAGACTGCAAATCATTTCCAAGAGAGGTCGAATTATGTTGACATAATGGAAAGAAGATTTAGGATCATTCATAGGTTCGACGGACTCGACGATCTTACTTCGCGGGGCCGCGGGCCCCTTGATCGTTGAGTCCGTCGAATTTCTTCGATTGCCTTAAAGGAGGCAACGATGAGACAGCGTCACGTCAGCTTCGTGCCCCAGGCGAACGAGCTCGAGAGCCGCGAACTGCTCAGCGCGGCGGGCGTCCTCCGGGCCAACGCCCTCACGCACCTGGATCAACAGTACCTGATCCAGCCGGGCGGGTTCTTCCTGTACGGGGTCAAGGCCCCCGTCACGGTTCTCTGTGAGAACCAGGCGGACCACCTGAAGGGCATGTCCGCCGCGCAGGCCGCGACCACCCCGGCCCCGGCCCCGGTCACCCCGTTCCAGGTCTGGGCCGCTGCCCACCCCTGGGCCGCCCGTCGGGTCCTCTGGGCGGCCCGGCACCGGTGATGTGCCCGTGCTGTAGAGAAACGAAACGGATTCAACGTTTTACCCCGACCCGCGCTCGCGCGGGAAGGGGGTTTTGAAATAACGTCAGTACCGCAGCCGCGGACGGCTGCTCCTGCAGTATTTCGAATGTTGCAACCGCAATCCGAAGGCTCAGCGGCTCAGGGTTTCCTACAAACTACCAACTACAAGCTACAAAGCTCATCAGATCAAATTACTGTAAAGAAAGCCAAATCCATGCTACAATACTAAGAAATGTCCCTCCTCCATCCCGCCTCCATCGCCGTTGTCGGCGCTGCGAGCGAACCGGGCAAAGTCGGCCACTCTCTCTTCCAAAACCTGCTCACGCAGGGATACGCGGATCACCTGTACCCGGTGAACCCCAAACATGCGGAAATTTTAGGGCAGAAGACGTATGCATCAGTGAAAGATATTCCGAACGAAGTGGAAATGGCCATTGTGGTCGTGCCGGCCAAGGCCGTGAGCGGTGTGGCGCGCGAGTGTGGCGAGAAGGGTGTTAAGAGCCTGGTCGTCATCAGCGCCGGCTTTGGCGAGACGGGAACGGCAGAGGGAAAAGCGCTCGAAGATGAGCTGAAGCAAGTGGTGACGCAGTACGGCATGCACCTCGTGGGGCCCAACTGCCTCGGCATCCTCCGCCCCAGCATCGGCATGAACGCATCGTTCGCCGTTTCGCTGCCGGAGCGAGGCAACGTAGCACTGCTGAGCCAGTCGGGGGCGATGGCCGTGGCCATCATGGACGCCGCACCGGCGATGCACCTCGGCTTCTCGCTGGTAGTGAGCATGGGCAACAAGACCACCATGGACGAGTGCGACTTTCTCGAGCTCTGCGAGCAAGACCCGGAAACGACGGTGATCGGCCTGTACCTCGAGAGCATCCGCGGCGGGCGCAAGTTTTTGGAAATCACCAAGCGCGTGAGCAAGACGAAGCACATTGTGCTCATCAAGTCGGGCATCTCGCGCAAGGGCGAACATGCCGTGTCGTCGCACACCGGCGCCATGGCTGGGTCCGAGAGCGCGATTGCGGCCGTCTGCTCGCAGGCCGGCATCCACCGTGCGCGCTCCACGCAGGAATTCCTCGACATCGTGCGCACACTGGCCACACAACCGCCTCTGCTCTCGCCCACGATCGCCGTCATCACGAACGCCGGGGGCCCGGGCATCCTCGCCACCGATGCCGCCGAGAAGGAGAATCTCACCCTCGCCTCGCTCGACATGGAGCACAAGTCGTCGCTGCGCATGCTGCTGCCACGCGCCGCGAGCGTGGAGAATCCCATCGACGTACTGGGTGACGCGCTGGCCGACCGCTACGCGTACGCGGTGGAGGCTTGCGGCCGGGACGAGAACATCGACGGCCTGGTGGTGGTGCTCACGCCGCAGGTGATGACGCCGTGCCTCGACGTCGCCAAAACGGTAATCGAAGGCACGCGCCACTACCCGCTCATGCCCATTGTGACCAGCTTCATGGGCGGCGAGAGCGTGCGCGAGGCGGTGGATGTGCTGCAGGCGCACGGGATTCCCAACTTCGCCACGCCCGAGCACGCCGTGCGTGCGCTCAAGCATTTGCAGACGCCGGTAGTAGGCCACTCCGAAACGCAACGCGTGCGGCCGAAAGAGCGTGCGGAGAAAGCCAATGCCATCCTGAGGAACCAATCCGGACTGCTGACTTCCGAAGTGACGAAGCAGCTCTTCGAGCTGTACCAGTTGCCTACCCCGGCGCAGGCGCTGGCGCAGAACGTGCAGGAGGCCATGGAGTTCGCCGAGACCATCGGCTTTCCCGTGGTCGCGAAAGTGAGTTCGCCGGACGTAGCGCACAAAACGGACATCGGCGGCGTGCGCGCGAACTTAATGAACCCGGAGGACGTGCGGCGCGCCTACAACGAGATCATCCGGAACGTGCGCGACTACGATCCGGATTTCTACCTGGAAGGCGTGCTGATCCAGAAGTTCCTCCCCGCCGGCAACGAGTTCATCGTCGGCGCCGCGGCCGACGCCTCATTCGGCCACCTTCTGATGATCGGATTGGGCGGCATCTACACCGAGCTCTTCAACGACGTCGCATTCCGCATCGCGCCGGTGGAGGAGAAGGAGGTGTACCTGATGCTCCAGGAACTGCACTCGTGGAAACTGCTGATGGGCATGCGCGGCAAGCAGCAATCCGACATCGACGCGCTCGTCCGCATCGCCATGACGATCTCCGACCTCATCGCCGACTGTCCGCAGATCGCCGAGCTCGACTTAAACCCCGTGTTCGTAGACGAGAAGGGAACGGTGGTGCTGGATGCGAAGGTGATCGTGCGGTAGTAGATGAGTTGGTAGTTTGTCTCGTAGGCGATTTTTTTTGCGTCGTGTGCAAAAAACTAATAACCAACAACCAAAAACTATACACTCACCGCATGCCTCCCCGCATCACTATCCTCCTGCCCACGTACGAACCGAAGAAGGAGTACCTGGAGGAAGCCATCCGGTCTGTGCTGGCGCAGACGGTGACCGATTGGGAATTGCGCATCCACGACGACGCCTCGCGCGCCGACGTGCGCGCGATGATCGAACCGTATCTGCACGACAAACGCATCGACTTTCTGAAAAGCACGCAACGCCGCGGGATCGGCGGGAATTGGAATGCGTGCCTGCCACTCGGTACGGCGCCGTTCATACAGTTTCTCTTTCAGGATGATACGTGGGATAACACGTACCTCGAGAGAGCGCTCGCACCCATCGAACACGATGCCTCCATCGGATTCGTCGCAGTGAACCATCGCTACCGCACCGACGAAGACGCCTTCCCCATCGCGCCGACGTACCAAGAATTGACGGATGCACGTGGGCAGCTTGCACCTGGCAAACATACGGGACGCACGTTTCTGCTGGAGTGGTCCAACCGCGGGCTGCGCCCCAACGTGATCGGCGAGCCGAGCTTCGTCCTGCTTCGCAGGAGTACGGTCGAACGCGTCGGCACGTTCGATGCGGCCATGCAGCAGGCACTCGACTACGAGTACTGGATCCGCCTGCTCCTCGTGACCGACATCTTCTTTCTTCCCGATGCACTCGGTACGTTTCGGGTACACGAAGACGGCGCCACCACGCGCAACGACCGCCTGGGCGCCGGCCTCACCGACCGCCTCGTCTGCTTCGAGCGGCTTCTGGCCGCGTTGCCCGACGGCCCGGACCGCTGGCGAGTGCTCCATAACCTCGTCCGCGCCCTCGCCGACATGATCCGCAAGTACCGCCGCCGCACACAAGCCGGCGGCCACGTCCGTGGCATCCGGAACTCGGACATCATGCGGTTCGCCGTACGGCATCCGTTGGTCATGGGCGGAGCGATGAGGAGGGCAGTGCGACGTG
>CAZWBO010000028.1:0-15202 GCA_964632375.1 uncultured Candidatus Peribacteria bacterium | reverse complement strand
TGGTCCGTCACGCGGTCTTGCGGGAAGTTATAGGTGCGGATCTTCTCGCTGCGATCACCCGAACCGATCTGGCCGGATCGCATGTCGCCCCGCTCTTTCGCCAGACGTTCCTGCTCGGCCGCGTAGAGCCGGCTGCGCAGCAAGCTCATGGCGAGCGAGCGGTTCTTGATCTGGCTCCGTTCGGTCTGGCACGCCACCACCACGCC
Source organism: uncultured Candidatus Peribacteria bacterium (assembly GCA_964632375.1). Taxonomy (GTDB): domain Bacteria; phylum Patescibacteriota; class Gracilibacteria; order Peribacterales; family Peribacteraceae; genus JAQBQQ01. The sequence goes on along the minus strand of CAZWBO010000028.1, from coordinate 14,996 downwards.
GGTGGGAAGGTGCGTGATGCGCACGGCGCTGTCGGTTTTGTTCACGTGTTGGCCGCCGGCGCCGCTGGCGCGGTACGTGTCGAGACGCAGGTCTTCGTTGCGGATCTCCAAATCCACATCCTCCGCCTCCGGCAGAATCGCCACGGTGGCCGTGGAAGTATGCACGCGGCCTTTGTTCTCGGTGGCCGGGATGCGCTGCACGCGGTGCACGCCGGATTCGTACTTCAACTTGCCGTACGCGCCCAGCCCTTCGATCTTGCACGATGCCTCCTTGAGGCCCCCGGCCTCCGCCTCCGACGTGTTCATGATCTCGACCTTCCAGCCCTGCTCATCGGCATAGCGCAGGTACATGCGCAGCAGTTCACCGGCGAAGATAGCCGCCTCCTCGCCGCCGGTACCGGCGCGCACTTCCAGAATCACGTTCTTATCGTCGTCGGTATCCTTGGGAACCAAAAACGACCGCATGCGTTCCTCGAGTTCCGGCTTCTTCTGCCCGGCCGCCTGCGCTTCCTCCGCAGCCAATCCCTGCAACTCCGGATCGTCGATCCCGCTCTTCGCAAAAGCGATGGCCTTCTCGCCCTGCTCGTACTCGCGCAGCAATACCATCAGCGGCTCAAGCTCCGTGCGCCGCTTCCCTATGCGCGCCACCGCCTTCGGATCCGAGAACACGGCGGGATCCTGGAGGCTCGCCTCCAGTCGCTTGAATTCGTCAGCCAGGGAACGCAGTTGGTCGATCATAGAGTGGGAGGGAGAATAGCATGAGAAATGGAAAATTGAGAATTGAGAATTGAAAATTTTGGAAGCTGCTCTGACTACTGAGTTGCTGCCATCATTTTCCATTTTCCATTCTCCATTCTCAATTTCCACTCACCTCACCGCAGGCACCGGCATCCCCGGCACCGTCGTCTGCTCCAACGGCGCCTCCGGCCCCAGCCGCAAGCCCGTGATGATCGCGCGGCATGATGCGCTCACGTTGGCATCGACGATCAGCCGATGCGAGCGCTCCGTGGCTTCGATATCGTGCCCCGTGCCCTCGGGCACGAAGTACTGTTCGATGTCGGGAAAGTTCAGCATGTTGTAGTTGTACGTGCCGCGGATGCACGCTTGGCCGGGCTTGAGTGTCGGCACCGCAACGCCGATGGCGACGCGCTCGTACACGTCGCCCTTCTTCTCGAGCGTAACGTACACGGCTTGGTTATAGCTTTCACTGATGGGCACGCTTCGACCGACGGCGTAGCTCAGCACCACGTAGTCGCCCCGGAAGAGCGAGCGCGGATCGACCGGCACCGTGAGGAGACTGATGGGCGTTCCCGTCTGGCGCAGAATGTACGGCGGGAGTGCGATGGCGAACACCGCAACCATCTCGACGAGCAGGCCGACGATGAAGAGCGTGCGTCGCGTCATGCCTGGATGGAGGTGAGGAGCTTACGCCGCTGCTTCTCGAGCACGGCACTGAGGGCAAGGATGACGACGCCGCCGACGATGAACGCCATGGAGCGGTCGAGCATCTTCGACGCCCACGAGAAGTACTGGATAATGATCGCCGCCGCCATGCCGAGCATGCCGATGTTGATCACCGCGGGGACGCGCAGCTGCGTGCCTTCCCAGATGATCACGAGCAGGAAGATGAAGACGAGAACGGTGTGGAGAGTGAAGAGGCCGGTGAAGATCATGCCATTCATGGCCGCCTCGTAGTAATAACCGTCGAACTGCGACATCGGGAAACCCATCCACGTGGGCAACGTTGCGATGATGAAGAGGAACGCTGCGTATAGCGCGAGTGCGACGATCCCCCACCGCCCCTGCGGCGTCTCGAACGCGGCAAACCAGAGCGCGGCAGCCACGAGTACGAGGCTGACCACGGCGACGATGACGGTGAGCGGATCGGCGCGAAACTGAAGGAAGTTGAAGAACACCGTCCGATCCACCGTAGTGAGCACGAGCAGGAAGACCATGAGGAAGATGCCCCAGTTGAAGAGCGTCTTGCGCCCGAACGCGAAGAACTCATATTTGTTCTGCAGCACGCTCAGCGCGATGAGCCCAAGGCTGATGGCAGGCAGGAGCGTGAAGACGCTGTGCGTCGGATCTTCGAAGAGATCCGCTTCGCTGCCGCCGCCGGCGATGGAGGCGCGCAGCCACCCCAGGAAGAGGAGGAGCAGCGGCACCGAGAGCCACACGTGCAACCGCGATTGCAGGACGTACGCCATGATCGCCGTGCCCCCGAACCACAAGAGAGCGCCCCACCAGAACGTGAGCGGCAAATGATAGATCTGCGCGATGAGGAAAATGCTCGCACCGTAGACCAGCGTGTGCACCAGCAGGAGACCAAACCCCGTCCGCTCGTACGTGCCGCGTTCGTAGGCCAGGTAGTAACCGATGCTGCCGGTAGCCAGCATGCCCACCAAGAGAATGAGCACCTTGGCTGTGGAGGACATGTACTCCCAGTTGCTCCCTACGAAGAGGATGACGCCGAGCCCGAGGAGGATGGCGCCGATGGTCGAAAAGATGCCGATGGTCCGATGCAACAGATCTTCCGCCCGATCCTGGTGCCGCAGCTTCGGCGGCAACGCATCCACCAATTCCAACGCCTTCTTCGGCGTGAGCTTCTTCTTCTCCACCCAGTAGGCCAGGGCCTGTTCGATGGCCATCATTGCCAGGCATTCTACTCCCGAGATTGACGGTTGTAAGTTGCGTAATCGAAGAAGAAGTTGGTAGTAAGAAGTAAGAATCAAGAGAATTCCCATTTATAATTCTTAATTCCTGATTCAGAATTCTTGTCAATTCACCTGGAACTTTCTCTATACTCCTCCCGATGAAAATCCTCCTCGCCCTTTCCGGCGGTATCGATTCCAGCGTGGTCGCCCACCTGCTGCACGAGCAGGGGCACGAGCTGATCGGCGTGCGCTTCACGTTGTGGAGCGATCCGCTCGCGCCGGCGCTCGCGCAGATTCTGCCGAGCAAGTGCTGCAACGCCCAGACGGCCGCGCGCACCAAGCATGTGACCGATGCGCTGGGAATCCCGTTCCACATTGTGGATCTTGAGGAGGAATTCAAGCGTGAAGTAGTGGATCCGTACTTGGAGGATCACCGCCGGGGACTGACACCGAACCCGTGCATCGGATGCAATCGGTCCATCAAGTTCGGCAAATTGCTCGCACTTGCGGATCAGTTCGGCTGCGAGAAGCTCGCCACCGGTCACTACGCGCGCACCGCCCGCGAGCGGCTGCACGACGGCACCGAGCGCACGCTGCTGCTCGAGTCGGCGAATGGCGACAAGGATCAGAGTTACTACCTCTACGGACTGACGCAGGAAGCGCTCGCTCGCGTACTCTTCCCACTCGGCGGCATGCGGAAAGAAGAGGTGTTCGCGCTGGCCGAGCACTACGGCGTGCCGTTCGACCGGCACTACCGCGAGAGCCAGGATCTCTGCTTCTTCCCCGAGAAATCTCCGCACGAATTCCTCAAGCGCCACCTGCGCGAGGCGATGACGCCCGGCGAGATCGTGCGGCGCGACGGCACGGTGGTAGGCCGGCACGACGGACTGCCGCTCTATACCATCGGGCAACGCAAGGGATTGCGCGTCGGCGGGCTGCGCGTGCCGCTGGAAGTAGTGTCGAAGGATGCCGCGAGCAACCGGCTCATCGTCGCCGACAAGGAATCGGAACCCGTTACCGCAGTGGCTCTCCGCGAACTCCGCTGGGTGTCGTGGCAGCCGGAGACAGTAACACCCGTGCCATTCGAGTACCGCACGCGCTCGCTCTCCGCGCGCCGGCGCGGCACGCTGGAGTTCCACGGCGATCGCGGCATCTTCCGCTTCGCAGAGCCCGAGCGCCCGCAGGCCTTCGGCCAGTCGCTCGTCCTCTACCGCGGCGAGGAGATCGTGGGGGGCGGAGTGATGGCGGAGACGAGTGAGTAGTTGGTAGTTGATAGTTGGTAGTTTGTAGTTTGCTGAGTCTGATCACTCTGTCATGGTGAGAAGCCTGTCCTGAGCTTGCCGAAGGAGAGACGAACCATGACACAGAGGTACTTTTAACCAGGCTCTCAGTGCCAGAACGCCCGCACGCCCGTGGTTACCATCACGAGCCCCAGCTCTTCCGCCCGGGCGAACACTTCGGCGTCGCGCACGGAGCCGCCGGGTTGGATGACGGCGACGATACCGTGTTTGGCGGCTTCCTCCACCGAGTCCGGGAACGGGAAGAACGCGTCGCTCGCCATCACGGCGCCGGCCGCTTTTTCGCCTGCGCGCTTGGCGGCGATCCACGTGGCGTCCACGCGGCTCGTCTGCCCCGCGCCGATGCCGACGGTGGTGCGGTCCTTCGCGAACACGATCGCGTTGCTCTTCGTGTGCTTCACGCACGTCCATGCGAACAGCAGATCGCGCACCTGTTCCGGCGTCGGCTTCCTGCTCGTCACGACGGTGAGATCTTTCTCTGCGACCGCACTGTGGTCAGATTCCTGCGCCAGCATGCCGCCAAGCGCGGATCGATACAGCGGATTGCAGTCTTCTGTCTTCTGATCTCTCATGTCGATAAGTCGCAAATTCGTCTTCTGCTTCAGCAAGTCCACGCACTCATCCTCGTAGCTCGGCGCGATGATCACTTCCACAAACATCTTTTCCTCGAGGATCATCTGCGCGATGCGCGCCGTGCACGGGCGGTTGAGCGCGATGATCACGCCGAAGGCGGAGAGGCGGTCGGCGTCGTACGCGCGGCGAAAGGCATCGTCGATCGACGTGTCCGACGCGATGCCGCACGGGTTGGCGTGCTTCACCATCACGACGGTCGGTTCGGCGAAGTCGGTGACGGCAGTCCACGCGCCGTCTGCATCGAGGATATTGAGGTAGCTGAGTTCTTTGCCCTGCAGCTGGCGCCAGGGGCGGGGGGCGGAGACGCCCCAGCGGGGCGTCTTTACCGAGGGACCACTGTTGGTTGATGCTGTGTCTTCCGCGGTCGGGTCTCTCACGTCGGCGTCGTAGCGGTCGTAGTAGCGGCCGGATTGGTGCGGATTTTCGCCGTAGCGCAGGGCGTTGCCGTTCGCGAGGATCACGCCGCTGTTCGCCCCGTCGCTGAGGTACTGCGTGATGAGCGCGTCGTATGCCGCGGTGTGCAGGAAAACTTTCGCGGCGCACTGCGCGCGGAACGCGGGCGACGTGTCGCCGTCGCGTTCGAGTTGCTCGATGAGCGCATCGTACTCTGCGGGGTCGCACACGACGGTGACGCTCGCGTGGTTCTTGGCCGCGCTGCGCAAAAGGGTCGGGCCGCCGATGTCGATCTGCTCCATCACGTCTTCGCGCGATTTACTCGCGTCGCGCATGGTCTGCGCGAAGGGGTAGAGGTTTACGATCACGATATCGATAGGATCAATGCCGAGTTTCTGCGCTTCGGCCGCGTGCGTCGCATCATCACGCCGGTAGAGCACGGCGCCGGTGATCTTCGGGTGCATTGTCTTGACACGCCCAGAAAAACATTCTGGAAACTGCGTGATGCTCTCGACGCTTGTCACCGGGATACCGGCTTCCCTCAGCGTTTTTTCAGTCCCTCCCGTCGCGATGAGCTCGATGCCGAGCGCATGGAGGCGTTGAGCGAGATCCATCAGTCCCGACTTGTCCGAAACGGAGAGGAGTGCGCGTTTGTGCATAAGAGGGGGGGCATAGCCGCTCGCCCGCCTGTGGGCGGCAAACAGGCCGTCATTGTTGCATGAATTCGTCTATTCTGCTACAATAAGATGAATTTGCCCTCCTTTCTATGGATGTTACACCCCAGCCGGCGGCGCCGGCGCCATCCACCGCATCAACGGCATCCGCCGCGACGCCTGCATCGGGGAAGAAGCGCGTGCTCATCATCGAAGATGAACGTCCGCTCGCTCATGCACTGGAACTGAAGATTAATCACGAAGGGTACGAGACGGTGGTGTGCCTCACGGGGAGCGAAGGATTGCGGGAGGCGCTCACGGGACAGTACAGCGTCATCCTGCTCGATCTCATCATGCCCGAGCTCGACGGTTTCACGTTGCTCGAGCGGCTGCAGGAGGGACGCATCCGCACGCCGGTGATCGTGCTCAGCAACTTGGGGCAGGAGGAAGATAAAGTGCGCGCGAAAGCGCTCGGCGCCGTCGACTACTTCGTGAAGGCGAACACACCGATACTGGAGATTGTTCGTCGCATGAAGGAGGTGATGATTTAGCGCTCGGGGAGCGAAGAATTCAAGACTGCAAGACTGCAAGATTGCAAATCTCCATAGATCTACCAACTAACACACACCCCCACTACATACATATGTCACTGCAGGACACCGAACTCGGGAAGATACTCGTCGAACAAAGCTACCTGAATCAGGAGGAGTTCTCGCGTGCGCATCAGCAGGCGGAGGAGCGCGGCGTGCCGCTGAAGACGGTGCTGCTCGAACAGGGGCTGCTCTCGCAAGAGCTCTTCGAGAGCGCGCTGGCCGAGTACTACGGTCTGCCGTTCTTCAACATCCACTCCACGCCGCCCTCGTCGGAGTTGGTGGGCATGATGCCGGAGGAGATCGCCCGCGCGTACAGCGCCATCGTGGTGTCGCGCCCGTCGTCGGATCAGATCTCCATCGCGACGTGCGATCCGGGCAATCCGCTTCTCGAAGAGGCGATGCGTCTGAACATCGACCAGACTCAGCCGGAGTACCCGGCAGAGGAAGAGGAGGCCAAGCGCAAGAAGGAAGTGAAGAAAGAGAAGTCGGCGTTCTCGTTCAGCGGCATGAAGAAGCAGGAGCGGACGAAGTGGATGGGCGCCATCCAGTTCATCTACGCGCCGAAGAACGTCATCGATTCGCTGTTCGTGCACTACCGCAAGCCGCTCGCCACGCGGTTCCAGCAGATCATCGACCAGCAGCGCAAGGTGGCGCCCGAGATCATCGAGGAAATTTTCAACGACGCCATCGAGCTGCGCGCGTCCGACATCCACTTCGAGCCGCAGGAGAAGATCGTCATCGTCCGCTTCCGCGTGGACGGCGTGATGCACGAGGCGGGTCGCATCCCGAAGGAGTACTACGAAGGCGTCATCAACCGCATCAAGATCGCGGGCAACATGAAGATCGACGAGCACTTCGCCGCGCAGGACGGCGCCATTCGCTACGAGACGCCCAATGGCAACACCATGGACATCCGCGTGTCCATTGTGCCGGTGGTCGACGGCGAGAAAATCGTGCTACGTCTTCTGTCGGAGTACGTGCGCACGCTCACGCTGATGGATCTGGGGTTCTCCGAAGAGTTCCGCCAGGTCCTCGAGCGCGTGGCGCACAAGCCGTTCGGCATGATCCTCACCACGGGGCCGACGGGATCGGGAAAATCCACCACACTCTACGCGCTGCTCAAGATGCGCAATCACCCGGACGTGAACATCTCGACTATCGAAGATCCGGTGGAGTACAAGATTCCCGGCATCAACCACATCCAAGTGAACGCCGACACGGATCTGACGTTTGCGAAAGGCCTGCGCGCCCTCGTGCGCCAAGACCCGAACATCATCCTCGTGGGAGAGATCCGCGACGGCGAGACCGCGGCGATCGCGGTGAACGCGGCGCTCACGGGTCACCTCCTCTTCTCGACACTGCACGCCAACGACGCCGCCACGGCCGTGCCGCGCTTGCTCGAGATGGGCGTGGAGCCGTTTCTGCTCGCGTCCACGCTCGAAGTCGTCATCGGCCAGCGCCTCATCCGTCGCATCTGCTCGCAGTGCCGGTTCAGTTACTCCATGACGAACGCCGACGCCCAGAAGCTCTTCCCTGGCGCCGACAAGTACTTCCCCGGAAAAGAAGTGGTGCGCCTGTACCGCGGCAAAGGCTGCGATTCCTGCGGGGGCACCGGATTCCGCGGCCGCGTGGGCATCTACGAGCTCCTGGTGGTGACGCCGGAGATGGAGCAGCTCATCACGGCGCGCGCGTCGGCCACCGATCTCAACAACCTCGCGCGCAAGCAGGGTCTGAAGAATCTGTTTGATGATGGATTCGAGAAGGTGAAATCCGGCATGACGACCATCGATGAACTCATGCGCGTCGCCGCGCCACCCGAACTTCTCAGTGCCGCCTACCATGTCCAAAAATAAATCCAATCGCCGTGCGCGGGGCGCCGTACACGTCCGCAACGATGCGGAGGGCTTCCAGCGGCGTCGTCACAATCGCGGCCATGCTCAGAGGGTGCGTGAGCAATCGGCAGAGGGAGTGCAGGAAGGAATACGGGATGAGACGGCGTCCCTCACGCGCGCTCTGGATCCGGAAGTGGCGGAGTTCCTGCGCGAGCTCCACCGTTCGTTGGATGTGAAGCAAAAGGGCGCGCTGACCATTGCATCGCACCCCCAAAAGCCGAAGAAGAAGTCCACTGTGAAGAAGATAGGAGTACTTCTCCGTTTCTTCGGTCGTATTATGGCATCGGCACAGGAAGAGGCGGAAGAGCAGCAGATGATGCCTCAGGTGTCATTGCCCGTGGCTGCTAAGGAAGGTATCGCCGATGCACCGACGCTGCCGGCTCCTGCCGCAGTGCACAAGGAAACACCTCGGCAGAAGCCCGTGGTCGCACCAGTGGCTACTGCGGCTCCCGTGACAGCGCCCACGCCCTCCGCACCCGATGCACTGGCAGAAGTGCTGGCCAGTGAGCAGGCACCCGTTCGCGCAGCGACGCCGCTCGTTCCCGTTCGTCGCAATAGTCTGTGGCGCTCGCTCTTCTCGCGCCGCCGCGCTCCTGCCGTTCCATCGACGCCGCAAGCGCCCGCTCGTCCGGGATTCCTCCGCCGACTTTTCGCGAGGAAGAAGGAAGGTGCAACGAAAGCAGTTGCGCCCGTATCGTCGAGCAGGACGAATGCCATCCCGCAGACGAATGAAAAGGATTTCATCATGCTCTCGTCGGAGTCGATGCCGCAGGGCGAGACGGGTGATCCCTCCATCCAAATGCCGATGGCATTCGCTTCGGATATGCAGGAAATGGCGGAAGATGCGCCCCTGAGTAACGTGCCGATGCCGGAGACGGCACTGCCCGGTATGCCGTCGGATGCGCCGCTGGTGCCGCCCAGCGCGATGGCGCCGGCCCAGGCAAAGCGGGAGCAGGGATTCTTTCATCAATTAACCAGTTTCTTCGGTGGCAGAAGCTCGCAGGATGCGGGATCGACGACAGAGCAAACGCAATCTGCAGCCGATCAGCCGAATTTCTTCGGCGATGCGGAATCGCCGTTTGCCAAGAAGAATCCGAAGGCGAAGCGTGCCGGTTTGCTTTCGACGTTCCTGCGGAGGGGGCGAAAGCAGGAGGCGAGCACGGAGGCGCCGGTTAGCCAGACCAGCAACCTCAGGCACATGCAGACGGCGGATCAGCCGTCGGCTGCCGAGAAGCCGGTTCATGCTGCGCGTCGCAAGCCATCGCAGATGCGCGCCAAGCTCCACAAGGCATTACCGACTTTCTTCCCTCAGGAGCAGGCCGAGGCAACGGACGACGCGGATGCGGAACTGAACGACGAGCTGCTCCAGCAACTCCAGTCGCGCAGCGCAAAACTGCGTCTCAAGGCTTTCCTCAACAGTAACTTCCCGACATTCTTTCCTTCCGGAAACGCGCCGGCATCGGCCCAGCCAGGGACGGGCGGGCGACGTACCTCGGCTTTCGCGCAGGACACGAGCCAAATCGTCCTCTCGTCGGAGTCTCTTGCGCCGCAACCAGCGGGCGCACCTGCCGCCGCGGGCGGCGATGCTCTCGCGACGAATCCGGGTCGGATCATGGCAACCAGCTCGCGCCTCGAGAGCATTCGTTCGCCAAACGTCCTGGAACAAGTGCTGCAGGAACAAGCTGCTGCCGCGCAGGCCGCGCAGCAACAGCCGTTGAGCAATTTGCAGCACAAGGTGGCCGTAGACGAGAAGCCGGCTCCGCCGCCCGAGTCCGCCAAAATCGCGAAGAACGTGAAGAAGCGTCTCGACATTCTGCATATTAAGGAGGGCGGTTTCCACGATTTCCTCGGCGCCATCAAGTACTTCGGACTCGGCAAAGAGCGCATGGCGCTCATCCAGAACCTTGCGACCATGCTGAACGCCGGTCTGCCGCTCGTCGATGCGCTGCATACCTTGCAGAAGGAGACCAGGCCGCGCCCCCTCAAGAAAATGCTCCAGAACGTGGTTGATGCCGTGGAAAATGGCAGCGCCCTCTGGCGCGCGCTCGCGGCTCAGCACTTCTTCTCGCCGCACGCCATCTCGCTCATCCGCATCGGCGAGGAAGCCGGCAACCTTGCGCAAAACATGGAGCACCTGGCGGATCAAGAAGAGAAAGATGCCGCGCTCAAGGGCAAGATCAAGATGGCGATGATCTACCCGGCCATCGTCATCGTGCTCATGTTCATCATCGTGATGGGGTTGGGACTCTTCGTGCTGCCGAACCTCATCGGCGTGCTCTTCTCGCTCAACGTGAAGCTGCCGCTGATCACCCGCATCCTCATCGCGTTCACCAACGGCTTCACGAAGTACGCGACGGTCGTCGTGCCGAGCACCCTCGGGGGCAGCATCATGCTCGTTATCTTGGCAAAGTTCACGCCGGCGAAGGTCTTCTTCCAATGGATCACCTTCCACATCCCGGGTATCGGACGACTGATGCGCGAGGCGACCATCGCCCGCTTCGGCGTCATTCTGGGCAGCCTGTTAGAAGCGGGCGTTCCGCTCATCGAAGCCGTGAATTCGCTGGCCGAGGTGACGACCATCGTCGCGTACCGCAACTTCTACTTGCGCCTCCTGGAACACATCAACCTCGGCGACTCGTTCGGCAAGAGTTTCGAGCTCATTCACAGCAGCAACGCGCTGCTGCCCATTTCCGTGCAGCAGCTCGTGATGACGGGCGAGAAGTCCGGATCGCTCGCGAAGATCATGATGAAGATTTCGGACATCTACGAGAAGAAGGCGAACGACACTGCCCAGAAACTGCCGGTGATCCTCGAGCCGCTCCTCCTCCTCTTCATCGGCGCGCTGGTAGGCACAATCGCCATCGCCATTATCGTGCCGATTTACAGCGTGGTAGGAAGCGTACAAAAGACGTAAGGATTCAAGACTGCAAGAATGCAAGATTGCAAACCAACACCCAAGAGTTCTTCCCTTGGGTTTTCTTTGCAATCTTGCATTCTTGCATTCTTGCAATCTTTCTCTGCTACAGTGTTCCCCATGCTCCGTCGCGGTTTCACGCTCATGGAAGTTCTCGTCGTCATCGCCATCTTAGTGGTGCTCGTGGCGATGTCGGTGCCGATCTACACGCAGTACTTGCTGCGGTCGGATCTCGCCAATGCGGTGCAGCTCACCAGCCAGGGAGTCGCGCGCGCGCGCCTGTTGGCGCAGAGCGGGCAGAATGCGGACAGCTGGGGGTACACGTCGAGCGGCGTGCTGTTCCGCGGCGTCTCGTACAACAACCGGAATCCTGCCTTCGATGAGTATTACCACATCCCGGATACGGTGGAGCGGACCGGCGTGGAAGTGGTGGTATTCGAGAGGCTCACCGGCACGCCGAGCATCACGGGAGACATGGTGTTCAGCACGTACGATCAGACGGCGCGGGTGACGATAGCGCAGAATTACTGAGGGCCCCATCCCCGGCCCTTCCCCCGTCCACCCGCACGCCTGCCGGGGAAGGGAGCCGCTCTACGTTCTTCAAACATTCCTCCTTCCCCGTGAAGGTCTTTGAGTTTGTTAAACAGAGCAATCGTTCAGTTGCTCAGAAATGGATGTAGCAGGACGGGGGAAGGTGCCCCCGCAGGGGCGGATGGGGCCCGCGCGGGGGAAGGGCCGGGGATGGGGTCCTCCGTTGCATCACAAAACCAAATCCCATAAAAATCAATCCACTGTCGCGCATCAGGCAATGATACTATCTCTTCGCTTGCGTCTTTTCCCTCTTCCTGCCCGACGGCGACGAGGATTCCTCCTGCTGGAGATCCTGACCGGTACCGCCGTGCTCGCGCTCTTCCTGGGCGGAGTGGGATACACCATCATCAACGGACAGCAGAGCACCATGCAAGGGAGCGACCGCACGCACGCAAGCTACTTGGCTGAACAGGCCATCGAGCGGACACGCAGCATTCGCGATGAGGGATTTGGCAAACTCACGCCGGGCACGTGGGGCGTGGCGTTGGATCCAGACACGAAGAAGTGGGCGTTTACGGGGATCATCGCACCGGATGCGGAGGGTTACACCACACAGGTGACCATTACCGTGGTGGCGACCGACCGTGTGCGCGCGACGGCGCGGACAACGTGGCATCACGGCGTGAACCGCGAAGGCGACCTGGAGATGATGACGGAGTTTACCGACTGGCAGAGGGCACGAACGCTCGGCAATTGGGCGTCGGCCGCCCTCAGCGAGACGATCTCGTCGCTCGCCGGCCCCCTGCAGGATGTAGTGGTCTCCGGCAACTACGTGTTCGTCACCACAGGGTCGCTGCCGGGGTTCTACGTGATCGATGTGTCTGCTGCACCACCGGTGGTTCTCCCCTCGCCTCCCGTCGGCTCCGCTCTTCCCGACGGCCGTGTCGGCGGCGCCATGGCGCTCGGAACAGGCAATAGTCTCTACGCCATCGCCAACGATCCCCTCACGGGCCGTTCGATCATCGTCGTGTGCGATATTACGAACCCGGGCAGCGGGGTTGCATGCTCTCCCTATTATGATTTCGGCGGCAAGGGCGTGCGCGCGGTATCGATCGCCGTCACGCAGGCGCAGGGCGGCGGGGACCGGCTCGTCATCGGCACCACGCATCGCACGACGTACATGGCCGCCGCGTCGCCGGTCCTTCGGCCCATCGCGCGGGCGGCGAGCTCCGCCGCCGCGCCCCAGTGGTGTCTCCTTTCGTATTTGGTCCCGCACGCCAACGCCGCGTTCGGTTTCGGGGCGTCGGAAGACCCCAACACCTGGGCATCGGAGGGCGGAACCACCACCTCCTCGACCGCTTCCAGCGCCCCCCCCAGTTCCGCGACGACAACGCCTTCCTCTTCTTCTGCATCGTCATGTCCCTCGTACAGCGGCCCAGCTGCGGGCTGTACGACAGTGTACGTCGCCGGCTGCGCGCAGGATTCGTGCCCGGTTTCCTCCTCCTCATCATCCAGTGATCCTTGTCCTCCCTACGGCTACATGCCGCCGTATGGCTGCTACACCGCGTACGATCCGGATTATCCCTACTGTCCGTACGACGAGTGCTCGCCCGCTTCTTCTGCGCCCTCTCCCTCTTCTTCGTCAGTAGCCTCGTCCGTTGCATCCACGGTTCAATCCTCTGCGCCGGTCTCCTCGGCTGGAGCGATACCATCGTCTTCCACGCCGGCTTCCTCCACTCAGTCTGTGTCGACCGTCGCAAGTGTGGCGCCGGCGTCTTCCGCGTCGAGCGCAGCGATCCTCAACACAGTCTCATCTACGGCGGCTACATCGAGTGCGATTTCTTGCGCAGGCGGACTGCACATCAATTGCTACACGGATCCTGCCAGTCCCGATGGGACGACCTGCGTGTGCGGCCCACCCTCGTCCACCGCCACGACGCCCAGCTCCATTCCATCGTCCGTCCTCTCGTCGGCATCGTCGGTCACGACGCCATCGAGCACATCCTCTTCATCATCATTCTCCTCTGTCTTTTCCAGCGCGTCTTCCTCGTCGCTGCCGATCGACACCTGCACGGCGGCGGGTTACTACGGTTGCGACACGGGCATGCCGTGCTGCGGCGGGTACACGTGCGTCGCCAACCAGTGTGTCATCGACGGGCCGCCACCGAGTGATCCTTTCGAGGTCTGGGTAGTGAGTAACGGTGCTCTCGAGGGAGGAATCGATTTCGACGGCACCGTCAACGACGTGCGCGTCTCGGGCAACCAAGTGCTGCTCGCCACCACGAGCACGCTGCTGCAGTACGCGGTGGCGGATATCTCGACGCCCACCGCCCCGCGACTCATCTCGCCGCAGCCGGGCTACACCTTCGAGAACGATGGGCTGCGCCTGTTCCGCGACAGCGACCGCGTGGTGTTCAGCATCCGGCAGGGCACGGGGTACGATGGGCTGAAATCCATCGATGTCGCCGATGGTCTCGTGCCGCCCGACAGTTCATACATCGCGGGCCGCGACATAGGCGCCGACGTGACGGCGATGGACAGCATCGTCGGGTGCTACACGGCGCTCGGCACGGCGAAGACGGGGCAAGAGATCCAGGTGGTGGATCCGAAGACGAATCCTCCTTCCGTCCATGGCACGACACTGGCGCTCGACGGGCCGGCCGTCGATATCGCCTACGATGCCGTGATGGATCGCCTGTACGCTATCACCGCCAACACGTTCTACCGCATCGCGCCGGGGGCCGGCGTCGACAGCTGTGCATTATGAGTCTCCCTTCCTCCCGCAACGGCTACGTGTTCCTCCTGAGCACGATCGTGATCGGCACCATCGCGGTGGCGGCAACGATGTCGCTGTTGCTGCTGGGGTGGAGCGCGGAGCAGAACGGCGAGCTGCATGTGCAGAGCGCGCAGAGCGGCGAGCTGGCGAGCACGTGCGTGGAGCGCGCCATCCGCCGGCTGCAGACGAACTTGAACTACGCCGGTAACGAGGAGATCACCGACCTGCAGCCGTACGGCACGTGCCGCGTGTACGACGTGGGCGGCATCCCCGGCAGCAACGTCAACCGCACGTTGTGCGTGCAGGGCTTCACGCGCAACAGCGTGCAGCGCATGCAGCAGGTACTGCTGACACGCGTGCTGCCGGCGACGAAGGTGTACGACTACCAGGAGGTGGGGTGTTTCACGCTGTGCACGGGCGCGGCGACGCCGAATTGCAGTTCGTCGAGCTCTTCCAGCGTCTCGAGCTCGTCTTCCGTGTCGTCGGTCAGTTCCCAGAGTAGCCAGTCGAGCCAGAGTTCGGCGAGTAGCCAGAGCTCACAGAGTTCGCAGAGCAGCGGGAGTTCGGCGAGTAGTCAGAGTAGTGGGTCGAGTGAAGAGACTGGTGGTGGTTGGTGTGGAGATGGCCAGTGCAATGGTGCTGAGAATGCCTGTAACTGC
>CAZWBO010000027.1:6744-16373 GCA_964632375.1 uncultured Candidatus Peribacteria bacterium | reverse complement strand
CAATTGTTCAATGATACGAAGGGAGGAGACGGGGGAAGGGTTGGGGATGGGGCCCAGGCGTGCGGCGCAGAGGGGGAAGGGTTGGGGATGGGGCCCTGCGGGAAGGGACCGCTACACCACCTTCTTCACCTCCTCATAAATCTCCTCCACCGACCCATCTGCTTTGATCTCTGCCTCCACTTTCCCCTGTTCTCTGTAGTGCAGATACACCGGCTTGGTCTTCTCTTCGAAGATGTTGAACCGACGCAGGATGGCCTGCTCGTCGGCGTCGTCGGCACGGCCCTCGATGGACGCACGGCCTTTCAAGCGGGCGATGGCCGTCTCGCGATCGAGATCGAAGTACACACAGCGAAAATCACGCCCAGCCTCCGCCATGATCGCATCGAAATCTTTCATCTGATCCACATCGCGCGGAATGCCATCGAAGAGAATCTTCTGATCCTTCGGGCGCGCGAGGATCGCCTCCTTCACCACCGCCATGATGATGGGATGCGGCACGAGATTGCCGGCGTCGATGAAGGACTTCACCGTGTTGCCGAGCTCCGAGCCAGAAGCCGCGATCCTGCGCAGCTCGCCGCCGGCCTCGAAGATTTCGTATCCGAACTCCGCTGCAAGTTTTTTGGCCTGCGTGCCTTTGCCCGAACCTTGAATACCGAAGAAGACAAGATCCATAGAAGTGAATGAGGAAGAAGTACTCTCGATCAGAAGTTAGAAAGTAAAACTGCGCACGAGTTGATCCACCATCACGTACGGCGCTGCGCGCGCATCGCCGCTCCTGTGCAGTTGATCGATGAAGGCGGAATTGAGCGTGGGTGGCAGCGTCGCATCCGGCCACACATTGAATACGTCGACGAGGATGGCGTCGGCCCACTCAACCGATGCCTGTGGAAAGAGGTACGCGGCAACGTCGGATGAAACGCCGCTGCCCCAGTCGCGAATAAATTTCTTCATCGGCAGACCGTCGACACTCGTTGTCGAGACGACACCGGCATCGTCCTGCGCGAGCATCTCGTACTCATTGCCCATACCGAAGCCCGTATTCGCCTCTGTCACCACCGCATTGGGAAAGAGTCGCTGGAGCTGTTCGAGTGTCATGTCGGCGTTCGGCCGATAGAAAATGCGCATCGGCATCGCGCGGTTTCCGATGCGCAGCGTGGCATCGACGCGGAGCATCAGCGGACCACCCGTATTCACCTGCGCGGGCCGCGTGAAAATGCTGAGCGCATCGGCCGCGTACGTAGCGCCGTCTGGCAAACGAATGTGTCCTAATGCCTGCTGCGACGGTAGAACCGGAACGGGATCGCCAAGCGACACCGTCCGTACCGATACCGACGAGGAACTGTTGCCATCCTGTGTATCATCTGCCGACGATACTGCATCTGTGATACCGGGCGCACTGCTGGATGTGGTGGACGGCGCCAGCGACGTCGTCTCGTCTTGGGAAGGTGTCTGCGGGTACGGCGAGACGGTCGGGCTCACGAAGCGCTTGGACAGATACACGATCGCGACGATGCCGCCGATGGCGAGGAAGACGGCGATCAGTCTGTTGCGATCCATGGACCCGGGGGAATCAGACCAGCTTCTCGTAATCGTGCGCGAGCATCTGGGCGTTGATCTGTCGAATGAGTTCCATGACCACGCCGACGATGATGATGAGCCCGGAACCCGAGATGATGAGATCTTGGGAACTGAGCGTTGAGTACTTGGTGAAGAGCAGCGGAATGATGGCGACAGCGCCAAGGAAGAGCCCGCCCCAGAGGTTCAGGCGGTTACTCACCTGCTTGAGCAGGGTGGCCGTGGGCGAGCCGGGACGCACGCCGGGCACGAAACCGCCGCGCTTCTGGATGCTCTCGGAAAGTTCTTCCGGCTTGAAGGTGACCGACACGTAGAAGTAGGTGAAGGCCATGACGAGCACGAAGTAGAGGACGATGTACAGCCAGCTCGGCTGCTGCGAGTCGAGGTACGTATTGATGAACGATGAGACGCTCTGAAGCGCGGGGCGCTTGGCGTCGCGAAGGAACGTGGCAATGATGCCCGGGAACGTGACGATGGACACGGCGAAGATGATCGGCACCATGCCGGCCTGGTTGAGGCGCACGGGAATACTGCCCTGCACGCCGCGGCCGGCGCCCTGGTTGGCGTACGTAAGGCGAATGAGGCGGTGCGCATCGGTGAAGAGCACGATGGCGACAAGCAGTGCGATGGAGACGATGGCGAAGAGCCAGAAGGCGGCTTGCTTGCTGCTGCCCGCGAGGAAGAGCGCCGAGACGGTCTGCGGAATATCGGCGACGATACCGGTGAAGATGAGGAGCGACGTGCCGTTGCCGATCCCCTTCTCGGTGATGAGCTCACCGAGCCACATGAGGAAGATCGAGCCCGCCGTGACGAAGAGCATCGGCGCGAGGACATACGGGAAGCTGATGTCGACGATGTTCACGTTGCTGCGCGCGAGGAGCGCGAGGAACCCGTAGCTCTGGAAGAACGCGAGGGGGAATGCGAGCCAACGCGTGTAGCGGTTGATCTCCTGCTGGCCTTGCACACCCTCTTTGCTCAGCGCTTCCAATTTGGGGAAGATCACGGTGCACAGCTGCAGGATGATGGACGCGTTGATGTACGGCGAGAGGCCGAGTAGCACCACCGAGAAGTTCTTGAGCGCGCCGCCCGTGAGCGCCGCGAACACGCCGAGCGCGCCGGCCGCTCCGCGCGTGGAGACGAACTGCTGCAGCGCGACGGGGTCCGACCCCGGCACGGGAATGTGCGCGATGAGACGGTAGAGGACGAGGAGTGCGAGCGTGAAGACGATCCTCTTACGAAGATCCTCGGAGCGCCAAATTTGCTGCAAGTATGTGAACATAGAGCGAGAGGTATTGTTCCGGGTTTAGAGGAAGAGGTCAAAGGGAATTGAACATTGAAAATGGAGAATGGAGAATCATCGGAAGTAACCCTGCTCGGTGAACGCTTACCATCATTCTCAATTTTCCATTCTCAATTCTCAATTCTTAATGGTCAACGTTCCACCGGCCTTCTTCATGGCCTCTTTGGCCGACTTGCTGGCCGCGTGCACCGTGAGATCGAACTTCTTGGAGATGCTGCCGCGCGACAGGAGCTTCACTGGATTCTTCGTGCGGATGATCTTCTTGAGGCGCAGATCGTTCACCGTGTACGTGCCGGGCTCGAGCATTTTCTCGAGCGTGTCGAGGTTCAGCGGCTCGAAGGTCACACGACGCGGGCGCGTAAAGCCGCCCAGCTTCGGTTGGCGACGAAGAAGCGGCACCTGACCTCCTTCGAAGCCCGGGTTGCGCTTGCCCTTGCCGGAACGTGCATCCTGCCCCTTCGTTCCCTTGCCGGCCGTCGTACCGCCGCCGGCGCTGTTGCCACGGGCAACGCGCTTGCGCTTCTTGCGGGAACCGGGGGCTGGCTTGAGGGTATGGAGCATGGGAGCGCTATGGTAGAGGGGAAGGATGTAATGGTAAAGAGAATTTATCAGCCTCCTGCGCAGCAAAAACCCGCCCGAACTCCTCCGCGCTCCCCGGCCCGTCGGCGGTCACGATCAGCCCATCGACTGTCACGGGCTCGCCCGTGTACACCGCGCCGCGCTCGATGAGGAACGTGCCCTGCTCGTCGTCGCCGTTCCACACCGTCGCGCGCTTCCCCGCGAGCACGCCGGCCTCAGCCAGGATAAGAGGCGCAATGCAGATGGCGCCGAGGACTTTCCCGAGCTCAAGCGTCTGCCGCGCGATGTGGTGCGCTTCCGGATCATCCTGGAAGGTGTGCGCTCCGGGCCCGCCGATGAACCCGATTCGGTCATACGCCGCCACTTCGACATCGGCCAGCGCCGTCTCTGCTTGTTCGCGCCCGCCGTACTTTCCCACGCACAAACCGCGGCTCTTGCTGGCGAGCTGCACGGAAAATCCCGCTGCGTCCAAACCCTTCCGCGTGCCATCCAATTCGACATCCTGGAATCCTTCCTGCGCGATGATGAGGAGGACAGTTCTTGGCATCGGTGACAGGATAGCAGAAGCAAGAGCAGTTTGCCTGAACAACATCGAAAGGGTACAATATGACTGTAGTCATTTTTTACCTCTCCACCCTCATGGACTCCCAAGCGCTCAACATGCGACCGAACGGCTCCATCACCATTCCAAAAGAATGGCGTGATCAGTATGCGACCAAGCATTTCATCGCGAGCGTCACCTCCAAAGGAATTCTTCTGGAACCGATTGTACAGGCTCAGTACTGGGAGAAAAATGACGGATCGTTCGGCGTACATTTTCCACGCGGCATCGCCATTGAAGATCTGCAGAGCGCCATCAGGAAATCACTCAAAGAGTGAGATGGATCATTTGCACAAATTCCTTCAACGCCTGAATACGAAGCTTCTGAAAAGAGTGGATGCGGCTCTGGAAGCTCTGCGTACGGGACAGGGATTGGAAAAGCTGGATATCGCACCGATCAAAGGACGGAAAAATATCTACCGATGCCGTGTCGGCGACATACGGATCATTCTCTACCGGAACCCTTCCGGCGTCTTCATGCCAATCGATATGGATTTCAGGGGCAAGGTGTACAAGAAATAGGGAAACGGTTCGACTCCTTTCCGTTCGCAGAAGGTGCCCGGCTCGCTTTCTTGAAATCCTTCCTGCGCGATGAGGAGGAATTCTTATTCCTGCCCCGTGATATCCCCTTTCTTCGTGTACTTCTTCTCCGCCTCCGCCTTCGTGATTTCCTGCACCTTGATGCCTTCGTGGCCGGTGGCGTCCGGCTCGGCGTCGATGTCCTTCTTCGGCTCCTCGTCAACCTTAGCGGTGCCCTTCAGCTTCTGCAGCGCGAGGATGGTGGCCTGCGCATTCACGAGCTTGTTGCGGGAACCGTAGCGCTTGCTCAGTACGTTCTTCACGCCGGCGTGATCCAAGATGACGCGCAGCGCGCCGCCGGCGATGATGCCGGTGCCCTCCGCCGCGGGGATGATGCGCAGACGGGCGGCTTTGAACTTCAGTTCCACCTGGTGCGGAATGGTGCCGTTCGTGAGCGGCACGCGGATCATGGCGCGCTTGGCGGCCGCGGATGCTTTCTTGACGGCTGCTTGCACTTCCGAGGCCTTGCCCGTCCCGAGCCCCACCTTGCCCTTACGGTTGCCCACCACCACGATGGCGCGGAAGCGCATGCGGCGGCCTCCTTTTACCACGCGCGTGACGCGGTCGACGCTGAGCGTCGCCTCGGCGAATTCGCTGGGCGGACGATCGTGGCGATCGCCGCGGCGTCGGCGTTCCGGTTGGGAGGTTTTTGCGGTCATAGGATGAATTGAAAATTGAGAATTGATAATGGAGAATTATTCTTAGAACTGTAAGCCTCCCGCTCGGGCTGCATCCGCTAATTCTTTCACGCGGCCGTGGTAGCGGTATCCGCCGCGGTCGAAGACGACAGTGGAGATTTTGGCATCCTTCGCCTTGGAAGCAATGAGTTCGCCGAGCTTCTTGGCGCCCTCCCTCGTCAGCTTCGCTTTGGCCTCGGCAGTGGAGGCGGCAGCGATGGTCTTGCCGGCCTCGTCGTCGATCAGCTGCGCCGTCATGCGGGTGAGCGAGCGGAAGACCGAGAGGCGCGGGCGGGCGGCCGTGCCGCGCACCTTGGCGCGGATGCGGCGTTGACGTGCTTGCCGGAGGAGAGTCTTGGAGGGGGACATGGGATGGTGAGGTTGGGGAGGGGTGAGACGCTTGGTAAGGCGTCTCTACGAGGGCGCTACGCGCCCTTGCTGGCGGTCTTGCCGGCCTTGCGGCGCACGTGTTCGTCGGTGTAGCGGACACCCTTGCCTTTGTACGGTTCGGGCGGACGGAACGAGCGGATCTCGGCGGCCACCTGGCCCACGAGCTGCTTGTCGATCCCGCGAATGAAGAGCAGGTTCTTGTTCTTCTCGTCTTGGGCGATCTCGATACCGGCCGGGATCTCGTAGTCGATGGGATGCGAATGACCCAAGCTCAGCACCAGCGTCTTGCCTTTGATCTGCGCCTTGTACCCCACGCCGATGATCTCGAGCGATTTCTGGAACCCCGTCGAGACGCCGATGGCCATGTTGTGGATGAGCATGCGGATGAGACCGTGGCGCGCTTTGGACGCCGCTTCGTCGTCGCGGCGCGTGACCACCACCTGGCTGCCCTCCACCGCCACCGTCACTTCCGGCAGCAGTGGGATCGTGAGCTCGCCTTTCGGCCCCTTCACGAGAACGGTATTCCCCTTCAGTTCGACGGAGACGCCGGAAGGGAGAGCCACTGGTTTGTTACCGATGCGAGACATAATTAGGAGATGGTACAGAGAACTTCGCCGCCGACATTCTTCTTGCGGGCTTCTTTATCGGTCAGGAGTCCGTGGCTCGTGGTGATGACCGCCACGCCGTACCCGTGCTCCACCTTCTTGATCTCCTTCGATCCGGCGTACTGGCGTCGGCCCGGCGTGGACACGCGGCGGATCGTGAGAACGGGCTTCTCCTGCGAGAACGTCACTTCGATATCCTGCTTGGGCTCGTCGCCCACCACCGCCACGTCCGCGATCCAGCCCTCGCGCTTGAGCAATTCACACAACTCCAGCTTGATCTTGGAGTGAGGTGCGCGGCACGTCTTGCGACGCGCGTGCTGCGCATTGCGCATGCGGGTGAGGAGGTCGCCGATGGGGTCTGTAACGTAGGTCATGAGAATGTATCGTTGAGAACTGAGGAGTAAGAGATGCAATGTCAGACTAAGATTGTCGAAGTCACCAGGAAGACTTCGTAACACCTGGAATTTCTCCATTCGTCGCCAACTCGCGGAAGCAGATGCGGCAGATGCCGAAGAAACGCATGTATCCGTGCCGTCGCCCGCACAGGCTGCAGCGGTTGTAGACGCGCGTGGGAAACGGCGTCTGCTTACCCGCACGCTTGTCGCGCATGTAGCGGTTCATACCGCGCTGCTGCTTCAATTTGAGGGCGAGACGAGCCATAAGGGAGTGGTAGAGACGCCACACCATGGCGTCTGTACGAAAGGAATAAAAGGGGGAATTACGATTCAGGGGCAGCAGTATTGCCGACATCGGCCGATTGATCAACAGACTTCGCGTCTTTCCGGCGAACGAACGGCATGCCCATCTCGCGCAGGAGCGCGCGCGAGGCTTCGTCGCTGCCGCCTTTCATCGTGATCTGGATCTGCATGCCGAAGATTCTGCCGGCTTCGGCAGGCGGCACCTCCGGGAAAATCGTGTGGTCGCGCAGGCCGATGGCGTAGTTGCCTTTGCCATCGAGCTTGCTCGATAATCCTCGGAAGTCGCGAATACGAGGGAGAACATAGCTGATGAGCCGGTCGAGGAACGCCTCGGCGCGCTGGCCGCGCAGCGTCACTTTGCACCCGACGATGAGGCCCTCGCGCGTCTTGAAGTTCGAGATAGCCTTGCGCGTGATGGTGAACACCGCCTTCTGACCCGTGATGCGCGCCAGCGTATCGGCGATGTACTCGTGCATTTCTTTGCTGTCCATCTTCATCTTGTTGATTCCCACGTTCACCACCACCTTGTCGAGGCGGGGGAGCGCAAACGTATTGTCGACCTTCAGCTCTTTCTTGAGCTTTTGTGCGATAGGGCCGCGGAGCCGATCGTGGAGGGTAGCGTAGGACATGGTTAGTTGATTCCAGTAAGAGAGAGAACTGAGGAGCAGTAAGCGGCTGATGATGAGAATTACGAGCCTCTCGCGCCCTTGCGGACGTGCTTCTGCTCGTCGGGGATAGTGTGGTCTTGCGTCATGCGTCCGCCTTCGTCGATCTCCGCGCCCTCCATCGCCTCGGCGCCGAACGCCATCTTCTTCCAGAACGGCTGCTTGCTCTTGCCGGCTGCGGGCTGCTCGGTCTTGGCATCGTCCTTCTTGGCGGATTTCGTCGCCTTCGCCTTCGTGTCCTCCTTCTTCGCCTTGGGCGCCTTCACGCGCACCACCTCCTCGCCGCTCACCTTCGCGATTCGCTTCTTGCCCTTCTCGGTGACGGTGTACCCGATACGCGTCGGCTTCTTCGTCTTCGGATCCAACACCATCACGTTGCTGGCGTGGATGCTGGCCTCGTAGTGCAGCTTCTGCCCGGCCTGCTGGTGCGTTTTCTTCACGTGCTTCGTACGCATGTTGATGCCCGTGACGATCACGCGGCTCTGCGACTCGAGCACACGCATGATGGTGCCGGTCTTGCCCTTATCTTTGCCGGCGATGACGAGGACGGTGTCCCCAGTACGGATTTTCATGATTACAGAACGTCAGGAGCTTGGGAGATAATCTTCTGGTAGCCTTTGGCACGCAGTTCGCGGGCGACGGGGCCGAAAACGCGGGTGCCCTTTGGCAAGCCGTCTTTCTGGATGATGACGCAGGCGTTGTCGTCGAAGCGGATGCCCGAACCGTCTTTGCGGCGGGTGACGGCGCGGGTGCGCACGATGACGGCGCGCTCCACGGCCTTCTTCTTCACCGTGCCGCGCGGGGCGGCTTCCTTCACCGCCACGATGATGATGTCGCCGACGCGCGCGTAGCGGCGTCGCGTGCCGCCGAGCACGCGGATGCACATCACTTGTTTGGCCCCCGTGTTATCGGCCACGGCCAGCATGGTCTGCACTTGGATCATGATTCAGAAGGAGCGGAAGGATCAGCATCTTTCTTCTTGGACTTCGTCAGTTCGGTCACGGCATCCTCCTCTTTGAACTCGCTCACGCGCGGAGCGGCCTTGACGATCTCCGTCACTTTGAAATGCTTGTTTTTGCTGATGGGGCGGCACTCCGTGATGACAACGAGATCGCCCACGGCGAGATCCATGCCCGCGCTGTCGGCCAGGAATTTCTTGCTGACACGGTAACGCTTCTTGTAGAGCGGATGGAATTCCGCGCGATGCACGGTCACCGTGACGGTGCCAGTCATCTTTGCCGATGTGATGATTCCTTGCTTGGTACGCATGGTTATTTCTTCGGGGAACGCACTGTACGCGAGGGCTTCTCGTTCTTCAACTCTTCCTTCGCATTCTGTGCAGCGGGCTTCTTCGTCTTCTCGGCGAGCACGGTCTTCGCACGGGCGAGCAGGCGACGAGTCTTATGCACTTTGGCCGTGTCCTTCTCCTTATTCAACTGCACCGCGATCTTCGTCTTGCCGAGAATAGCCGTGTGCTCGGTGATCTCGCGACGGAGATCCTCGACAGTCATCTTGCGCAGTTCCGACGGAGTGAGAGAGTGTGCCATGGTTACGCGGCGTGAGAAAGGTGACGGTCGATGACGATCTTCGTCTTGAACGGCAGTTTGTGGCTCGCGAGCGTGAGCGCCTTGCGTGCGGCTTCGTGGCTCAGGCCATCCATCTCGAACAGCATCATCCCCGGGCGCACGATGAGCGCGTAGTACTCGACCGAACCCTTTCCTGCTCCCATCGGCACCTCGGCGGCCTTCTTGGTGACGGGATTGTGCGGGAACACGCGGATCCAGATCTTGCCGCCGCGCTGCACGCTGTGCGTCATGGCGCGCCGCGCCGCCTCGATCTGACGCGCGGTCAGCTCACCGCCACCGTCGGCCTTGAGGCCGATGGACCCGAAGGCGAGCTCGGCGCCCGTCCACGCTTTGCCACTGAAGGCGCCGCGGTTTCGGTGTTGCTTCCGGTACTT
>CAZWBO010000027.1:0-6644 GCA_964632375.1 uncultured Candidatus Peribacteria bacterium | reverse complement strand
TGCACCTGCTGGATCTTCTTGAACACCATTCCCTTGTAGACCCACACCTGCACGCCGATGGTGCCGAATTTGGTGATGGCATGACGCTTGGCGTACTGGATGTTCGCGCGGAGCATCTGCAGAGGAATGTTGCCCTGTTTGAAGAGGTCGTCGCGGGCGATCTCGGCGCCGTTGAGGCGGCCCGACACCGTGATCTTCACCCCGATGGCGCCGGCCTGCATGGCCTTCTCGATGGCCATCTTCACGGCCCGGCGATACGGCATGCGCCGCTGGATCTGTCCCTGGACGGTCTCGGCGATGATGTCGGCATTCGCATCCGGGTTGCGCACCTCCTGCACCTCCACCAGGAAAGACCCGGTGAAACGCTTCTCAAGATCCTTGCGCAGTTCCTCGATAGCGGCGCCCTGTTTGCCGATGAGCACGCCGGGCTTGCTCGTGTGAATAGTGAGCGTCACCTTCTTGCCGCGGTCGATCTCCAGGTCGGCGATGCCGGCCTCCTTGTACTTGTCGCGGATGTAGCGCTTGATGTTCACGTCCTGCAGCAAGAGCTCCTTGAACTTCGGACCCTTCGCGAACCACGTACTGGGCCACGTGCGTGTGAAGCCGAGACGGAAGCCGTTGGGGTTGACTTTCTGACCCATGGGTTAGGCGGAAGGAGAAGCGGCTAGGGAAGCGGACGCATCCGAAGAAACCGAAGAGTCCGACGAGGACTTGCTCTTCGCGCTGTCGGATTTCTTGTCTGCTTTCGCAGAGGAGCGCGTCGTTTTTACAGGAGATTTCTTCGCTTGTGAAGACACTTTCGCCGGTTTCTGCTTCGCCGCCTTCGTGGCGCTCGCCGATTTTTTCTCCATCTTGTCGTCGCCGGCGAACCCGAGCGTGAGCGAGATGTGGCTGGCGAACTTGCGCATCGGGCGCGTGCGGCCGCGCGCCATGGGCACGCCGCGATGGAAGGCCTGGCCCTGGTTCACCACGATCGTCTGCACGATCATCGTCTGCGGACTCTGCTTGTCGTTATGGGAGGCGTTGGCGATGGCCGAGCGTAGGAGCGTCTCGATGATGCGCGCCGCCTTCTTATGCGTGCGGCGCAGCGCCTCCATGGCATCGGGCACCGGCATCCCGCGCACCATCAGAGCGATGAGGTTGGCTTTCTTGGGCGCGATGCGGACGGAACGGACGTGGGCTTTCATGGGAGGAAACGAGGAGGAGCTATGCGGCTTTGGGAGCGGATTGACCGGCAGGAGCGGCGACCGTCGTGGCGGCCTTGCCGCCGTGGCCCTTGAACTTGGTGGTCCAGGCGAACTCGCCCAACTTGTGGCCCACCATCTGCTCCGTGATGTACACGGGTACGAAATCTTTGCCGTTGTGGACCGCGAAGGTGAAGCCGACGAACTCGGGCGGAATGTCGCTGTTGCGCGCCCAGGTCTTGATGATCTTCTTCTCCGAATTCTGGACCATCTTCATGACCTTCTTGAAGAGCTTTTCGTCGACGTAGGGGCCTTTGGAGAGAGAGCGGGACATGAAGGTGAATGAAAAATTGAGAATGGAAAATGCAAAATGGAAAATGTCTATCGCTTCTTTTTCTTGCGCAGTCTTCGACGGACGATCATGTCGCTTGCCTTGCGGCGGCGGCGCGTCTTCACGCCGAGTGCCTTCTTTCCCCAGGGAGTCTTCGGGGCTTTGAGACCAGTTGGGCTGTGCCCCTCTCCTCCGCCGTGCGGGTGGTCGACCGCGTTCATCGACTTTCCGAGCACCGTCGGGCGGCGTCCCATCCAGCGCATGCGACCGGCCTTCCCGATAGTGATGAGATTATGTTCGGGGTTGCTCACTGTGCCGATGGAAGCGGCACATTCTTTCCGCACCTTGCGGATCTCGCTCGAAGGCAGCTGGATGATGGCGTAGTCGCCGTCGAACCCGACGAGCGTGGCGGACGTTCCGGCCGAGCGGACGATCTGTCCGCCGCGGCCCAGCTGCAGCTCCACGTTGTACACGCGGTACCCTACCGGGATGTACTGCAGCTCCATGCGGTTGCCGAGCTTCACCTTCGTGCGCTTGCCCGCCATCACCTGGTCCCCTGCCTTGAGGCCTTCGGGCGCCAGGATGTAGCGCTTGTCGCCGTCGACGTAGTGGACGAGCGCGATGCGTGCGGAGCGATTGGGATCGTACTCGATGGCGGCCACCGAGCCCGGCACGTTCAACTTGTGCAGCTGCTTGAAATCGACATCGCGCAGAAGTCGCTTGTGCCCGCCGCCGCGGTGGCGGATGGAGACACGTCCCTGGCTGTTGCGGCCGGCATTCTGCTTCTTGCCGCGCACGAGCCGCTTCTCCGGGCGCTTCTTCGCCAGACCAGAGAAGTCCGCGATCGTCATCTGACGTCGTGCGGGAGTCGTTGGTTTAGGCTTCTTGATGGGCATGGGAGAGAATCAGGAGAGCGGGCTTTCTTGCCCGGGGGTGTTAAGCGGTATGGAATGCGGTGAGATCGAGAGCCTTGCTGCCGGCAGCAAGTGTGACCATCACTTTCTTGGTGCGATGGCGCTTCTCCATGGTTCCGCGGCCCACCGAACGCGTCTTGGGGCGGGTGCGCATCACGCGGACGCTCGCGACTTCGAGGTCGTAGAATCGCTTGATGGCGTTTGCCACGTCGACTTTCGTCGCCTGCGGCGCCACCGTCAGCGTGTATGTGCGGTGCTTACCGTCGGCCTTCAGGCGCTCGGCCTTCTCGGTGACGACGGAGGCGATGATGACGTGGGAGAGATCCATGGACGGATGGAAAATTGAGAATGGAAAATGGAAAATTAGGCGGATTTCTTGGCAGGTTTCTTTGTGGCAGGCTTCTTCGGTACCTTCGGAACCTTCGGTGTCGTCGCCTTCACTTCCTCTTCTTTTACGCGCACTTTCGACTTCCTCTCGGCGAAGATCGTCTCGGCCTTCTTCACGCTGTCGCCCACGAAGACGATGTGGCGCGCGAGGAGAATATCTTCCGGATTCAAGTACGCGGCGGTGATGGCTTTGACGGCGGGGATGTTGCGAACCGACAGCTCCAGGCCCTTATGACGCTCCGGCAGCACGAAGAGGATCTTGCGACCCAGATCGACCGGCAGCTTGCCGAGCAAGCCGTGCATCTGCTTCGTCTTGATGGTATCCGGGTACTCCTCCAGCCCGATGATGGCGCCGTTCTTGGCCTGGTACGAAAGGCACGAGACGAGGGCGGCGCGACGCATGCTCTTCGGCATGTCCTTAATGAAGTTGGCATTGTTGCGCGAGCCGAACGCCTTGCCGCCGCCACGCAGCAGCGGGGAGCGGACGGAGCCGCGGCGGGCGCGGCCGGTGTGCTTCTGGGCGAACAATTTGCGGGTGGACCCTGCCACCTCGCCGCGGTTCTTCGTATGCGCGATGGCCGCGCGTCGGTTGCTCTGCTGCGCCACGACGGCCTGGTGCATCAACCCGTGGTTAATGCGGGCGCCGAAGAGGGCGGCGGGGAGATCGATCGTCCCCTTCTTGGTGCCGGTGGCGGAAAATAGGTCGATGGTCATGATGCAGAGGTGGACTCCTTCGTAACGAACACGGTCGTGCCGTTGGGGCCGGGAACCGGACCCTTGATGGCGATGACTCCCTTCTCGAGATCCGTGCGGATGATCGAGCGGTGCTGGATGGTGACGGTCTCGTGGCCCATGTGGCCGGCCATGCGGTGCCCCTTGAAGATGCGGCCCGGACGCGCGCGCATGCCCACGGAACCCGGCTCGCGCTTGAAGTGCGATCCGTGCGTCTTGGGACCGCCGGCGAAGCCGTGGCGGCGCACCACACCCTGAAATCCCTTTCCTTTGGATGTACCGGTAATAGTCACCATCGTCTCGGCCGGCAGAAGCTCGGCCGTAACCTGCGTGCCGGGCTCGAGCCCGTCCAGCGACTCCACCTTCCATTCCTTCTGATGCGCGTAGCGAATGTTCTCCTTGCCCTTGCGGCTCTTCCACTTCTTGGCGCCGATGCCAAGCACCACGGCGTTGTAGCCGTCCTTCTCCTTCGTCTTGGTGCGAACCACGACGTTCGGCTCAACTGATAAATACGTCACGGGAATCGCCTCGCCCGTGGGCAAGAAGATACGCGACATGCCGACTTTTTTGGCAATGAGACCGTTAGACACAGGGGAGACGGTGAAAGAGTGAATGCTTGGAGGTTCGTCTGGCCTGATTAGAACGCAAGGACCCTTCGACTAGCTCAGGGTCGACGCTGCGGCGTCAGGCTGGAACACAAGCGTGCCTTGCGAACGAAGACACGACTCGAAAGCGCGGGCAGTCTAGTGACTGAGTGGACAGGGCGTCAACAGGATTTCACAGGAATCTTCCACGGGACTCATTCACAACTACCCATGCCAGCCCGGATTCGATCATCGCACTCTCGCATGAGCTCCAAAAACGAATAGGTCGTAGATTCCTTATCCGTCACCCCCGCCTTCAACCTCCAGATCATCTCCGCCATCTCACCTCTCGTAATAACTTGATCGAAGCGGGTGATGGAAAGAGGAATAGCGCGTCTCTCTTCCAGAATTCGAACGTATGGCTCATACCATTCCCCCTTGGGATCCACCGAGGGAAACATCATGAGCTCATTGAGGATCTTTGCCGCTTCCGCGAACGTAATTTGTGCGGCGGGTCGGAAGGTGCCATCGGGATAGCCGCGAATCCAGAAATTCTCATACGCCCTGCAGATCGGCAGGGCGTACCACGCTGTGATGGACACATCGGAGAACACAAATTCACCATCGTCAGTTCCTTCTATTTGATTAAAGCAATCAGTACTGAGGGAATCGTATTTCAGGAATTGATCGTACGTGTAATGAGCAGGAAGATTTGCCGAAACCATGATCTTCACGAACTCCGCCCGATTGATCGCCGCATTTGGCCTATACGTCCCATCCGGGTAGCCCTGGACGATCCCCACGGCCTTCACGTACGCAATCGCTTCCGCATTGGGGTGATCTGCCGGAACATCCTTAAACGCAGCGGATGCGGCTACCGGGATGCTCAGCAGCACGACGATAGGAAGAAGATATGTTCGCATGAACGAGAGTGGGAAAGGATTAACGCCGAGCCGCATCGCACTTCTGCGCAGCCTCGTAGGGCGTCTCCGCTGCGTAGAGCACCGGTGCAGTGTGCCAACTGTCGAGCATGTGCTTGACCACGGCGGCATCGCGCGCGTCGTACTGCAGATGGTACTTTCGGTCGCCGTCATCGAAGAAGACCACGTACGCTTTCTCGTTCAGGAGCTGACCGCCGAAGATATCGCTGTAGGAACCGGTCAGCCAGAAGCGGTAAGCAGTCAGGCCGTTCACGCTGAGCTGCTCGATGGAACCCACCTGTTTCCCCTGCCCCGAAGCGATCTCGTCCACGTTCTTCTGCCACACCTCTTGGACTCGCTCTTTCAAGGGTTGCTGAAGCCCCTTGACGATTTCCGGCGGCGTAGAGTCATCCGCCGTCGATTCTTTGAGCGAGCGCACGTCGATACTGAGGGGACCCACTGCCAAACTGGGCGCGCAACTATCGTCTGTAATGGCGTACGAATTGCTCATCAATCCGGATCCCTTCGGGAAATCCATCTGGTACCCCAGCACGTCGTTGCGGTACGTGTCCCACGCCGTTACCTGCGGCTTCACGCCCTGCTGCAATTCGTCGTACGTGCGCGACGGCTTGGTAGTGACGTTCGCCTTCAGACGGTAGACCATCTCGGCCATCTCGCCGCGCGTGATCTTGTGCCACATAAGATCCAGAATCGACAGAGGCACGGCGTTGCGCTCGACAAGCGCCGTCACATGGCGTTCGTACCAGTTCTCCCCCCGTGCCGCCGCCTCCTGGCATGCCCTGCCGTTGTCTGCCGCACAATCGAGCGGCGGTTGCCCGATGCCCATCGCCACCGTGAGTATCTTCGCCGCCTCGATGAGATTAATATCCTCTGACGGCGCGAAGTACGGCGGTGCATTGGACGCCAGGTGACCGATGATGATGCCGCGCGCCTTGCCCAGGCAAACGTACGGCGCATACCAGGCAGTGGAAGCGACATCCGAGAAGCCGAGACCCGTCGTATCGCATGCGCGGATTTGCTCCGCACTCGCGACGGCACCCATGATGATCTTCGTGAACTCCGCGCGATTCATCACCTGATCCGGACGATACGTCCCATCAGAATATCCGCTGACAATGCCTTGATCCTGAACGTACTGAATGGCTGTGGCATTTGGATGACTGGCTGGAACATCGGAAAAGGCAGCGGATGCCACGACGGGAATACTCAGCAGTGAGATGAGAGGAACAAGGAGAACGCGACGCATGGAAAGTGGGGGAGCCTAGAGATAATAGAAGAGAAAGCGTCAACAGGATTTTGCAGGATTTTCAGCATATTCCAAATTGGGCTAGGGTGCTGCCTTCAGATTCTTCGGTACGATATTCTGCAAAGCGGCAGCTTGCGCGGTTTGCAGATTCGTCACTTGCTCATTCGTTCCACATATCGCCTGAGGATGCTCCAAATAGTAATAATAATTGCCAAGGTGTTGAGAGCCTTGTCCAGGTCCTTCCGTTAGCAGATTTTGCACGCGGAAGAGCTGGCCAATGGGACCACTGGCATCAGCAGTGCAATACCCGCCACCTGTGGACGCA
>CAZWBO010000026.1:4344-16835 GCA_964632375.1 uncultured Candidatus Peribacteria bacterium | reverse complement strand
GCAAGATTGCAAACCAAAAAACCAAAGAGTTCTCCCCTTGGGTTTTCTTTGCAATCTTGCATTCTTGCAGTCTTGCAGTCTTTCTCTTCGTCTGCGCTAGCTCTCTCTGCTTCTATTCCTCTATTATTGTCCCATGACCGATCCGAACGGCTTTCAGCAGCGCCCGATCTCCGGCAGCAGCGGCGGCTCTTCGTCGCCTCGTGAACCGCAGCGAACGGAGAGGAACGAGGAGCAGCGGCAGCCGAGTTCACGGATGGAACCAGAGACGAACGACGCACCGCCTTCCCGCAAAGCACCGAACTTGTCGGCCGCCATGCAGCAGTCGCAGACGACGGCGCGTCTTCGCGCGTCTTCGCGACCGGTGTCGCGCCGGAACTTCTCGTATGGAGCAAAAGAGAAGAAGAAGCTCAGCGGCGTTCATCGGATTCGTTCGGCCGGCAGCGGCGCCTACTCCTGGGTGCGCGGGCAGCGGCGGCGGCTGGGTTGGAGGCGCTTCCTGGTGCGGGTGGTGGGCGGACTCAGCGGTGTACTCGTGGCGTATTTAGCTTTTCTGTGGCTGACACTGCCGAGCGTGCGCGATCCGAGAACTTTCCTTCCCGACGAGAGCACCATCATCACCGACCGCAACGGCGTGGAGCTCGACCGCTTGGGCGACGAGGATCGCACGGTGATCCCGACGAATCAGATCCCCAAGACTATGAAACAGGCGATGATCGCCATCGAGGACGAGCGCTTCTACACGCACGGCTGCGTGGAGATCCGCTCCATCGTGCGTGCCGTGTTCGCGCGGCTCGTCGGACGCAGCGTGACGGGCGGCGCGTCGACGCTCACGCAGCAGCTGGCGCGCAACTCGCTCATCTCCTCCGAGCGCACGCTCACGCGCAAGCTGCGCGAGGTGATGCTCGCGTGCGAGATCGAGCGCGTGTACGGCAAAGATGACGTGCTCGGCCTCTACCTCAACTGGGTGCCGTTCGGCCCGAACATCTACGGTATCGAGCAGGCGAGCAAGAAGTACTTCGCCAAGTCGGCGAAGGAACTGACACTGGCCGAGTCGGCCGTGCTGGCCTCCATGCCGCAGCGCCCGCCGTACTACAACCCCTACGGCTCGCACGTGCGCACCAAGGTGACCGAGGACATTCAGACCAAGATCAACGACGGGAAGATCACGAAGCGCTCGCAGATTCCCGACAACCGCATCACGCCGGGGCTGCTCGGCCAGAGCTTCGGCACGGGTGGCACCGTCATCTACATCGGCGGCCGCGCCGACCAGGTGCTGCGCAACATGCAGGATCAGAAGCTGATCACCAACGATCAGCGCCTGCAGGCGCTCGACGAGCTGGCTCGGCTGCAGTTCAAGCCCGACCGCGAGAGCATTCGCGCGCCGTACTTCACGCTGTGGCTGCGCAAGAATCTGGAATCCACCTTCAGCCAATCGAACGACGCGAGTCTGACGCAGCAGGGCGGCCTCACCATCCAAACCACGCTCGACTGGCGGCTGCAGCAGATCGCCGAGAAGATCATCACGCAGAGGAAAGAAGGGATTTTGAAGACGTACGGCGCACACAATATCGCGCTCATGGCGATGGATCCGCGCACGCGCGAGATCCTGGCGTACGTGGGAAACTCCGACTACGCCGACCAGGAGCACGGCGGCAAGATCGACATGGTGCAGGAGCCGCGCGACCCGGGCAGCAGCTTCAAGCCCATCATCTACGCAGATGCATTCACGAAGGGGTACGGCCCGGCGACGGTGCTGTACGACGTGAAGACGAAGTTCGGCCAGAACGAACCGCAGAACTACGAAGGAGGTTTTTGGGGGCTCGTGAACGCGCGCCGCGCACTCGCGGGCTCGCGCAACATTCCGGCCATCAAGGCGTTTTTCCTCGCCGGCGGCGAGAACGAGGACAACGTGCTCGACTTCGCCGCGAAGCTCGGCGCAAAGTCGCCGAAGCGGCTGAAGGAGAAGATCCGCGCCACCACCGACCCGCACTACGACTACGGCTACACGCTCGCCATCGGCACCGGCGACACGCCCGTGTACGAGATGGCCAACGCCTACAGTACGTTCGCCAGCGGCGGACAGTTCAAAGACCCCGTGAGCATCCTCAAGGTGACCGACCGCAACAAGGCCATCCGCTACCAGCCGGACTTGCAGAAACCCGGCGACGAGGTGCTCGACCCGCGCGTGGCGTACGAGATCACGTCGATCCTCAGCGATGTGGGCGCGCGACCGGGCGGCTTCTGGCAGAGCGCGCTCTCGGTGCCCGACTACCAAGCCGCCGCCAAGACCGGCACGAGCAACGACTGCATCGTGTGGAACAACGCCGCCACCGGCGATTGCAAGGTGCGCAAGCCGCGCGACGTGTGGACCATCGGCTACTCGCCGACACTGGTGACGGCCGTATGGGTGGGCAACGCCGACAGCGGGCCGCTCACCGACAGCGCCGACGGCCTGAACGTGGCGGCACCCATCTGGAAGGAGTTCATGACCCAGTCGCTGCGCACGCTCAAGCCCACAGAAAAAACGTTCAAGATGCCCGATGGCATCGTGCAGCCGCAGGTCTCGCTGCTCTCCGGTGAGCTGCCCACCGACTGCACACCCATCGACCAGCGCCGGCCGGAAATCTTCCTGCGCGAGAACGCGCCGACGAAGCAGGATCCCGCGTGCGTGTCCCTCACGGTCGACAAGGTCACCACCCTGCTCGCCTCCGATACCTGCCCGGTCGAGGCGCGCGAGGAGCGCAGCTTCCTCGTGCCGCACTCCATCCTCGCCGAGCGTTGGCCGGAATGGGAGAAGGGCGTCCAAGCCTGGGCCGGCGGCATCCAGAAATCCGGCACCGGCTTCGCGCTGCAAGTGGCGCCAACGGAGCAGTGCGACATTAGCAAGACGCCCGGCCGCGGCATCAAGCCGACCTTGAACGTGCTCTACCCGACGGATGGCGGCATCGCGGGCTACCCGGCCTTCGCTCCGCAGATCGACTACCGCGTCGGCTCCGGCGTGCTCATGGTGCAGTACGAGCTCGACGGCAAGCCGCTCGAGTCGGCCACCACCGCCCCGTACTCGCCCACGCTGCGCCTTCCGCGCTCCATCGACAAAGAAGGCCTTCACCAGCTGAAGGTGACGCTCACCGATACCTACTACAACCAGGCGAGCCAGACCGTGAATATCCGCTTCGACGAAGACCATAGCGCACCGCAGGTACAGTTTGTTATTCCCTCGAGCGACATTTCCATCCGCCAAGGCAGTACGCTGCACATGACCGCCAGCGCGACCGACGATGGCGGCATCCGCTACGTGGAGTTCTCCCTCGACGACCTGCTCCTCGCACGCAAGCCCGTCGCTCCGTATGAATTGAGCTACCCGATGAAAAATGTCTCGCTCGGCGCGCACTCACTGCGCGCCGTCGCCACGGATTTCGGCGGCAACACGAGCGAAACGAGGGTGGAGGTGACAGTGGAATGATTGTCCAAATTCCCTGAATCTGAAAACCGGCTATTCAAGACTCAAAACTCACACCCCCGCATTCGTATGCACCTCGCTCACGTCGTCGTCTTCTTCGATCAGTTCCATGAAGTGCACCACCTTCTGAGCCATGTCGTCATCGACGGGCACTTTGTTCTTCGCCACGTACGAGAGACCCGCAGAGTGAATCGTGGCGCCCTCTGCTTTCAGCGCGTCGCGCACCTTCGACCAATCGTTTTTGGCGGTGACAACGGTGACCATGCCGGCATCGTGGCTGATGTCCTCGGCTCCAAGATCGATCAGCGCCAACTCCAATTCGTCCGACCACGGTGCCGTGGCCGGGAGTTCCGCCACGACCGTACCCCTGCGTTCGAACTGGTACGCCACCGAGCCGTTGTCGGCCATGCGCCCGCCGTGCTTGGTGACGATGGAACGCACGTTCGCCGTGGTGCGATTCCGATTATCGGATAGGCAGTCGATGATGAACGCCGTGCCGCCGGGACCGTACGCCTCGTAGAGCATCTCCTGCATCTGCTCGCCCTTGTGAGCGCCGAGACC
This sequence comes from uncultured Candidatus Peribacteria bacterium, assembly GCA_964632375.1. Lineage (GTDB taxonomy): Bacteria > Patescibacteriota > Gracilibacteria > Peribacterales > Peribacteraceae > JAQBQQ01. Next base: position 12,814 of record CAZWBO010000026.1, on the reverse strand, counting down.
CTTCTTGATGGCGCGCTCGATGTTTGCATTGGGCACGGAATCCGCCTTCGCGTTCTCGACCGTCGTCCGCAGCGCGGCATTGGTGCTCACGTCGCCACTATTGCCGCCCCGCGCCGCGATCTCGATGAGCCGCGCGTGCCGTGTGAAGATCTTCCCGCGCTTGGCGTCCTGCGCGGTTTTCTTCACCCGGATGTTGGCCCATTTGGAATGTCCTGACATACGAAAAACTGGATGGATACAGTGTAGTATTTTTCGTTCGAAGGTACAGGATGTTTCATGGTTCGCTCCTGCCTGCAATCTATAGGACATAGATGATCGATGACGTCGCTGCCGGCAAGGCGGAAGAGAATGATTGTTCTGATCCTGCACCGCATAACGTGGCAGATTCACGTGCCAAGGAGAATCTGGGGGTTTCTCCGCGAAAGGGCAGTGCACCCTTTGGGGGATTTTCCTCATTCCACAGCCCTTTCTTGCCTCCCGCACCCCTGCGTGCTACCCTTCTTTGCCGGTCTCTTCCGGTTCTTGTCGTGTTATACCTGTTTGTGTTCACCGGCTCTCTTTTGGGCATCGTCGTCCTGTTCGGGACGCGTGTGCTCCTGCGAAACCGGGGCGTGCGCCGTTTCGTGCGCAGCGTACGGCAGCGGTTCCAGTCGCTCGAGGAACGCGGAGTCCTGTTTGTGGAGGAGACGAAAGTTCCCAAACCTCGCAAGAGCCCACGCACCTCCGCCATCGAGCTGCAGGAAGTACGCACGTTGCTGCGCAGCGCCGAGAAAGCGCTGGTCGGAAACAAAACCGACGAGGCCGAGCGCCTCTTCATCCAAGCGCTCACCATCCAGCCGCAGGCGTGGGACGTGCAGGCGCAGCTGGCGAAACTGTTCCTCACCACGGGCCGCGAGAACAAAGCCGAGGCGATGTACAAGGAGCTCCTGCAGCATCGCGACGACGTGTCGTTCCACGCAAACTTGGGCTTGGCGTACTACCGACAAGAGAAGTACATCGAGGCGTGCCAGGCGTATCAGGAAGCGCTGAACCGCGATCCGCAGACTCCCGAACGCGCCGCGGCCCTCGGCCGCGCATGCATCGCGGCACAGCGGTTCGACGAAGCGGCGCCGCTGCTCGAGAAAGCCTGTATCCGCCTCTCCCGCTCCACGGAGTTGCTGCACCTGCTCGCCGAGTGCTACCTGCAACTGGGGCAGACCGACAAGGCCGAGGCCGTGTACCGCCGCATCAATCGTCTCGAGCCGTACGACGAGGAAGTGAAGGCGAAGCTGCTGAACTTGGCGCGGACGTGAGGCAAACAGAATCATCGTGCATCACGAGACCGTGCCGGATCCCGCGGTGAGCGTGTGATACATATCGTATCCGTCCTTAAAAAATCTCATGAGCTCCGCGCGTGTCACGCGGATCTGCGACGCGAGTCGCTCCATTGCAACTGTGAATTCCTTCGGGCGCTCCTCTTCTTGTAATGTAGCTTCATCATGCTTATGGATGTATATCTTCCCGGTGTCCGTTGGCATGGCGATGAGCGTGCGGAATGCATCATAACCTTCCGAGACGAGCATGTAGAGGTCGCTCGTAGGATTCATGGCATTCTTTTTTGAGTAAGGATCGGGGCCACCGATGTCTACGGGACGATCCATCTGCAACGTATGCTCTTCATCTGGCACAGTTGCGTAGGAACTCGTCAGGCTTTCGAGCACGGCGATGATCCCCTGGGAAATCCATCGGAGTCGGAGATGGGCGCGTTTTGATGCGGGGCAGGTCTCGACAGTCACCGCGTTGCGCTGCGAGCAGAATTCCTCGTAATTGAACGGCTCTCGCGGACGGTAAGATGGGTCAAACAGATAGCCCAGTGCCTGCGTAACGACATGTGTCCCATTCCGAAAATGGGCAATAGGAGCGTCAGGTCTTTCCTTCAAGATCCGCTTTGAAACTTGCCCTGCTTTGAAAGTGCAGCTACCTCCCAACTTCAAATCTATTTCCTGATCAGGATCCACTGTCCGATGGATATTGCGAATATTGGTGTACGGCAACTCGCCGACATCGCGCAAGATTGCTGCAGCAAGCGCCTCATGCATGAGCGAAATGTACTTCTGTTGAAAATTTTGTCAACAGATGGGCTTAGAACTCCACCACCTCCACTTCCACATCGCCCTGCACTTGCGCCTGGCAACTGAGGCGATCGGGGTCCTCTGTCACGCCCATATTCTCCTCGCGATCGTTGCGTGGGCTCAGGTGCTCCATTCCCGCTTTAACCTTGCACATGCACGTGGTGCAGAACCCGTTGCCGCCGCAGGCATGCTCGATGGGGATAGTGTTCTCCAGCGCAATTTGCAGCAACGTCTGCCCGTCGGCCGTGTCGACGGTGTGCACTTGGCCGGCGTAGTGGAAGGTGACTTTGGGCATGGGGAGGAATGTAAAATGAAAAATGTATAATGTACAATGAAAGCTCCGTCCGAGAACTATTCGCAGCTATTCTACATATTTCATTCAGTCGATGTCATCCCTTCTCAACATTATCGGCCTGCGCATCTCCGTCGAGGGGAAGGAAGTCGTGCACGGGCTCGATCTGCAGGTGCGCAAAGGCGAGATACACGCCATCATGGGGCCGAACGGGTCGGGAAAATCGACGCTGGTGAACACGCTGATGGGGCACCCGAAGTACGTAGTAGAAGGCGGATCAGCACTGCTGAATGGCGAAGAATTATTCGACAAAGAACCATGGGAACGCGCGTCGGCCGGGCTCTTCCTCGCGTTCCAGTATCCGAAGGAGATTTCGGGCGTGTCGCTGCGGAGCTTCCTGTTTGCGGCCTACAACGCCCAGATGAGCGTGCGCGATCCGGCGCAGAAGAAAGTCTCGCCCATCAAGTTCAAGAAGTTCTTGGAAGAGAAAATGCGCGAGCTCTCGATGGATCCTTCCTTCGCCGAGCGGTCGCTGAACCAGGGGTTCTCCGGCGGCGAGAAGAAGAAAGCCGAGGTGCTGCAGCTCACCATCCTGCAACCGCAGTTGGCACTCTTGGACGAAACGGATTCCGGCCTCGACATCGACGCGCTCAAGACTGTTTCGGAAGGCGTAAACCGCATGCGCTTGCCGGAGTTCTCCGCCATCATCGTCACGCACTACGCGCGCATTCTGGAGTACATCACCCCGCATCACATCCATGTGATGGTGAATGGCAAGATCGTGGAGAGCGGCGGCGCGGATCTGGCGTATCAGCTGGAACGTGAGGGCTACGCCAAGTACGGGGTGAAGGAGGAAGCCTCTTGAACGATCAGATCCTGGTTATCGGTGTGCTATTTCCCGCGCAAGACAAGCTGATTTGCTCGTTTCTGGAACAATGACGCTTACAATTCGCTCACTATGACAGACGATCGAACGCTCACCGTTCGGCCGCCCATGTGGCTGCCGATTGCCGTCGTGCTCATCGGCGGACTCTTTTACTTGCAAGGCAAAGCCATGGAGGCGCGTCGCGTCGACCCGCCGACCATCGTGGTGACGGGCGAAGGCAAAGTGTCGGCACCGCCGACGGTGGCCACGCTGAATCTGGGCGTGACCACCGGCCCGCAGAAGACGGCCAAGGAAGCGATGACGAAGTTACAAACCGACATGGCGGCGGTACTCAAGGCCGTCAAGGCCCTGCCCGTTGATGCGAAGGACATTTCCACACAACAGTTCTCGCTGAACCCGCAGTACGATTGGCGCGAGGGCACGCAGACGCTGCGCGGCTACGAGGCGATGCAGTCGCTGGTCGTGAAGGTGCGCGATCTGGATCAGGCCGGCACAGTCCTCTCGGCCGCCACCAACGCCGGTGCCAACCAGGCGGGCGGTATCATGTTCACCATCGACGAGCCCGAGCAGCTCCGCGCCCAGGCGCGCGAAGCCGCCATCATGCAGGCGAAGGACAAAGCGAAGGTACTCGCGGCACAGCTCGGCATGTCGCTTGGAAACGTGCGCGCGTTTAATGAAGGGAACGACGGCGTACCGCCGATGCCCCTGTACGAGAAGGCCATGGCCACCGGCATGGGCGGCGGCGGGCCTATTGAGCTGCCGAGTGGCTCGCAGGAAGTGCGCGTGGGCGTGACCATCACGTACGAACTGCGCTGATCACAAACGTGAGACGTGTGCGCTTCCTCGCAGGTGGAAGCGCAGCAGCCGCTTCGCCCACCTGTCTGCGTAGTCCACGCCGATGCGGGGGCGTTTCACCATGGCGATTGGCCATTCGCAGGCTGACGGAATCACACATCGATGATCGGCTGCTTCATGCCCACCGTTTCCTCTTCCTTCACAGTACGAGGAATGCGCTGGTACGCCGCGATGATGAGGAACGTAATGAGGACGATGTCGTCGATCTGCCCGAGGAACGGGATGAAATCCGGCACGAAATCGAACGGCGACACGCCGTACAGCAGGGCCATGAGCGAGAAGATCTTCACCGATCGCGGGGTTTGCGGGTTCACGAGCGAGCGGAAGTACAGCGAGATGCGGGAGAGGGCAGGCATAGGTTCCATGGGGGAGTAGAACGCCGTTCGTCGCTTGGGGATGAGACGATCCGGCAACGAGGCTGATGACGTGCAGAGGATGCTCTTCCTTGCAGCGGCGGCAGATTTTAGCGTGTTCACATGACTGCACAATCCCTCTTCTCGGTCGTCATCCGCACGAAAGGCGGCGTCTCTTGGTGCACGCACCGCGGCGTGCCCCCGGTGCTCATCGATAATTTGCGGATGACACGCTACGTCTGCGAAGCGCAGCTGGATGCTTTCTGCATCCTCCCAGACCGCGTATTGCTCCTCGTACGGCCCGGGCGCGAGGGAATAGGGAAATTCCTCGGCACCTTCAAACCTGCCGGTCTGCGCGACGCGCAAGTGGTGGCGGGGCTTCTGATGACGGACAGTAAGCTCTGCCGCGGCTGGCAGCAGGAGGATGAGGTGCAAGAAGTGCCGGAGGACGATGCCGTTCTGGCGAAGGTGGCGATCGAGGAAGCGCCGTTACGGTTCGGATTGGTGCACCGGAAGGAGGATTGGCAGTGGGGGTCGTGGTGGTATCCCAAAATGCACAGTAGGTAATTTTTGATGATTGGCTATACTACGGTTGTTTCGTCAGTCAACTTCTGCATGGTGCCCTCGCCCGCTGTACGAACAGCGATTCAGTGACAATTAGTGCAGCCGAATTTTTAGACCGATTCCGCTGCCCATTTGCCCATTCATTGCTAGTATGCCTGTCCGATGCCTGATCCCCAGACGACTGCGGCCGATCCAGAAGCACTCTTCGGTCATCTGAATCGCGATATCTTCGATACCGCCAACCCTTCGCCGTACGCAGACAAGGCACAACGAGGGCTCAACGAGCAATTAGTACGTCAGATCAGCGCCGATAAGAATGAGCCGGCGTGGATGCTCGAGCACCGGCTGCAGTCGCTGAAGATCTTCTTCGAGAAACCATTGCCGACGTGGGGCGCGGATCTGAGCGGTTTAGATCTCGATGACATCATCTACTACGCCCGCACAGGCGCGAAGGAGACGAATGATTGGCAGGAGGTGCCCGAGGAAATTCGGCGCGTGTACGAGCGGCTCGGCATTCCGCAGGCGGAGCACCGGATGCTCGCCGGCGTGGGCGCGCAGTACGAGAGCGAGATGGTGTACCACAATCTGAAGAAAGAGTGGGAGGAACTCGGCGTGATCTTTCTGGACATGGACGATGCACTGCAGTCGCACCCGGATCTCGTGCGGCAGTACTTCATGAAGTGCGTGCCGAACACCGACCACAAATTCGCCGCGCTGCACGGCGCGGTGTGGAGCGGCGGGACTTTTCTCTATGTGCCGAAGGGGGTGAGCGTAGTCGAACCCCTGCAGGCGTACTTCCGCATGAACGCCAAGAACATGGGCCAGTTCGAGCACACGCTCATCATCGTGGAAGAGGGCGCCGACGCGCACTACATCGAGGGCTGCTCGGCGCCGAAGTACGGCTCGCACGCGCTGCACGCGGGGCTGGTCGAAATCTTCGTGAAGCAGAGCGCCAAGGCGCGGTATTCGAGCGTGGAGAACTGGAGCCGCGACACGTATAACCTCAACACCAAGCGCGCCATCGTGGAGCGCGACGGCACTATGGAGTGGATCGGCGGGAACATGGGCAGCGGGGTGACCATGCTGTACCCGTGCTCGGTGCTGGCGGGCGAGGGTGCGCGGTGCGACCACATGGCCATCGCCTTCGCGAACGCGGGGCAGTGGCAGGATACCGGCGCGAAAGTGCTGCACATGGCACCGCACACGAGCTCCAAAGTCATCAGCAAATCCATTTCCAAGGGTGGCGGCGTGGCCGTGTACCGCGGCCAGCTGAAGGTGGCCCCGCACGCGCACGACTGCATCGCCAACGTGGAGTGCGACGCGCTGCTGCTCGACGACATCAGCCGCACCGACACGATTCCGGATATCCAAATCCGCAACAACGACGTGACCATCGCGCACGAGGCGACGGTGGGCAAACTCTCGGAAGAGGATTTGTTCTACCTCATGAGCCGCGGCATTCCCATCGACGAAGCCCGCGCGATGATCGTCAACGGCTTTATCGAACCCATCGTGCGGCTATTACCGTTGGAATACGCCGTCGAGATGAACCGGCTGATCGAACTGGAGATGGAGGGATCAGTTGGTTGAGAATGTCATGGTGTGACTGGTCGAACGGGTTCATCTTCAAGAGATGCTCACGCTCGTTTCATTTCAGTAAAAGAAAAGGTGCGCTGTGGATCTCTCCTCACGATAGTACGCCGTGGGCTCTGTGGGAGAAGAGGGTAGCCCGACACGGCCACAGCCCTGCCGGTTAACTGGATGTACTCTAAAAGTGCTTCTCTCAAAATGCGCGGCGTATCTCCGGCCCCCACCTTTGTCCTGACATCCTCAATCAGATCGCGCAAACGCCTGGCAGCTTGTTGAGAAACCTCGACATTGAACTCTCGCCGCTCCGAGGGATTGGAATTTCCGGCTGCTTCGTAAGTCTCTCTGGCAGCTTCCAGCTCATGTTCCAGTACTAATTCTGCCATTTCCAATGACAGTGTCGGTTGCCATGATGGGCTGGACTCTAAACTCATGAAACTAAAATGACATGACTCTGTTCGGATGTCCATAGCCTGGTTCGCGAACCTCGTCTGCGGAACGATGCTTTTCACGCTGCCTTCAGCCATACTCTGCGCATGAGTCTCACCCCTGAGGATATCCTCGCGCTCTCCGATTCCCTCAACGAAACGCCGTTCCTCCGCGAGCGGCGCTTGTCCGCATGGAACAAGTTGGGAGAAGCTCATGGAATGTTGCCGGCTGACGCGAACAGCAAAGGCATCAGCAGCGCCTTCTCCCATGCGAGCGGCGGCAGGGCTGAAGAAAGGTGTACGATGGATATTTTTGCCGCAATGCAGACGGGAATGATTGATGCAGAGGCGCGGAAGATTTTTGAGCGACACTACGGATCATTGCTCACGTTCGCTGATGATCCGCTGATCGCGCGGCACTACGCGTTGCTCTCACTTGGTCACTTTCTGTACGTGCCGCCGGGCACGGTGCTCGATGCGCCGATTCACTTCGCCATCACGAATACGGCGCCGTGGGCAGCGACGCATTTGCTCATGATCGTCGGCCATGGCGCGAGCGTGCATTTCTTCGAGGATCTGCGGAACGACAGGGGTGGTATCAACGAGACGACGGGCAGTGACATTCCGCCACAAGGTGATGCCACGGGAAGATGGTCGCACGGCGTCGAAATTATTCTGGAAGACGACGCGTCGCTCGACTTCACATCGCTCCAGGCGGCGGATGTCGGCGCGGAGCTGTGGATGGCGCAGCGCGTGCAGCTCGGTCGCGGCGCTCGCTGTACCGTGCGCAATGCCACACTCGGCGGCAAGAGCGTCGAACAGAGCTATCGCTCGCACGTCATCGGGGCTGATGCGGTGAGCACGCTCGAATGGATGTTCTACGCGAAGGGCAACGAGCGCTACGCGCTCTCGGCGCGCAATGTGTTCGATGCACGGAACGGCGGCGGAGAGATCACCATGAAGGGCATCGCGGAGCAGACGGCGCACGTGCGCTGCGACGGGCTCATCGACATCGGGCTCCAGGGGGGAGGCACCAACACCTACCTCACGCAGGAAGTACTGATGCTCGACAGTTCCTCGAAGGTCGATGCCGTTCCCGGCCTCGAGATCAAAACCAACGACGTGAAGGCCTCGCACAGCGCCACGGTCGCGCGCATCACCGAGGAAGATCTGTTCTACTTCGGCGCGCGCGGCATTCCGCAGCACGAGGCGCGGCACATCTTCATACGGGGGTTTTTGGGGGATGTTGCCGAAGGGACCGGCGATGAGGGGGCACGGCAGGCGATCGGCGAAGTGATCGAACGGAAGATGGAACGATGAGAGGCGCTGATCAGGTTTATGTGGATGATATTTTCTTGATCCCAATGCGAAAATATTAGATTGCTTCCCTTTCG
>CAZWBO010000026.1:0-4334 GCA_964632375.1 uncultured Candidatus Peribacteria bacterium | reverse complement strand
AGTATTCTATAAAAGGAAATGGAAAATCCTTTGTGATTTCTTTGGAAAATATGGTGGAGTAGTGTTCGTCTCAGTTGGTACTTCTACCCTTTCCTCCAACGCCGTATGGCACCCGTCGAAACACTCGACCCAGTTAGTACTGAAACGCCAATCCTTCCTCCAAATTCTTTGGAAGTTACCGAAGAGCAAATCATCTTTCAGACAGGAGAACCACGTGCCTCAATAGATCATGTTCTTGCAACGAAAGCTGAGCCGGTACTGCCCGGAAAGACAATGTTCGAACAAATGGCCGCTCCTGCCATCAACGGAAAGACGTACCCCGGCACTGAGCTGTCGATTGCCGACACTCCCGAAGGTCGAAAAATTTTTAGGCTTCTTGAGATTATTGACCATGCCAACAGCCAGATTGTTGCCGATCTGCCGCAGCAGAGAGAAGTGGAGGAGTTAGCGGGACAGCTCAATCCCATTCTGCATAGTACAGTGATTGATCTTGCTCGGACTTGGCTGAAGCAGATAAGGTCTGCACCAAGAATGCCGTAAGAATTTTCTGTAAGCACTTCTTAAAAAGAGGGAGCTTGCGCCCTCTTTTTCTGAACGATACAGAGCGCGCAAATTACGAGAATCGCGCCTGCAGGAAATTCTCCAGTTGATCCTTACCCATGCCATCCGTCGCGTACACGAGTTCGCCGAGGCTCATGTCCGTGGCTTCGCCGAGAGCGAGGAGTGACTGACGCACCGGCTCCGGCATGAGGCCTTCCACTTGCGCCCACGCGTCGGCGGCGTTGGCGAAGCGCATCTTCTCGTTCCGGTTCTTCCTCTTGGGATCCTTCGCGTTCTCTTCGTAGTCGTACGCATCGGCCCAGGCGGGCTTGATACCGCTGTTGATGACGTAGAAATCCAGTTGCTGGCCGTTGCCCATGGCCATCTGTGTCATGAATCTGCGAGCTGCAACAAGATTCTCGCAGTGCTCTGTCCCGGCGACGAGGTCTTTGCCGAAGAACTCATGGCCCATGGTGGGGCTCTTCACCTTCCCTTCACCATTCTTCGTACCGTTCGTTCTGTTGCTGTAGCCGCCGTACACGCGGGCATACGTGGCGGCATCAACCTTCTGAATCACTTGCCCGTGCACCAGTCCTTCAATATCGAGATCAATATTCGTTGCCGCAACGACGGTATCGATGCGCAGGGGGATCTGATGCAGGCGCTCCAGCATGGGGTCTCGTTCCAACACCCGCGCGTTGGGCGTGTCGTTCGGCTCCAGCGTACGGCGGTTCACCTCCAGCGTCTTGCGCGCACGCTCCTCGATGCCCGGCCGATCCGGCAGGTTATCGAGCCGCGTGAAGCGGGCGCGCTCGTGCGTGCGGCTGACGAGCTCTCGCGCCCCCGTCGTCTCGTTCATGCGCGTTTCAAGTTGTCCCATGTCATCGCCCGACGAGTGGAGCTGGTAACCATCCACGGCCGCCAATCGGTCGCGCAACGCGGGATCGGTCGCGAGTGTCTCCGCCCTGCGGGCGAGCGCCAGCATATTGTCGATGTAGCACTGCATCTCGCTCTTGCCCATGCCGGACTGTCCTTCAAAGAGCATGTGGCGTCCGGTTGCGCCCGCTTCGATTGCCGCAGCAACTTCCTCGGGTGTTCCCTGCTTGCCCCACACGGCCGTAGTGCCGTGGAAGGGGATCTTCATGCGTTTGAACGCCTCTTCTTTGGGGAGGGGAGCGCGAGGCTCGAAGCGGTAGTTCGCAGAAGGCGGCTGCACGACCGGCATGCCGGCATCGGCCAGGAGCTGCGTCGCATCGGCCACCTGCCTGGTCGCATGCTGCTCCCAAGGGCCTTTCTTGAACGGGCCGAAATAGTCGAGGATCACTCGCTTGAGCTGCGTGCCGTCGTAGTACTCCGCCTCGCCGCTCCCCACCGCGTAGAGCAACCTGCCATCGTCGCGGATGTGGCGGAAGCGCTTGTAGCGCCCGTCGACCGTCCGCTCGTCGCCTGTCATCTGGACGCGTCCTTCCACGCCTTCAAACGCCTCATCCGGTATGCCGAGGTAGAACATGTCACGCGCGTCGGCTGCCTCTGCCGGTTCCATCACGATGCCGACTTCCGCGAAGAGATCCTGCACCCCCGCAAGCATCTGCGTGCCGCGCGGCAGAACGAGCGTCACGGCTTTTCCGCTCAGGCGAAGAGTGACCACCTCGAACGTCTGCGGATCGAGTTCCATGCCCTGGAGATTTGCCTCGAGTACATGGCCGTTCGTAGCCGTAGCAATGTCGTCGCGCTTCGATCCTTTCGCGTAGAGCGCAAAATCCGTCTGAGGCATCTCTTTGAGCTTCGCAACGGTATGAAGCTCCGCCGTCCCTGCCAGATCATGTACCGCCGCGTTCGGCGCGCCGCTCACAACCACCGCAGCGCCTACGCGCGAGCCGATCTCCACCGCCTCGGCACGCGGGTCGAATTGCGGGTCTTCGATACGCGGCATGGGGTGACCGTTTCTATTGATATCGAGCTGCTTCTGCGTGATGTTGATCAGTTCCAGGAGCGTCGTTTCCACCGCGGCAGATACCGGTTCCGTTTCGGGGAGCGTCGTCGTCCCGTCGGCCCACTCCTCGTACGGTACTTCCGCGTCGACGCGGATGAAACCCACGCGCATGCGCTTTATGAGCGCATCGATGATGCCGGCAGCCTCGTACGTCTCGTCGACGTTCATGGATATTCTTTGACGGTCGACTCTCAGCACGCGTCGGAGGATGCGATGAGCTTTTTCGTACTGGGGCAGCAGCAGCTCGAGCGCATCGCGTACTTCTTGCGACAGGCGGATTGCCCGCGTATGCAGCTGATCGGCGTGGGCGCGGAGCCGATCGGCGCGCTCTGCCGAGACAAGAACGGATCGAATGGCGTTCGGATCATCGTACTGCGCGTGCGTCTCTGTAGCGACGGCGTTGATCATTGACATACGTACGTGTTGGTAAGATGGTAAGTACCCGTTGAGACTGTTGATACAGAAGAACCTGACATACCGGAAACAGGGAGGAGATACGAAGCGGTGTCGATGCCATTACCCGCAGAGGCAACGTGAAAAGTTCAGCTGATGGAAGTACGAAAAATATTCCGCTCTTCGCGCGTCTTGGTATGGTGGAGTGCTCCAGGAAATACGGAAGCTCTTTCAGGGTTCTACGCTCTTTTGCTACAAGATTATCTGTGCCGAGATGCAACGGACAGGTGAACTGATCAATTCAGACTGAGTGCAAATTGCCTGCCACTTTACCCCCCCTCCATCCGTCTCATACGGCAGCGATAAATGGACATATCTAATCGTTCGCCGAGTTTGGATGCTTTACGTTTGGTTCATTACATGAGTATTGTGGATTTCCTATCTCATTCTTCGATAGACATTATGGCAAATAAGCTAAACGAACATGGGCAGAAAATTGTGCCGATGACAGTGGAGCAACAGCGTGAACATGCACAGAAAGTTGGTGAGGGTTTCCAACGAATGGGTGTCGAGCTGAATGGGGAAGTGCATGCCATTGCGGAATCAAAGACAACTGAAGAAATTGCACATCGATTGCGTACAGTTCTCGAAGCATGTATGCAGGCGAGGAATGGTCGCCCATCATACGACGAAGTGCATGCCAACGGAGACGTGAGTCAATTTTTTGATCCCAAGGAGGAGAGTCCAAGCGCAGACTACACAAGTCCGCTTAGTACAAATCCTCAGGGAGATGAGCAGTTCGAACGGAGCCGTAAAGTTTTCCGCGAGAGCTTGGCACGCTTGGGGATCAGGTTTTACTACAATGATCAGAATATGCTGTCCAACACGAGAACAGGAAGGCCTGTCGAAACGCTTTCCGATTTACTTGTTCGAGAGAATCCTCGTACGACAGAGATACAGAGTAAAGGCCTGCCTAACGTGAAATAGGCCCATCCAGTTTGGGCTCACTTATCGAAAAGGATCTTTAGCGGTCCTTGGTCCATTTGCTCTGTCACCCTGAGCCTGTCGAAGGGTGACACTGTGGCGTCACAGCATTGTGTAGTCCCGAACCACTCGCGCGAGCCAGCCGTACGTGCCATCAGAGGCACTCGGGTTCAGTACTTCGTGCCCTGCAAAAGAGCCCAAAGGCTCTTTGGTCAGTTTCACAGCATTGTGTAGCAGAGAGAGTGTATCCGACCTTCGCTCTTGCGAGCGCCGGCCGGTGAATCCGAGTCCACTTCTCCGTCCCCATAACGTGAAGGGAGAGAGAAGTGGCGATGCTCTCGGTCAATAGAAATAGCATGTTGGATATGCATCATCCAGCGCATGCCGCCAGAGTAGTTCCCTGGTAAGGAAATATTCCATCCGC
>CAZWBO010000025.1:0-16944 GCA_964632375.1 uncultured Candidatus Peribacteria bacterium | reverse complement strand
CGCAGCGCCTGGCTCATCAGGCGCGCCTGCAGGCCCATGTGGCTGTCACCCATCATACCTTCGATCTCGGCACGCGGCGTGAGCGCGGCCACCGAGTCGACAACGATGATGTCGATGGCGCCGGAGCGGACGAGTGTTTCGGTAATCTCGAGGGCCGACTCACCGTCGTCCGGCTGCGAGACGAGAAGGTTATCGACATCGACGCCGATCTTCTTGGCGTACTGCACGTCGAGGGCATGCTCGGCATCGATGAAGGCCGCCTTGCCGCCCGTCTTCTGCACTTCGGCAATCATATGCAGCGCCAGCGTCGTTTTACCCGAGGATTCCGGGCCGAAGATTTCGATGACACGGCCCAGCGGAACACCGCCGCCGAGCGCCAAGTCGAGCGACAGAGAGCCGGACGGCACTTTTCTAATATTGACCGCGTGCATGTCGTTCATCTGCATGATGGCGCCCTTGCCGTGGCGCTTCTCTATCTCTTGGAGCGCCAGTTTGATCGCGTCGATCTTCGCGGAGGAGGCATCACTCTTGGGAGTCTTGGTTGGCTTCGTGGTGGGTTCCATGAGGGCTGTGTCGGAAGAAGTAGTACGTGCCATGATAGTAGGAGGAAGAAGAGGAGGTAAATGAAGAAAAGGACGATCATAACGAGTGGGGAGAGGGAACGCCGGATAATCGGCTATGCCGCACGCATCTCGGCGTTCTACTCGGCGATGGAACGGTGGGTGGGGAATGGAAGTAAAGGAGGTGTTTGAACGTCCACCTGAATACTAACAGTACATTCTTCTACGTCAAAAAACTGTACTTGATGGGCGTTTGGAATGTGGTGGTGTATTAACGTACACCATGGCCATAGGAAAGACTGCAAGATTGCAAGAATGCAAGATTGCAAAGAAAACCCAAGGAAAGAACTCTTGGCTTTGGTTTGGCTTATTGAAATCTTGCATTCTTGCAGTCTTGAAATCTTCCTCGCTAATAGGACTGACACCGTCCCACCCCCTCCACCGCCAGACTCATATCGCAGTACTGTCCCGACGGGCAGAGCAGACCCGCAGACCCGCCGCATGGCCCGTTGGGCTTGGCAACTGTTTTGCCAGATGCCGTCTGGACCGACTCACTTTTGGGGGAAGAGGACACCTCTCGCGCACTTAAGATGCGTACGGATCGCAGAATGCGCTCCACCAGATCATCGGTGACGAGCGGTTGCTCGACGGTACCGCGAGAGAAGAGAAAAGTAATGACCGTGGCATCGTGCAATGTGCCGCTCCGTTCTTCCACCGACACGCCAACCGTCCGGTCGTCGCGCTTCCTCACCGCGCGCTGCTGCGAGACGGAGTAGGGGAGCAACGCGACATCGCCGGTGCCCGTGTGTGCGCCGAGCCAGTCGTACGAAAGGTCGCGCAGATTCTCGCGGAACACCGTAAGCGGCGGAATCCCGGCACCCGACATGGTGAAGGTCGTGATCGACTTCGCCGTACTCGCGCGCCAGCTCGACGGGACCGAAAGTACCACCTGGAGAGACGGAATATCTACAGGTTTCAAATCAGCCAACGCATCATCCACACTTGAGATCACCAACACCGGGGGCAAATCCACCTCGTTGTTCGCCACGAAGGTACCTCTCACGGTGATGGGGTGGTTCTCGTGATCGAACAGATCCACCATTGAGCTTTCGGCTACGTACTGCGGAACGCCATTCACGAGAATCTCGTGCGTCCCGCGCCGGTCTAAGCTCATCGGCAACGCATGCAGCACGACGCCCGCGAGTGTCTGCTCGCCCTGCGGCAGAGGGGGAGCCGATGGCCTGTCGCAGCTGACGAACGAGAGAGACAACAGCAGGATCGATGTGAATGCGACGTGGCGGGATGGAAGCATAGGAGCATCGTATCACACGTTGCGACGCGGAGACGCTCCATCAATGCCTCAGACGGATGCGATGGCAACAAAAAGCCCGGCACAAGCCGGGCTCTTCACTATCGTATAGAGGATACGTCAGGCGTTCTTCTTGCTCAGATCGAGCGCGTACACCGCACGACCCACGCGGGTGAAGTACGGCATCTTCTGCAGATTGAGCGAGATGGTGCCTACCTTCACCGTGCGCTGCTTGGCCACCTCGGCGATGATCTCCTTCTTACTGAGCGGCCCCTTCTCGCGCAGGATGTTCTCGATGACATCGGCCACCGTGCCCGGCTCGTAGCCCCACTCGCGCAGCGCGTAGAGCCCGCGGCCCACCAGTACGAACTGCGGGTAGCGGATGAGCTCGTTGTGCACGGCCTGCACCGTCACGTGCTTGTGGTCGAAGCCCGCCTCGCGAATACGGTTGGCGATGTCCATGAAGTGCAGCGGCTCGCCGGTCTTGCGAAGGATGATCTCGACCTTGTCGCGGATAGAGCGCGGTCGAACGAACCGCCACTCCGTGAGACCCCATCCTTCGTCGATCTCGCGCAGGCGCTCGTCGATCTTGAGGCAGCTGCCGATAAGCTCGCGGCTCGGCAAGCGATCTTTGAAGAGGTTGAGCGACTGGATGGCCGATACGAGTTCCTCCTGCTTCATGCAGGTCTTGCGCTTGCGCAGGATGCGCACGATGTTGTCGACAATCAGCGAAATGTCGTCGGCCGCTAAACTGGCTAAGCGCCAGAAGGGAACGAACGTGCTGCTCTTGCCCGTGCTGCTCATCTCGTTGTCGATGGAGAACGACAAGCGCAGCACCGCGCCATCTGCCTGCGTGCCGTTGGCAATCCGCTTGAGCACGAGGCTCACTAATTCATCTTCCGTCATCACGCCGCCGTGCAGGCGCAGGATGTTCTTGGCCAACTCGTTGATCTCGTCGAGACGCGTGGTGCGCACGGTGCGGCGCAGCTTGCTCAGCGCGATCGCCTCGATCTGGCGGATGCGCTCGCGCGTCACTTTGAAGTGCTTGCCGATCTTCTCCAGCGTCTGCTTAGGTTGGCCAAAGAGTGCGAAGCGTTTCTTGATCACCATCACTTCTTTTTCTGTTAGAACCAGAAAAAGATTTTGCAGCAAATCTTGTAAGTTCACCGTGATTTGTGAACCTGCGGCTTGTGTCTGAGGAGAGGGTGACGTTGCCATGGGAGTTGGCATGAAGGGCGGGGAAAGAACAACCCTCGTTTTACCAGATAATTGACAGGAACAAAAGAACTTCAGAACACTCAGCTAGACGGGGCGAGTGACATATTGCTTCTTGATCACATGTCAGAGAACACGTGCATTACCTGTACGATAGGGGCACGCGAATGATCATCGAACGGCGTTCGAGGAACAGTCGCACGTCGCGAGAGTCGTGGGAACACAAAGATCTTAAGTACTAATCTAATTTAAATTTTTCTTTTGTCAATAGCCCAGATACACGGTCAAAATGCTGACGGCTGCCTGTGCGTTATCGTCTTCTGCTAGCGGAAAATCAGCATTTCTCTTTAGTGCCATTTTCCGGCGGGGCGTGGAAAATCTCTCATCTTTATACACCACCGACGGCCCGATGCCCTCAATGAGCAGTCCGTACTCCCGCACGAGCTTGGTCTGCGATCCTGCTTCGCCGGACGGAAGATACGGAACGCCGATGACAATCGTCTCGATCGCGCGCGCATCGCAAAGAAGTTTCACCGCGTCGCGCAGTTCCTCTTTGGTGCGATGCGCAATGGTGTCGAGCGGCAGGGGAATGTTGTTGTCGGTATCGCAGTAGGCGACACCCGTGCGTCGCGTGCCGATGTCGAGAGCGAGGAGACGCATGGGAATTGAAAATTGAGAATTGAAAATGGAAAATGGAGATTTACTTGAGAGAAGAATTGATAGCGCTCAGCAATGCGGGGAAAGAAGTGTACCCGGCTGCGGCGTTCAAGTGACCGCCGTGCGGGATGACATGCAACGGTGCGCTCAGGAAATCGCTGAGCTCTTGCGCTTTTTCGAGCGGTACATACGGATCATCGTCACCGTGGAACACTGCGAAGTGCGGGCACAGTGCGTGCAGACGTTGTTGCTCGAATGATTGCAGAAAACTCTTCATGGGCGGAGTGAAGTCATTCACCGGCAATGTCAGAAAACCTGAAACGAGAAATGCTGCGGCGATTGGCTGGTCGAGTGACGCGAGCAACGAGAGGAGAAACAAAGCGCCGAGACTGTGACCGACCAAAACCGTCTGCTCATTTATGAGTGATCGGTACGGCTCCATCGCTTCAAGCCACTCAGGCAATACCGGCTGAGCCGGATGAGGAAAGGCTGGCACCGTCACCATATGGCCCTGAGCCTCGAGCTGCTTCTTGAGCCACGGAAACCAGTTCTCGTCCGGACTTCCTTCGATGCCGTGGAAGAGGAAAACATGCATGATACGAAGTTTACTCCCGGTCACGAGAGCAACAAGAGAGTCGGCATTCATTGCGAACGATGCTTTGTAAACCACTCAGCTGCGAAAATAGAACAAAGGCAACCGCGCCCTGAAAGTGCACTCCCTGTTCAATATAGTATTACTTCGCCGCCACCATCCTGCTCACCAGCGACTTTTTACGGGCGGCGGTGTTGCGGTGGATGATGTTCTTCTTGACGGCGGTATCGATGGCCTTGAAGACCTGCGGCAGGATCTTCTGCCCCTCTTCCTTCTTTCCTTCCTTCGCCAGATCGCCGATCTTGCGCATCATCGTCTTGAGCTGCGTCTTGAAGGGCTGACGGCGACGGCGACGGTCGTCGTTCTGGCGGGCACGCTTGATGGCGGACTTGATGATAGGCATAGAGCCGCGACAGAGTAGGAGGGAATACAGGAGGCGTCAAGGATGAATCTTGAGTCTGGAGTCTTGAATCTTGAAGTACTTTCGCCCCAAGACTCAAAATTCAAAATTCAAGACTCATCCTAAACACTCATTTGACCCCACCCCTCACATCACCCACAATAGCGTCCTATGTGTGGCATTTTCGGATACGTGGGCAGTAAAAACAGCGCGGGCAGCATCGTGGTGGAAGGGCTCAAGAATTTGGAATACCGCGGCTACGACTCGTGGGGAGTGGCGACGAAGACGCCGCAGGGGCTGATGGTGCGCAAGGATGTGGGGAAGATCAGCGGCGTGGATACGACGAGTTTCGCGCAGGATTCGTCCATCGCGATCGCGCACACGCGCTGGGCCACGCACGGCGGTGTGACGTCCACGAACGCCCACCCGCACATGAGCGAGGACAAGACCATCGCCGTCGTACACAACGGCATCGTCGAGAACTTCGCCGAGATCAGGAACGATCTGATGGAGAAAGGACACACGTTCCTCTCGCAGACCGATACGGAAGTGATCCCGCACCTCATCGAAGAGGAAATGAAGAAGGGGAACGACTTCGCCGCCGCCGTCCGCGCCGCGTGCCGGCACTTCGACGGCCGCTACGCCGTGGTGGCCATGCACACGGCGTCGAACACGCTCGTGGCCGCGCGCACGGGCTCGCCGCTCATCGTCGGCGTGCTGAAGCCGGAGGAGGGGAGTGCGGACTTCGGCTACTTCATCGCGTCCGATATTCCGGCCTTCCGCAAGTACACGCACGTGGTGCAGTACCTCGACGACGGCGAGATGCTCGTGACAGACGGGAGGTCCATCGTGTTCTCGGACATTGAAACGGGAGAGGAGCGTACGAAGCGCGAGATCGAGATCACGTGGGCGGCCGAGGAATCCGACAAGGGCGATTTCGAGCACTTCATGCTCAAGGAGATCATGGATCAGAAAGAGAGCGTGGCGCGCGCCGCCAACCAGAACGACGAGCAGATCCAGACGCTCGCCGAGGCGATCCGCAACGCGTACGGCACGTTCCTCGTCGCGTGCGGCACGGCCGGCAAGGCGTGCATGGCGGCGGACTACTTCTTCTCCGTCATCGCCGAGAAGCACGTGAACTTCGCGCCGGCCAGCGAATTCAAGCTGTACCACCACTTCCTCGCGGACCGCAGCCTCCTCATCGTGGTGAGCCAGAGCGGCGAAACGGCCGACGTGCTCGAAGCCATGCACGTGGCGAAGGCGAAGGGGGCGAAAGTGCTCGCCATCGTGAACGTGAAGGGATCGACCATCGACCGCGAGGCAGACTACACGCTGCTCATCAACGCCGGTCCGGAACGCGCGGTGGCGTCGACGAAGGCGCTCACCGGGCAGCTCGCCGTGCTGCTGCTCATCGCGTACGCGTTGGCCGGCAAGTTGCAGGAGGGCAAGACGCTCCTGCTCGAGACGAGCGCGAAGATCAACGACATGTTGAACCCGCGCTACGTGGAATTCCTCAGTTCTCTCGCGGACAAAATCAAAGACCACAATGACCTCTACATCATCGGCAAGAGTTGGCACTACCCCATGGCGCTCGAGAGCGCCATCAAGATCCAGGAAGTAAGCTACGTGCACGCAGAGGGGTTCGCCGGCGGCGAGCTGAAGCACGGCCCCATCGCATTAATAGAGGAGGGAACGCCGTGCATCGTGTTCGTGGGCAAAGACGAAGTGACCCAAGACATCCTCAGCAACGCGCAGGAACTCAAAGCCCGCGGCGCGCTCATCATCGGCGTCTCGCCGGACCAGCACGCCGTGTTCGATGAATGGATCAAAGTGCCCGAAGCGGGCGACGCGCAGTCGATCCTCAGCATCATTCCCATCCAAGTCCTCGCGTACTTCCTGGCCGTGAAGCGCGGGAAGGATCCGGATATGCCGAGGAATTTGGCGAAGAGCGTGACGGTGAAATAATGGGATTTGTAATAATTAAACCAAAGGCTTTATATCAATCGTTGAAAAAAAATCATCGAGATATCTCTGATAAACAAAAAGAAGAGGTACTTGCCGGCTTAACCTTGCGTCCCGTATACAAAAAAATTTTCAATACTGACTTCTGGATTGGCTGGCCATGTCCGGATACGCTCGAAAATCGAGCAGTCAAAATACTCCAAGAACGAGATGAAAGATCAATCGTAGAATTAATAAAACTTAGTGAGCAATATAATCCAATAGACATCTGTCTTGTCCGTTTTTCTGAAGGAAAAGTTCAAAACGAAAGTTTTATGTTTCAGATAAAGATATTTGGAAAGGGAAAAGAATCTAAAGGCAATACTGCAACGCTTATGAAATTTTTGGAAAAATACAAATTCAAATATCAAAAGGGACCCATTAGACTTGCGATTGCTCTCCATGAATCAGTGACTAATATTGACTATCAATCGCTCGTTGATCTTGTTAACGCTAGTAGCGAGTATCCGTTTCTAGAGATCGTAATTCTTGTAATGTTCAAAAATGGATTTTTTGAGGCGATTCAAATTTTACCAAATAATGGTCATCCAAATTCAGAAGTATTTTCTAAAGCAGAGGTTATTAGTGAACTCGAATAAATGCATAAATTATCCTGCGAGAAGTTCACTGAAATAATATGTCACACCTGGTATCAGAGTGGAAATACGTCATGGTGAGGCGCCCGCACCAGGTCGGAAAAGAAAGAGGCTTTCGGTCACGGTAGTTGTTCTTGCATGCGGGCCTCGAACCACTGCCCAATAGATCTTACCTCTCACCCCCATCAATATCCGCCAGATGCGTAAACCGTTCGCCTGCTGTCTTGGCCTCTTCGCAAACTGCTCCACCAGCGAGATCTCGCCACGCACCAATGCCTCCTTCTTCCGCCTGCTCCATCGCTTTAGCTGCCGTTCACGCCTGATCGCATCATCAGATGTCGGGAAGTGTTCCGTTCGGACAAGAACAATAGGACGACGCCTGAAGGTATGGCACTGAGGAAATGCACCCCGACAATGCTGAGTAAGTCGGCCTGGAAGATCCGTAGTCAGCCCGACGTAGAAACTGCCGTCGGCGCAGTGGAGGATGTAGACGATGAAATCACGTTCACGCATGGAGTGAACGTACGAAATACCGAGATTGCAATGGATAGATATTTCAAAAATTGTTCACCCGACCAGTCCTTCGAGGCTCGGCGATGCGGCAATAGGCGTTCCATGGTTGGATGGAACGTCACGAGCATCCGAGGGCCTCGCACCTCAGGATGACGGTGGCAAGGCCGCAGCCGGGGACGGCTGCTGCTACGGGGTGATCTTGTGAAGTGATAATTTCCCTCTGAGACCACCCCACCAGCGCCTTCACGGCCTCACCGCTCCGGCGGCAACCCGTAATACTTAATCAAAAACGACGCGATATCGTGGAACACCGGCACGGCCGTGGAGGTGCCGTAGATGTCGCGCTTGGGGCGGTCGAACTTCACGTAAATGAGGAACTTGGGATTGTACGCCGGCGCGTAGCCGATGAACGAGGTGACGGTCGATCCGGTGCCCGTCTCCCAGCCGCCGCCCGGCGCGGCGATCTGCGAGGTGCCGGTCTTGCCGGCAATGGAGTAACCCTTCACGCCGCCCGCCTTCGCGTAGCCGTACTCCACCGACTGCACGAGCATGTCGGTGATGGTCTTGGCCGTCTGCGGCTTGATGACCTGATCAATCACCTTCGGCTCGCGCGCCTCCTCGGTGCCGTCCGGGTGGATGATGCGGTCGACGATGATGGGCTTCATGAGCTTGCCGTTATTGGCCAACGCCGCGAAGGCCATCGCCATCTGCAGCGGCGTGACGGACACGCCCTGCCCGAACGATGCTATCGCCAGCAGCGAATTCGGCCAATCACCGCGCTTGCGCCAGGGCTTCAGCTCACCCGAGAGCTCGTCTTCAAGCTCGATCCCCGTGATCTTCCCGAATCCGAAGCGGTCGAGCATGCGACTGAAGAGCTTGGCCCCCAGCTTCTGCGACACGCTCGTCATGCAGGTGTTGATGGAGAACGCGAGGCAGTCGGTCATGTTCACGGCGCCGTAGTATTTGCCCAGTGCGTTCTTGATCTCGAACTCGTCGGTCTTCACCGGGCCTCGGTCGACGTACGTGTCGGTCGGCCGCACCTCGCCCTGGTCGATGGCGACAGACATGGTGATGGGCTTCATGACGGACCCCGGCTCGTAGATCGACTGGATGGTGCGGTTGAGGTACGCCCCCACACCGAGCAGGTTCTTGAACCGCAGCCACACGGTCGACTGGTCGGTGGGGAAGATCTCGTGCCGGTTGCTGTCGCCCTTGAGCAGACTGCTCTGGTACAGGTAGTACCGTGTTATATCCTTCAGATCGTACAGCCGCTCCAGGTCGTCGACGATCTTCGCCGATTTCTTACTGAGGAGCTGCCGCCCCTCGGGCGTGAAGACCTTTGGGTACGGTTCGCGCAGCAGCCGTTCGTTCGTCTTCGGTTCGTACAGCTCCACGAGCAGGCGGTCGGAACGCGACGCATCGAACTCGAACGGTTCTTTCTGGTACACATCGGCGTAGCTGTTGCTGTCGAAGAGCGGCACGTTGACCATCGAGAGGATGCGACCGGTCTTCGGATCCACCACGATGGCCTGCCCGTCGTCGGCACCGTACGTCACGAGCGCTTTCTCCATCAGGCCTTCGACTTCCTTCTGAATGGTGCGATCGAGCGTGAGCACGACGGAGTCGCCGTCGCGCGGCTTCACGATGGTCTGCTGCGAGGTGAGGATCTGCCCGCCCGTGCGGTCGGCCACCGAACTGATGATGCCGTCCTGGCCGCGCAGTTGCGGGTTGAACGCGCGCTCGATGCCGTACTGCCCCTCGGCTTGGTCGGCATCGCCGGGCGAGGGCTCGCTCGTGAACCCGATGACGTGCGACGCAATGGTCGTGTCCGGGTACAGGCGCCAGTTCTCGGGCAGCAGCGCCACGCTGCGCAGCGCGTAATCGAATTCGTCGGGGTTCCGCGGGCCCTTCTGCGCCTTGCGTTTCGCCTCGGCCTCCTTGAACGACGCAAGCTGCGCCTCGCGGATCTTCAGCGACACGGCCGACGACAGTTGCCGCATCACCGGCACGTAGCGCAACGGCCGCCGGCGCAGCAGCTTGCGCACCGAGGACGGATCCATGCTCAACGCCTTGGCCACGCGCTTCGCGATGGCATCGATGTGATCCTGGCTCACTTCCTCGGGGTTCACATAGATGAGCTTCTTCTCCTGCAGCACGTAGATGCCCGGCACGGCGAGCGCCTGCACATCCTGCATCTGCAGTTTGTCGGCACCGTACTTAAGCGGCGAGAACGTGACGGTCTTCTGCGAGATTTTCTGCTCGATGGAACGCGCGAACAGGCGCGTGACTTCCGTGCGATCCGGCAGTTTAAGGAGCGATGCCGGCAGCGACGCGCCCGGCGCAAGCGGCTCCAGCAGACCGCCAGAGTGCGTCAGCGCATACTGCGCCATCGGATCGAATGCCGGAAGGTAGAAAGGGATGAGTTCCTTGGGACACTCTTGCCGGTCACCATTGGTGCATGCCTGATGCACGTCGTCGGTGACGAGAATGCCCGCGAGTGTCTCTGCCACCTGCAGCGCGTAGCTGGGACGGTTCTGAGGGTTTGTAATGAGCGGATCGACGTAGACGAGATTGAGCGTCGTATTCGTGGCGAGGATATTGCGTTCACCGGTCTTGCTGCTGAGCGCGAAGATCTCGCCGCGCTTGGCCGGCAGCCGCACATCACCGAAATGCAGCATCTGCGCAGCGCTGCGGTACTCGGCCCCCTTCACGATCTGCAGGTCCATCAGCCGCGCTACCACCGTCAGCAGTAACACCAGGAAGAACCCGTGCACGATGGTCATGCGCTGGTGGAGGGACCGCCGCTTCTGCGTCTCACTGGAAACGAATCGAGGTTTGATGGCCATGGGATGCCGGGAAAGCCTCTCTCGGCCCCTTGTGGGCCCGCACGCTCGGCAGAGCTGGAATTCCGGGCTTGGGCACGGAATCCACGTGGAATTCACGGTAGCACGACGTGCCAAAAGATGATAGAATAAAGGGAATGTCTCCCCTCGACTTCACGGCTATGGATGGCGAAACGCTGCTTCGTTCGCTGCAGGATTTCTGCACCGAGCGGGGCGCGTCGGATATTCACCTCTCGCCGCAGAAAGACGGCGTGCGGCTGGAGTGGCGCCTGCACGGCATTTTGCAACCGCTGGCCACACTGAAGAACAACGTGTACGAGGATCTGCTACGGCGCATCAAGTTCATCTCGAAGCTGAAGATGAACGTGACGAACGTGCCGCAGGATGGACAGTACACTTTCGACGTGCCAAGCCCCCAGGGCCCCTTCGGGGAAACACCAAGGCCCCAAGGCCCCAAATCCCAAAGCATGAGTAGTGGATCGCGAACGGTGAACGTGCGTGTGGCGACGTTGCCGTCGCGGTTTGGGGAGGCGTTGACGTTGCGTCTGCTGGATCCGGCGAAGGGGATCCGCCCGCTGGAGTCGCTGGGCTTCCCGTCCGAGATCGTCGAGCGGCTGAAGCAGCTGGCCGAGTTGCCGAACGGCCTCATCCTCGTCACCGGCCCAACAGGCTCCGGCAAGACGACGACGCTGTATGCGCTTCTCTCAACGCTCGTCGGTAAAGAGCGGAACATCATCACCCTCGAAGACCCGGTAGAGTACGAACTGCCGGGCATCATCCAAAGCGAGATCGACGCCGAGCACGACTACACGTTCTCGAGCGGCCTGCGCTCGATTTTGCGGCATGATCCGGATGTTATTCTCGTCGGCGAAATCCGCGATCTCGATACCGCTCAAACGGCCGTGAACGCCGCGCTCACCGGCCACTTGGTGCTGAGCACGCTCCACACGAACTCAGCGGTGGAAGCCATTCCGCGCTTCCTCTCCATGGGCGTGAGCCCGTACACGTTCGCTCCGGCCCTGCGCGGCGTGCTCGCCCAGCGACTCATCCGCACGATCAGCCCCGCCTGCCAAGACGGCCACTGCGATCCGGCATCGGCCGATACGTACGATGGACAGATGTCGCTGCCCGAACTCCTCGTCGCCTCGCCCACCATCCAGCAGATGATCCTCTCTATGGAACAAGATGCCATTATCCTGGAGCAAGCGAAGAAGGAAGGCTTCAAGACGATGAAGGAATGGGGAACGCAGTTCGTGGCGGAGAAGCGCACGACCGTACAGGAGGTGGAGCGAGTGACGGCGTGAAGTTGTTGGTTTGGTAGTGTTTGGTTTTTTGTTTTAAACCTAAGACCAATGACTGTACACCCACCTTCGAGGGAGACTCAAAGAGATGCCGCAACTTGTGCCAATGCGTTTCTCTGCGCACATAATTGCGTCACCGACATTGAGCTTTTGCTGATCCCGTGGCAGTCTGGAACGGTTCAGTTCCTCTATGAAAGTACACTCTCGCTACCGTCGGAACAGCTTCAATGAGACCGGTCGATCCAGCGCCGGCGTGGGCCGCGTCATCGCGCGACTCATCCTCCTCGGCGCGATGCTCCTGTTGGTCTACTGGATAGGCAGAGGACTGCTCCGGTTGGTAGGGCTCGGCTCCGGTCTGCAGGACCGCACCGCGACGTTGCTCATCGAGCAAGGATCCGCTGCGGACGTATCGTACGAAGGCAAGCAGTACCAGACGGCGGAATCGAACGGCAAGCTCCAGCCGGGCGATGCCGTGAAGACGGCGGGCGTCTCGAACGCATCGCTCACGTTCTTCGACGGTACGTGGGTGCGTCTCGACCAGCAGTCGCAGCTCAGCATCGATACGAGCGGATTCGGTTCAACATCGCAGATCACACTCTCGCTCGCCGACGGCACGCTGTGGACCTCAACCCCGGACCCGCAATCATTCACCGACGCCATCACGCGCCGCATCGTCACGCCCGTACTCACGTACGAACTGCCACCGGGAACCGACGCGCTCGTTTCGTCCTCGCAGCTCATCGTCTACAAGGCCGGCAACAACGGGGTTACCGTGAGCGGCAAGAATGTTGATGACATCACCATCGGCGAGGGGCAGCAGCTGCGCCTGCCGAGCACGGGATCGCCCTCCGGGAACCTCTCTGCCTATCGATCCGCACTCACGCTCGCATCGATGCGCAATGCCTTCGCACTCGACAGTCAAGATCAGCGCAGCATCCTCACGGGGCAGGGGAGAGGCATTACGGACGCGCAGGATGAGCTTCTCACCGTCTCAAGCCCGCAGGAGGGAGCCAACGTGACCGGCGACTCCGTGCGCGTATCGGGCAAGGTAAGCCCGCGCATCCTCACACTGCGCGCCAATGGAAAGGAGATCCGCCTGAGCCAGGAGGACGGCAGCTTCGCGGATGACATCGTGATCCCCGAAGGCGAGAATCGCTTCAGCCTGCGCTTCGAGGGTCTCGGCTCCAGCGACAAGATCATTGCCGAGAAAATCGTCAACGTCACGCGAGGCGCTGCGACTGCTTCTTCTGCAGCCACAGGCGGTTTTCCTTCGCCGGTCGTCACAGCACCCGCGAAGTCCGGCGAGACGTACAAGACCACCGACGTTGAACTCGTCCTCCGCGGCACCACCGACGCGAATACCGCTTCCATCGTCGTCAACGACTACACGCTCAAGCTCTACACCGCCGGCAACGCCACGTGGAGCTACCTCGCGAGCTTGAAGCTTGGGAACCTGAAAGCCGGTACCAACACATTCGACATCGTCGCTCTGGATAAGGACGGCAAGCGGAGTACGCCGGCGACGATCACCATCGTGCAGGGCGAAGCGGGCGGCGTGGTGGCAGCCACGAGTAGTGCCGCTGGCGGTTCCACATCGAGTACCTCGAGCATCGCGAGGCCGAAGAACAATGCGCCGCTCACGCCGGGCATCTTGAAAGTGACCGGCCCCACGCCGGGCACGGAGCACGCCGAGACCGGCACTGGTTTCCTTCTCGAGGGCACCACCTCGAAAGGCACCACGACCATGTGGGTGAATGACTACCGCCTGCAGCTCTACGTGCCGGGCCGCAAGACCTGGAACTACATCGCCTCCACGCAGTTCGCCAATCTCAAGAAAGGCAAGAACATCTACACCATCGTCGCCCGCAACGAGAACGGGGAGGTGCTGGACAAGATGGAATACACGGTAATGTACGATCCGGCGGGGGAGTGAGGAATCCAAAGAATCCGAGGAATCCGAGGAGACGTGCTAAAGATGCGCACCATTTTCAATTCTCCATTTTCAATTTTCAATTCTTAATTCTCACCCCCGCCCTCTCCATCGCCTCCTTCATCACTGCTGGCACTGCGACTTCCACCGTGTGCCGCTTGAAATCAGCAGGAGAGTCGAATGTAAGTTTCCACGAGTGGAGGCAGAGATTCTGCACTGCCAGTTCGTCATTCAGCCGCTCCGCCTGCGGCGAGCTGTAGGTGCTGTCGCCGAGAATCGCGTGGCCGATGGATTGTAAATGCACGCGGATCTGATGCGTGCGGCCGGTGTGCAGATGACACTCGAGAAGAGCGACATGACCGTGCGCATCGAGCACGCGGTAAGTAGTCTGCGCCTCGCGCACGGTACCGACTCCGCGTATGGACATCTTCGTGCGATCGGTGGGGCTGCGCCCGATGGGGGAATCGACCGTTGCGGTCTGGTGCACCGGTACACCGGCAACCAGAGCAAGGTAGATTTTCTCGACCGTGCGCGTCTCGAATTGTGATTGCAGTCGCAGTTGTGCCTCGGGCGTCTTCGCCACAAGCAGACATCCCGTCGTTTCTTTATCCAGCCGATGCACGAGCACGGTGGATGCGGAGAAGGGGAGTGAACGCTGGGCGAAGAGGAAGGCGATCCCGTGCAGGATCGTCACCTCGCGCGGGTCCATGGCCGCGCCCGGATGCACGGCGTAGCCGGCAGGCTTGTTGAGGACCAAACACGCATCGTCTTCGTACAATACCTCTAGCCGTAGATCGGTCGATACAACGGGGGATTCGACCACTCGATCCGTTTCCTGTACGGCAACGAGATCGCCCTCCTGCACGCGCTCCGCCGGCTTGCGACAGACGGATTCGTTCACCGACACCAGCCCGTCCTCGATAGCCTTTTGCACTTTGGCACGACTGAGGAACGCCTTCTCGGTCGCGAGGAAACTATCGAGCCGGTCGGGGTGGCTGACGACGAATGTACTCATGATCGACAGAACTCTATCACATTGAGTGGTAGCGCTCGCGGATTTCCTCGATGGGTACGCATTTCTCGTACATGCCTCGTGCGATCGCCTCATCACGAGTGATCCCTGCATCGCCTGGCTCATTGATTGTTACCGCACGGATAATTTTTTGTCGATTGGTACGCAGGGAATATTGAACGGGCCTAGAATTCCCCACCCTCGCGGCAAGTGTTTTAGGATCGAACGCGTCGAATTGCGGAAGCCGACTCAATGATCCATTGTTCATGGAACAAGTATAAGAACATTTTTTTTGGATGCAACAAGATAGCGCATCTGCCAATCGTTTGCTGTACACTCAGCCGCAATGAAGCACTCTTCAGATCTTCTGACACGCGCCGTCTCCGAAGTCACCCCGCGCAAGCTGGCAGAGGAGAAGCTAACTTCGGGTATGCCGATGCGGATCTATCTGGGTATTGATCCGACGGGCAGCAAGCTCCACCTGGGCCACTCCGTCCCGCTGCGCAAACTGCGCGCGTTCCAAGATGCCGGCCACCACGTCATCTTCCTCATCGGCAGCTTCACGGCCATGATCGGCGACCCCAGCGGCCGCGATACGCAACGCGAGCCTCTCACGAAGCAGCAGGTGATGACGAACTTCGAAAAATACCGAGAGCAAGCAGCGAAGGTCTTGGACTTCGAAAAACTGGACGTCGTCTATAACCATGAATGGCTCGAGAAACTTTCACCGGAGGAAATGCTGAAACTCGCCAGCCACTTCACGGTGCAGCAAATGGAAAAGCGCGAGATGTTCGCGAAAAGAATAGAGCAAGATAGCCCCATCAGCATTCATGAATTTCTCTACCCGCTGCTCGTCGGTTACGATTCCGTGATGCTCGATGTGGATTGCGAGCTCGGCGGAAACGACCAGCTGTTCAATATGCTCTGCGGCCGGACTCTTCAAAAAGCATACGGCAAGCGCGACAAATTCGTTCTCACCACCAAGCTCATCGAAGGCACCGACGGCCGCAAGATGAGCAAGACGTACGACAACTGCATCTGGATCGACGACTCAGCCAAGGACATGTTCGGCAAGACGATGTCGATCAAAGACGAATTGATCGTGCCGTACATGGAGTGCCTCACGGACATTCCGATGGACGAAATCAGAGAGACCGAAAAGAAGATGGAGAAGGGGAGTAACCCCAAGGAATCCAAGATGCAGCTCGCCCGCGCCATCGTGGCGCTCTACCACGGCGATGCGGCGGCGGCGCATGCGGAAGAGGAATTCAACAATGTGTTCAAAGACAAAGGCGTGCCGGAGGAAATGCCGGAGATCAACGTAGAGGAGGGGAGTACGCTCATCGATGTCATCGTCAGCCACAAGCTCGCCTCGTCAAAATCCGATGCGCGCCGTCTCGTCGAGCAGGGCGGCGTGACGCTGAATGATCGAATGATCACGGAAATCAATGCGAAGGTAGAGGAGGGAATTGTAAAAGTGGGGAAGAGAAAATTTGCAAAATTGCACTATTGATAATCCGTCCCGCCTCGGGACGGATTATGGTTTCATCGAGCCTGCGGCTTACTGGCCTGTCGCCGGCGTTCCGCCGTTGCTGGTTCCCACGTTCACGTCGGGGAGGTTCACCGTGCCGCCCAGGTTCCTGTTGCCCAGAAGAAATACGCGATAGCTGCGATGGCAATGACGGCAACGACCGCCACCATCACCGCGACGCTGGAGCTGTTATCCACACGATCTGTCATAAGAAAGAGAGAAATGAAGTAAGGATATGCTTCTGTTAAGGATGACGAGTTAGACGAAGAGAGTTTACTTGACTAAAATAAATTATTATTTTACTTTAAGATCGATGGAATACCTTCAGCCCTACGATCAGCGCATTAAGTCGACCATAATCGATACGAAAGCCGCACGAGCAAACGCAGAACGTGACGGCGATATTGAGCTGCTTGCTACAATAAAATTAATGGCTATTAAGCTAACGCAGAAAAACTGACCACACATGATACGATCCGTTTAT
>CAZWBO010000024.1:7462-17058 GCA_964632375.1 uncultured Candidatus Peribacteria bacterium | reverse complement strand
ACTGCTGCCCGGTTGGAGCGGCGGGAGCACGAGTTCCCGCATCGCATCCGACGACATCCAGCGGATGTCTTCGGCGATCTTGCCGAGCGACACCGCCACCGTACGCAGCAGCCCGCTCGCCTCGACGCACGCGTCGCGCGCAGCCTGCGCCTCGAAGTGATTCTCCGCCTCGCGGTACGGCAAACCGTCTTCCTCGCTCAGCAGCCGTATCGCGCGGGGCGCGAATGCCGCATGCGCATTGATCCCTGTTCCCACAGCTGTGCCGCCCAGAGGCAGCTCGAGCAGCACGTCCCGCGCCCGCGTGGCGCGCTCAATCGATTTCTTCATCTGCGCTGCGTACCCGGAGAACTCCTGCCCCAGCGTGATCGGCGTCGCATCCTGCAGGTGTGTGCGACCGCTCTTGCGGATTCCCCCGAATTCCTCCGCCCGACGCGCGAGCGTGTCGTGCAAACTGCTGAGGGCCGGCACTAACTCCTTCGTGATGCTGCGGGCCGCCGCGACGTGCAAAGCTGTGGGGAAGACATCGTTGCTCGATTGTCCTTTGTTCACGTGATCGTTGGGATGCACCGGGCTCTTGCCGCCGAGTGAACCGCCGAGCGACAGGTTTGCGATGTTTGCGATCACCTCGTTCATGTTCATGTTCGTACTGGTGCCGGAACCGGTTTGGAATACATCGACGACGAACTCGGCATCGTGCTTGCCTTCGACGATCTCGAAGCAGGCAGACACGATGGCGTCGGTAGTAGTCTCATCGAGAAGCTTGAGCGCACCGTTCGTCCGCGCCGCCGCGCGCTTGATCGATGCAAGGGCTCGGATGAACTCGGGCGGAAGCCGGAGGGCACTCACCGGAAAATTCTCGACTGCCCGCGCGGTGGCGGCACCGTAGAGCCGGCCATCCGGAATCGCCACTTCGCCGAGCGCGTCTTGTTCCATGGGTGGTTTCTTCGTCATGCCACTACGGTACCGATGCCGAGCGCGCGATTCAACGCGAGCCGCGCACCAGTTTCTCGGCTATCCGAGTAAGTCGCGCCGCAGATCGTCCGTCTTGGAAGTGCAGCCATACGACTGCCTTCTATTTCCTTCCCCTCATTGCTTATGGAGAATCAGCAGGAGCAACAGGGCCAGAGCACCCCACAACAAGGCCAACAGGGCCAGCAAGGACAACAGAGCGGCAAGAAGTGAGAATCACAGGCAGTAGCAATCTTGAAAAGACTGCAAGATTGCAAGACTGCAATAAGCCAAACAGAAAACCCAAGGGATGACTCCCTTGGGCTTTCTTTGCAATCTTGCAGTCTTACATTCTTGCAATCTTAACTCTTATTCTCCATGTACCGGAAAAACCGCAAGGGGTTCCTGTAATGTCAGAACAACTCTTGTCGTCATCTACTCTGCTCCTTCGCCACCTTCGACATCCATTTCGTTCTTCTCTTCCCGGAAACGGGAGAGAGGAATAAAGCGGACCAGTGACTTGGGTATCGGAGGAGCACATCATTTCTTTCTCTCTCATGCGCATACAATCGGCACAACATTGGCAGCCACTGACAACCGAGAATCCCCTCTCGTACGTGTGGATCGCGGGTGCGACAATGGTGCTCACGACGGTGTGCGTGTACACGTACAGCTTTCTGCACTGAGAAATCAGCAGACGCTCTGCGGATCTACTTCGCCGTCTCCAGTTGAGACGTGCAGGCGGGGCAGCGTGATGCGAGAAGTGGGATGGCCGAGACGCAGAACGGGCAGGATTTCGTGGAAGGTGATTCCTGCTTCGGCGCGCTCTTCAGCTTGTTGATCTGCCGCAGCATGAGGAAGATGGCGAAGGCGACAATGAGGAAGTTGATGATTTGATTGATGAAGAGCCCGTAGTTGATGGTGGCGGCGCCGGCGGCCTTGGCCTGCGCGAGCGTGTCGTACTCTTCGCCGGCGAGATTAATGTACAGGTTCGAGAAATCAACTTTGCCCGCGATGAGGCCCAGCGGCGGCATGAGAATATCGTCGACGAACGACGAGACGATTTTGCCGAACGAAGCGCCGATAACGACGCCAATGGCCATATCGATGACATTGCCGCGCGCGGCGAATGCTTTGAATTCTTTGAGGAAATTGCTCATGCCCTTACCGTACGCGTCTACCCGTTCGGTGCCAAGAGACAGAGATCTTGCGGCGTGTTCGACTTTCATGCGGAGAGATGCATCCATGTTCCTACTGTATTCATAATGTGTTATAATATCAATACACATGCACATCCCTTTCCTTCGGTTCCCTGCCGCCCCCTGGCGCCGATCAGCGCTGCTTTCCGAGCAGACGGTCGGGTGGGGGTCTCTCTTCATCACCATCGCCGCGAGTTCGACGTACAACGGATTCGCCAAGGACATCTCATCGGCGCTATCGCCGCTCTCACTCTTGGTTCTGAGCCAGATGATCATCACGCTCATCGTGCTGCTCTCGTTCGGCACGCTGCCGAGCTTGGCGCGGCTCGCGAGAGTGCCGCGCAAAACATGGCCGCCGCTCCTGATGGTCGGCGTGCTCAGCGGCGTCATCGCGCCGTACCTGTGGTTCACCGGTCTGGAGTACAGCTCTGCGGTGAACTCCGCGCTCTTCGGCAAAATGGAGATGGTGTTCATGCTGCTGCTCGCCTTCGCGTTCCTGCGGGAACAGTGGACGCGCGCCCATGTCATCGGCGGCATGATCATCGTCGCGGGGATCGCCCTCATCGTCACGCGCGGCGCCTCGATGCAGCTGTCGCTGCGCGCTGGTGACGCACTCATCCTGCTCTCCAGCTTCGTCTACGCCGTGGGCAGCATGATCTTCCGTACGCACCTGCACGGCCTGGGGCCCGAGCTCGTCATCCTCTGGCGCTCGCTCACGGGCATCGCCGCGTTCTTCCTCCTCTCGCCGTTCCTCCCCAACACCTTCGCGCACGAAATCGCCGCGTTTCCGCCGTTCCTCATCCCCGCGCTCCTCGGCTTCTGCTTCATCGCCCAGTTCGTGAACGTCTTCACGTTCTACCAAGCCATCGACCGCCTGCCCATCGCGACCGTGTCGCTGTTCGTCTCGCTCGAAATTATCGGCGCCGCGCTCTTCGCGCACTGGTACCTCACGGAACCGCTCTACTGGTACCACGCCCTCGGCGGAGGACTCATCCTCCTCGGTACGATCGCGCTGGAAATGCTGGGCACGCACCCGAGCGAGAAGCATTTAGAGGAACACCTGGCACAGGAGAGATCGAATGCTTGATTGAGTCCTGACGAGCGATAAGCGGTGAGCGAATAGCGATAAGCACCCCGTGCAAGATTTGCAAAAAGCTACGTGCGGCAATATTTGCAATCTTGCATTCTTCCAGTCTTGAAATCTTTCCCTCCAGATCGCTCAAAGCTCAAAACTTACAGCTCAAGACTCACTCCTCTACCGTACCCCGTACGTCTGCGCGGCCATTGCCACGATCTTCGCCATCTCGGCACGATTGATGGAATTGTTCGGCCCGAAGGAGCCGGTGCGCGATCCGTCGGGGTTCGTGTAACCCGAGACGATGCCGTCAGCAATGGCTTTCTCGATGGCCGGGGCGAAGCGCACGTTGTCCTTCACGTCTTTGAAGACCGATCCCGCGACAATGCGGTTGTTGTAGGGCACCTTGAACGCATCGAGCAGCGTAGCCACCACCTCGCCGCGCGTGGCGGGGCGGCGGATGTCGAGTCCGTCGTCGTTGTACATCGACCAGTTCGCCTGCTCGGCGCACGTGATGTACGTGCGCGACCACGATGTCGCAGCCATGGGATTCCGCACCGTGTTTCCGCACGTCGATTCGATGATCAGCCCCGCCTTCACCGCCATCTTCGCCACCTCTTCCACCGACACGTTGCGATCCGGGCCGTACAAACCGAGAAATTTACCCGATGCATCTTTGTATCCGCTGATGATCCCCTTCTCGGCCGCGTCACGTACGTACGGCGCGAACCAGCTCGTCTTCGGCACGTCGGTGAAGTTCACCATCGTCGTACCGATGAGCACCGAGAGGAACGCATTATTGTTCTGGATCGACGGCTTCGATGATGCAGCTTGCTCACTCACCGGAAACAGATCGTCGCCCTGCGCCTCGGCGGCGTCTTGATCCTCTCTATTCATGTCATCCAAGTCTTGCTGGATGAGCGGAGTCAATTGCTGCGCGCTTTTCTGCGTTGCAGCGTAGGAATCGGCGGCGGCGTGGACCGTAGGAATCAGAACTACGCAAAAGGCAAGGAAGAGAAGATGTTTCATGTGAAGCCAACTGTAGCAGTGTACGGACAAAGAGAGAAAAAACATGATCCTAATATTTTTTACATCGAATTCAAGAGTATACTTCGCTCATGAATAAATCGGAGATACAGCAGCGGCTTCGGAGCGTGATTCTCTCTCTGCCCGCGCAATCACACGTGCGACGCGTCTCGCTGTTCGGCTCTCATCTCCATGGAACGGCACGGGACGACAGCGACATCGACCTCCTCGTTGAATTTCACGAGCCCGTGAGCATGTTCACGTTCGTGCGGCTAGAGAATGACATCAGCAGAGCACTGGGGCGAAAAGTCGATCTGAGCACGCCGAACAGCCTCAGCCGGTACTTCCGCAATGATGTCGTACGCGAGGCGGAATCTCTCGTTGAACTCCCCGCATGAAATCAGACGAGGTCTTCATCCGGCATATGATCGATGCCATCGAGGAGCTGCAACAAATATTGAAAGGCCGAACGTATCGAGATTTCGTCCACGATCCGCTCCGCATGCATGCCAGCATGCGTCTCTTCGAGATCGTTGGGGAAGCTGCTAGCAAACTCAGTGCAGAATTCCGAGAACACCATATCGAGATTCCCTATTCGGAAATCATTGGCATGCGCAATAAGCTCATTCACCACTACTTCGAAGTGGATTTGGACATCCTCTGGAAAACGTACGAGGAAGATCTGCCGACACTCAAAAGCCAGCTCATCGCCACCCTGAAGGATTCATAGGAATCGCCCTTGCCCCCAAAAGTAAACTCCCCTACTCTCGCCCGGACATGAACGCTGCTCCCGAGAACGGCTCCCGAGAGGCCATACAGGCCACGGGGAGCGATTTTTCGAAAATCCGGACGATCCTGCTGCTCGGATCGGGCGCGCTGAAGATCGGCGAGGCCGGCGAATTCGACTATTCGGGCAGCCAGGCCATCAAAGCCTTCAAAGAGGAGGGCAAGCGCGTAGTCGTCATCAACCCCAACATCGCCACCAACCAGACGAGCTGGGGCTTGGCCGACTGCGTGTACTTCGTGCCCGTGACGCCGCAGTTCGTGGAAGACGTGATCAAGAAAGAGAAGCCCGATGCCATCGCGCTCAGCTTCGGCGGGCAGACGGCGCTCAACTGCGGCGTGCAGCTGAACGATACGGGCATACTGGAGAAGTACGGCATACAAGTGCTCGGCACGCCGGTGGAATCCATCCGCAAGACGGAAGACCGCGCGCTCTTCAACCAGGAACTCACGAGCATCGGCGTCGACATGCCGCGCTCGCATGCGTGCGAATCGATGAGCGAGTCGCTCGAGGCGGCGAAGAAGATCGGCTACCCCGTCATCACGCGCGCGGCGTTCGCGCTGGGCGGCAAGGGCAGCGGGCGGGCGCAGAACGAGGAAGAGCTGAAGGATCTGTTGAAAGTGGCATTCGTGGAATCGTCGCAGGTGCTGATCGAAGAAGACCTGACCGGCTGGAAGGAGATCGAGTACGAAGTGGTGCGCGACGGCGCGGACAACTGCATCACGGTGTGCAACATGGAAAACGTCGACCCGCTCGGCATCCATACCGGCGAATCCATCGTGGTGGCGCCGAGCCAGACGCTCGATAACGCCGAGTACCACCTGCTCCGCAACATCGCCCTCAAGGTGATCCGCCACCTGGGCATCGTCGGCGAGTGCAACATCCAGTACGCGCTGCATCCGCTGTCGCGCAAGTGCCGCGTGATCGAAGTGAACGCGCGCCTCAGCCGCAGCTCCGCGCTGGCGTCGAAGGCGACCGGCTACCCGCTGGCGTTCGTGGCGGCCAAGCTCGCGCTGGGCTACACGCTGCCGAAACTGAAGAACGCCATCACGCAGGTGACGAGCGCCGATTTCGAACCGTCGCTCGACTACGTGGCCGTGAAGATGCCACGGTGGGATCTGCAGAAATTCCGCTTCGTCTCGGACCAAGTGACGAGCGAGATGAAATCGGTGGGCGAGGTGATGGCGCTCGGGCGCACGTTTGAAGAAGCATTGCAGAAAGCAATCCGCATGCTGAACATCGGCGCCGACGGCCTGTACCCCGTGCCCATCCAGTTCGACAATCTCAATAAAGAAGTGAAGCGCCCCACGCCGCGCCGCATGTTCGCCGTCGCGCAGGCGCTGCTCGGCGAGTGGTCGGTGGACGAAGTGAACATCGCCACGGGCATCGACCGCTGGTTTTTGCAGCGCATCCACGCCTGCGGCGTCATCGCCAAGGAACTCTTCTCGGGCAAGATGTCGCCGCTGGAAAAAGGCATGCTCCGCGCCGCCAAGCGCGCCGGCTTCTCGGACACCGCCATCGGATCGCTGCGCGAGCAGAAAATCGAGGACATCCGCGACCTGCGCAAGAAGTGGAACATCCTCCCCGTGATCAAGCAGGTGGATACGCTGGGAGGAGAATTCCCCGCGCACACGAACTACTTGTACATGACGTACCATGGGGAAGAGCATGATGTTGGCTTTGATGGAGCGACGAGCGGACAGCGAGCAGCGAGCAGTAAAGAACACACCGAAGAAACTGACCGCTCGACGCTGCACGCTGCACGCTCGGTTATCGTGCTCGGCGGCGGACCGTACTCCATCGGCTCTTCCGTGGAGTTCGACTGGTGCTGCGTGCAGGCGACGCATGAGCTGCAGCGGCAGGGCTACAGCGTCATCATGATCAACTCGAACCCCGAGACCGTGAGCACCGACTACGACGAGTGCGACACGCTGTTTTTCGAGCAGCTGACGGAGGAGCGCGTGCGCGACATCATCGATCTCGTGCGGCCGGCAGGCGTAGTCGTGTCGATGGGCGGACAGATTCCCAATTCGCTCGCCAAGAAACTGGCTGCGCACGACGTTCCCATCCTCGGTACCTCCGCCGCCAGCATCGACCGCGCCGAGAGCCGCCACAAGTTCAGCACGCTGCTGGACGACATTAAGGTCGATCAACCCGAGTGGAAGGAATTCGCCGACATCGACTCGGCCAAATCGTTCGCCTCGAGCGTGGGGTACCCCGTCATCGTCCGCCCGAGCTACGTACTCTCGGGCGCCGCCATGGCGGTCGTGCACTCCGACGACGACTTGGAAGGATTCATCCAACAAGCCGCGCTCGTAAGCAAAGAGGCGCCCGTGGTGATCTCGAAGTTCGAGCTCGGCGCCAAAGAGATCGAGTTCGACGGCGTGGCGCAGGACGGCAAGCTTCTGCTGTATGCCGTATCGGAACACATCGAGAACGCGGGCGTCCATTCCGGCGACGCGACCATCGTGCTGCCGCCGCAGCGCGTGAACCTCGCCACGCTGCGCCAGTTGAAGAACATCGCGAAGAGTATTTGCGAAGGGCTCGAGATTTCCGGCCCGTTCAACATCCAGTTCCTCGCCAAAAACAATCGCCTCAAGGTGATCGAATGCAACCTCCGCGCCAGTCGCAGCTTCCCCTTCGCCAGCAAGGTGACGGGCATCAACTTCGCCGCGCTCGCCACGCAGGCATTGCTGCGCAAGGCTCCCACCGAAAAGAAGTACCAGACGGTCGACCTCGACCACGTGGGGGTGAAGGCCGCGCAGTTCAGCTTCAGTCGCCTGAAGGGCGCAGACCCGCGCCTGGGCGTCGAGATGGCCAGTACCGGCGAGGTCGCGAGCTTCGGCGAGAACGCGGAGCAAGCGCTGCTGATCTCCATGCTCGCCGTGGGATTCAAAATGCCGAAGAAGAACGTGCTCATTACGGTTGGAAATTTGGAAGACAAGATGGACATGCTCCCGGCCATTCAGACGCTCCAGGAACTCGGCTACTCGTTCTTCGCCACCGAGCGCACGCACGAGTTCCTCACCAACCGCGGCATTCCCTCGGCGCTGCTGCACAAAGTTTCGGAACCGCGCAGCCCCAACATCCGCGAGTACCTCGAGCAGAAGCGCATCGACCTCGTCATCAACATCCCCACGCACCTGAGCTCCATGGAGCAGACCGACGGCTACTACATCCGCCGCATCGCGACGGACCAGGGCATTCCGCTCATCACGAACGTGCAGCTGGCCAAGCGTCTCATCGAGGCGATGGCGCAGGAGAAAATTGAAACGCTGCCGAGTTTGCGCTGGCCGGATCTGTTGGGGAATTCATAAGCTGTACTCCTTTCGAGCATCATCAGTGCCGTTCTTCTACAAGAATGACAGTGAAATTATTGCCTTTGTCCCTTTCCATCGATTAGAGTCACTGCCATTTCTTTCTGCATATGACCAAGAGAGCACAAGATTCGATGAAAAAATGCGGCGAAATTGATGGCAATGCCAAAACGCCCACAATCGATCGAAAGGAATTTCAGGAAGAATTGAGAAACGAGGTCGAGAAAATAAAACGTCAACTTAGAGAGGAATGCAACAGTAGCGCGTGGAAACCTACGGCTAAGCATTTACCCCAATCTTAGCGATATGTCGCTCAAATCTTTCAAGCGCTATTCACGTGCGGTGACGGACTACGCCGACCTTCGAGGGCAGGGCATCATCGATGGCGATTTACTCGATCAGGCAGACAAACTGCGTCGACGCATAAAAAGGCCGGCCCTGAGAAGACTCGCAAAAATCCAAGTGAAGGCCATCCGGAGAATCGAAAAGGCACTTGAAAGAAAAAACCCCGAGAAAGCGGCAAATGCACATCGCTACGTTCAATTCCTCTTAGGCGACGCACATCGATTATATAAGGAAATCATTTCATTCGAGCTTGGTACGGATTCGTTGCCCCCTTCCCCTTCCGTTCAACCTAACGCTCTGCCGACGCCATCGAGCCGCGTGGACGTTCCTCCAACAACTGCCGCTGCGCTTACCGGTGACGAAGCGATCACCATGGCAGCTATTCAAAAAAAGTTGGCCTCGGGAAAGGTGTGCCCGGAGCAGTTACAGTTCTCGACAACCGTCATGATGGAACTGGTATCCATTGCACGCGAATGCTGGATGAAGAATTCTCATGGTATCAGAGTGGCGAAAGCGGACCTGCTCGTGGTCACTGCGTGCCTTGCGGAAGTGCTCGAAGGTCCCGGAACCCCTCTGGATGCGCAAACGGTTGCCGAGCGTGTCGGTATCGCGCGGAGTGCGGTAGTAATTAGTATTCACGACTTGCAGGGCTTTCTCTTGAAGAGATCTCCATGGATGCTTTCCGGCTCGCCTTCATCAGGCGTGATACTGAAGAAAAGAGAGGCCGACTCCCAACGCGACCCATCGCAGGATAATCCCCGAAACCTTGCCCCCGAAGATCTACCCTCGTAGTGCGTCATCATCCCTTGCTTCGCAGAGGGGCAGCTATTCAAGACGCAAAACTCATGATTCAAGACTCACCGTCCCTCTTGCCAATCCCCTCTTTTTCCCTACAATAACCC
>CAZWBO010000024.1:0-7452 GCA_964632375.1 uncultured Candidatus Peribacteria bacterium | reverse complement strand
TTCCCCCGTTTTTCGTATGGCCGACGACGATATCCTGCTCGATGACGACCAATCCGCGCCCAGCGCCGGCGGGTTCGGCGACGGCGACCAGACGCTCGTCACGAAGGAAGGCCTCAAGAAACTGAAGGATGAGCTCGACGAGCTCAAGACCGTGCGGCGCAAAGAAGTGGCTCAGCGCTTGAAGGAGGCCATTTCGTACGGCGATCTCTCGGAAAACTCCGAGTACGAGGAGGCGAAGAACGAACAGGCCTTCGTGGAAGGCCGCATTCTGGAACTCGAGCAGAAGATCAAGAACGCGAAGATCATCGCCGAGAAGAAGATGGACACGAAGCGCGGCAAGATGATCGACATCGGATCGACCGTCACTCTGCAGAACGTGACCGAGAACGAGGATTCGGAGAAGTACACCATCGTCGGCACAACCGAGGCCGATCCGCTCGAGCACAAGATCAGCAACGAATCGCCCATCGGCAAGGCACTGCTGGGCAGGCAGAAGGGCGACACGGTGGAAGTACCCACGCCGTCGGGCCTGGTGGAGTATGAGATATTGCAAGTAGCCTAAGAGAGAGTGCAACATTGCAAATCCTTCGCGAGCCGCGGGCTCCTTAGGATGACGAGGAAATCTTGGGGTTTTTGTTTGGTGTATTGCATTCTTGCAATCTTCCAATCTCGCGGCTTCATTTGCCAACGCATCTCTCCTCACCGTACGATAGTGCCAATGAGTGACCAGTCTGCATCCACCCTCGTGATTCCCGCCGATATCCAGGAGAAATTCGGCGACTTGATTCTGCTCATTCGGCAGTCCGAGAGTATGAACGACGAGGAGCGCCAGTACTGGATCAACATCCTGCCCATCATGACGCCGGAGCAGATCCAGAACCTGCAAGACATCCTCATGAACGAGAAGCAGCAGCTCGCGGCGATCGACGCGAAGTACGCGCAGCAGACGGATGCCGCACCGGCTTCGCCGGCCGAGACGGAGGAGGAGCGCCGCCGCAAGCGGGACGAGCGGCGCCGGCAAGAACGCAGCGCGCTCGAGAGGGAGGAGCAACACACTGAATCGATCTTGAATGAAATAGAATCCGCTTAAGAGAAGGATTCAAGATTGCAAGACTGCAAAGAAGCCAAAATACAATTCAAGAGATTCACTCTTGGGTTTTCTTTGCAATCTTGCAATCTTGCAATCTTGAATCCTTCAACCCCTCAGGGTTGCATACCCCACAATAAATCTGTCTACCAATGCCTGCACCTCCTGCGGGAACTCTTGGGTGGACCGGTAGCCGCCCGTCTTCAGTTGAATGTCGGCATCGGCCGCCCAGTCGAGAAACTGTTCGAGCGCGGGGCGCTTAATGCGCTGCGCAAATGTAAGGAGCGACTTGGCGGAAGGAAACGGCACGCCGTAGTCGCTCGCGAGCTTGGCGGGGTTGCGCTGCCCTTCCTCCACTGCCGCCACGGTGGCCACCGTGTTCTTCAGCATCCAGAGGAGAATGCTCCACACGCCGTACGCATCTTCACCTCTCTCTATGAGTGAGCGCGCATACAGCAGAGCATCATCGCGCTTCCCCGCCGCGAGCATGTTCGTGAGCGCCCACACCTCCTGCTCGGCAGATGGCACGGTGAGACGCTCCACATCGGCCACATCGACGGCATCCGCCTGCGTGCCGAGCGACAGCTTCTGCGTCTCCTGCCACAGCATGTCCTGGTCTTCGCCCACTCGCTGCAGCAACGCCGTGAGCGCGGGCGGCGAGATGGTTTTCCCGTTCGCTGCAAGCGAGCCACGAATCCACTCGGCGAGGGGCGCACCGGTGACGGGATCGAACGTCTTCACCGTCGCGACACTCATCAGCGTCTTCGTGCCGCCCAATCGCTTGTCGGGTTTCGGATCGCAGATGACGAGAATGGTTGCGGGATGCATCTCTCGCGCGAGCTGCTCCACTTCCTCTTTCGCGAATTTCGGCATGCCGTTGACCACCACCAGACGCTTGGCCGCAATGAAGGGTGCAATCGAAATTTCGTCTAACAGAGCGCGAAACTCCGCCGTGGCGCCATCCAGAACCAGGAGATTCTCGGCACCGTGCTTGGCAGCGAATTCGTGCATCCACTTGCGCTTCTCTTCCCGCAGCGCGTAGAGGTTCTCGCCGGTGAAGAGGAAGAAGGCAGAGGCCATACGGGGATATAGTGCCGTACACGAAGGATTTACGGGAGATCAGTCCCAATTTTCATGTATACATTTACATACTCATCTATGGGTACAGTCAACTTCCAGCGGATTGAGGAAAACGTCTTTTTGGCCTATAATACAGAGAAATGCACATACCCACACTCACACAACGCCGCGCTCTCCTCAGTATGATCACGGTGGGATTCCTCTCGGTGATCGGCTCGTTCGGGGCCGGCACCCAGACCCACATCGCCTGGAGTTCGCTGCTGCCTTCCACTGGAGCCGAGGCACCGCAGGCCGAGCACGTATCCCTGGACATCGACGCCGATGCCGTCATTGCGCTGATTCGCCTCTTCCAGAGCGACACCTCGGCCGCGACGCAGTGGCAGATCACCGACCGCGACCGCGACGGCCGCATCACTCTCGCCGATGCAATTCTCCTGCTGCACTCCTTCACCCGACGCGGATTATGACACACGCATTGCCCCACCACTGGCGACTCTGGTTCTTCCTGGCCAGCATCGCGACACTCTTGATTCCCGACATCGGCATCGCCGACAGCACCGGCGGCCAGCTGCTTCTGCGCCCGCACTGCGAACTGGAGCAGCAGGAGCAATGCCCGCAGTATCTGGCCGAGGATCCGAAGACCCTGCAAACGCCGCCGCTGAAGGTCGGCGATACCCTGGACCTGGACGTGGTGTACTTGAACACCACCGCCGTGCCCGTGCAGCGCGTGCGCGCGTGGATCGCTTACGACTCCGCCGTATTCGAGGGAAAAACCGTCTCGGTACTCAAGGCACTGCCGCTCACGACACCGGGCGAGACCGACTTCGCGCCGCAGGACGGCTACATCAAGATCCAAGCCACGCATCCGACACGCGCGAGCACCGACCCCATCATTCCGGTTGCGCGCATTCAGCTGACGGTGAAGAGTATCCCGGCCGGCTCCTCGACGGCGCTCAGTTTTTACGACGTGAAGACCGGCATCGACGGACACACGTTCGCCGCGAAGAGCAATCAACCCACCGAACAGAATCTCCTCGCGCCGGAGCAGAGCGCGCTGCGCGTCTACTTGCAGGGAACTCCAACAAACGCTGCGTCATCCACGGCGACGACGGAGATTGCTTCTTCCGCAAATGCTGCATCCTCCGTCGCAGCGCCACCTGCGGCCGCCACAACTTCTTCCGAACCGGCGGCGACCACCTTCCCGCTCCTACAAGTACAGAACCTGACGGTGACCACCGAGGGGAGCGCCATCTTCCTCGCATGGGATGCACTGCGCTCCTCGGAGCTGCAAGGGTACAACGTGTACTACGGCACGAAGTCCGGCCAGTACGTGCAGCGCAAGAGCGTGGCCGCCGATGCCACGTCGCTGGCGCTGCGCGGCCTGCCGCTCGATGCGGTGTACTACCTCGCCGTGCGCGGCGTGAGTCGCAGCAATCAGGAGAGCGCATTCAGCCAGGAAGTCGGCGTGAAGGTCGGCGATCCCGCCACATCCACGTCGCCCATGCGCGGCATGCCCAAGGGTGCGCCGAAGAATCCCGTCAAGAACGGAACAACCACCACTGTTCCCGGCGAAGCCGGCCTCCCCTCCCTGCTCATCCTCGTCCTCGTCGCGTCCGCTTTCGCCGGCACGCTCGCGGCCTTCCGCCGCCAGCTCGGCACCCGTTGAACCATGGATATACATCCCCACTGGGATTCCACCGGCGACAGCGATGAAGTGCTGATCTCGGCGATCCACGACGATCGCAAGTCCGTGTCGGTTCCCATTGCCGCCTCGGCCACCACGATGTCGCGTCGCCCCGCCGCACTGGTGGGCATCCTCATCGTCGTGCTGCTCGGGGTGACATACTCGGGCGGCTGGAGCGATTTGATCCAGGGCATCGCGGCCATCCGCGCGCAGCTTGGATCATCCCAACAACAGCAAGCAGAGCAGGCCGCGCCCGCTGCCACCGCGACACAGACTACCGTTGCCCTCACCGTCGCCGGCGTCGTGCCGCCCAGCATCACCGTGCGGCCCGGCGATTCATTTGTGCTGCGTAACGACACCGACACGTTGCAGATCATCGAATCGAAGACGCTCTTCGAGAGTGATGGTTCGACGCTCAGTACCGCCGCCATCGCACCCGGCGGAAGCGAG
This sequence comes from uncultured Candidatus Peribacteria bacterium, assembly GCA_964632375.1. Classification (GTDB taxonomy): domain Bacteria; phylum Patescibacteriota; class Gracilibacteria; order Peribacterales; family Peribacteraceae; genus JAQBQQ01. The sequence goes on along the minus strand of CAZWBO010000024.1, from coordinate 3,151 downwards.
ACGATCACGCTGTCGCCCACGCAACTTCCCGGTGCGTTCACCTTCGCGTCCGCCGTCAATCCGGCACTCACCGGAACGGTGAATGTGAACGACGCAGGCAAAGTCGGCTTCGGAGAGAGCTTGAACAATGTCCCGCTCGTTACCGGCGAACAAAATCTGCCAACGGGCGCTACTCCCGTCTCGAACCCAACCGCAAACGATACCACCGGTATCCCGTCTGCGGATTCCGCGTACCCAGCGGCTAACACGGCGGATCCTATCGAAACAATCACGGCACCGATGGATACAGCGGCACCGGCAGAAGCGTTGCCGCAGAATCCCTACACCGTCGGAAATACTTCTCCCTACGTGTTCGATGCGAACGGCCAACCCACCGCCGGTGCGACTGCGCACGCAAGCGCCACGCAGGCACCGGGGCGGCTCACTCCACCGAGCAACACCGACAGTGGTCCCGCACTCTGGCTCACCTTCGCCCTGAGCGGCATCGCGCTGTTCACGATCGCGCGCAAGCACATTCACCTCCGTTAAAGAAGAGTTCATACTGTACCCCCCGGGATATCGGCATTATTTGAATGTGGCGACGCTCGGGGTTGCCTTGGTGCTGATCCGCGGAATCAAGCGCAGTGTCACCATTTCGAAGAGCAGTGCCAATGCGCGTCCCACGATAAGGAAAAATAAAGAGAGCGGCACATTGTTGAGAAGAAACTGCGCAACGGCATGCAGACCGAACCACCGCGTCGGCGCGTTGTACCACGAACCAGCCTGCATGATGAGCGGGGTGGGGAATGTATCGGTGAAGAGGATCCGCACCGGCATCGCCGGCCAGAAGCCCGTATCGAGCCAGACCTTCGCCTGATACAGCAGCAGTGCGACGAACAGCACTACGCCCAACCACCCGAGCACCGACGATCCGAGATCGATGACACGGAAAGCGACGCGCGGCTTCGTAGCGTGATCTCTCTGTGGCCACTGCATGGGGGGGAGAATAGGGGAGTAGGAAGATTCATGCAATTGAGAGAGCAATGGAGAAAAGATTGCAAGATTGCAAGACTTCAAGATTGCAAACCAAAACCCAAGAGGTAGAACTCTTTGGCTTGGCTTATTGCAATCCTGCATTCTTGCAGTCTTGCGCTGCTACCTGCACAGCGCGGGAGGGTGCGAGGTAATCTCCGTTGCGTAGTGCGTCGTCACGTAGAACTTGCCGGTCTTGGGGTCCGCCGCGACGCCCATGCCGATGATGTGAAAATCGGGGTTCATGATGCTGTTGTAGTGCGGGCGGTAGGCTTTGCCTTTCTCCGAGAGGTACAGATCGAACGTGGAGCGCAAACCTTTTAAGAATTCCTCCGTGCAATCGTCTTCCTTGCAGGTGTAGTAGCCCCAGCCGATGTTCTCGGTGAACGTCGACCGGTTCTCGTTCTTGAACGACAAACCCAGCGTGTCGAACCACTGCACCATGCGATTGTAGTCGTAGTAGGCGGACTGGCCGGCACGCTTGTGCGACATGCTCCCCTTCTCTTTGGCGCTGGCCGACCACAGAGCTGCCGTCTGCGACAGGTGCCGGTCGTAGCGGTACGCGGGCAGGCCCTGCGTCGCGCGCTCGCCATTGATCCACTGCAGCCACACGCGCCGTACCTCTTCCGTATCCACCTGGGGGATCTCTTCTTGCGCGCTGTCGCTACACGTAGCGCTCAGCAGCGCATCGCTCGTCGCAGACACTTCGTCGCGCCGCTTCTGGTTCAATCGCCAGATCATCTCGGCCGCCTCGGCGCGCGATACGTACGCCTGCGGCGATTCGACGGTAACAGGAATCGCATGCACATCGGCTAACGCGATGATGGAGGACGCATACCACGGCTTGCCCTTTGCCTGCCTCTGCATGGGCAAACCAAACGCCGCGCGCAGAAACACTGATGCCTCGCCAACGGTTATGCGATCCGACGGACGAAAACGCGCATCGCTGCCCGGCACGACCCACTTGCGCTCGTACGCCGCACACAGATGCCGACCGTACCACTGCCCTTTCGGGACATCGGCGAAGGGGCGCTTGGGCGGAAACTGACATGCCTCGATATCCTGCTTGGGCACTGCAGCACTCACCGCTGCCTTGATGAACTCCGCGCGCGTTATATTCCTGTCGGGATGAAAGGCATCGCCGTTGCGGGTCATGATCCCGTGATCAATGACGTACTGAATGGCCTCGCGGCCGGGGGTCGTAGCGTAGACGTCGTCGAGCGGTTTCGATCCGGCGAAAGCCGTACCGACAGTCGAGCTGAGTGCCATCAAGAGAACTACAGCGTGCGTCACGCGCATACCGCAAGAGTATAGCAACGAGACTATCTTTCATTCCACGTATGCACAATGTCGCAAGGAACTTTGCGGCGCCAAGGCAAGTGTTCTCCGCACTTTTCCTCAGGAGAGAAATTGCCCCAACTGCGCGATCACTCCTCCCCAGATCAACGCCTCGAGTGCAGCGATCACCTTCATCCAGTGCTTCCGCATCTTTTGGGATTTGTAATCTTGCAGTCTTGCAGTCTTATTCAGCGGCTCTTTGCCCTTCACAGTACTTGATTCTCTATTATAATCCCCCCCAGTGGGTCGGCCCTCCTTCGCCCTGCGGGGCTACGGCGCGGCGAGTCACACTGCTGTTCTTTTCTCTCCGGTTATATCTATCGTTATTTGTGGGTCGGTACCGAAGCGGTCAAACGGGCCTGACTGTAAATCAGGTGGCTCTGCCTTCGCTGGTTCGAGTCCAGCCCGGCCCACCATGGACAATAAGCAACAATTTTATATTTATGTCTACGCGGAGAATGTAGCTTGCAGACGAGCTTTTCGCCCTCTAGGGAATAGTTAGAACCGATGGCATTGAAGCAGAGTCTTCTTGTACGTGCATTTCCTTGGCATCATGGCAGCGCTGGGTGTAAGCCTGTGCTTTAGACAGTATTTCTTCGTCGTACTTGGTCGGTCGGCCGCCCATGCGTATATTTTAGCAAATTTCCGCAATGAATAGCCATTCATTCCTTACAATCATTCCTATTGTTGCAATCAACGACATAACTCCTATCCTCTGCCAAGCTCTCTCGCATCTCCGCTAATTTTGAGACTGGTGCGTTTCTTGGTTGATGAATGACAGGAAGCTTTGGCTTGGGTAATT
>CAZWBO010000023.1:0-17411 GCA_964632375.1 uncultured Candidatus Peribacteria bacterium | reverse complement strand
CAAAGAAAACCCAAGGGGAGAACTCTTGGATTTTGGTTTGCAATCTTGCATTCTTTCTCATCTCAAGTTCTACTTTCGTTCCACATAATATATTCCCAACCCTCTCGCCATCATCACGGCAATCTCCGCGCGCGTGACCGCCGTATTCGGTCGGATGTAGCCGTTGGTCGTTCCCGTCTCGTCGCGGTCGCCGGTGACGATGTCGAGGGATGTGGCGATGGCGATGGCGGGGCCGTGCGGATCCGAGAACGAGACGTCTTTCAGCATGCCTTGGTTCTGGTAGAAGACGAGGAGGCCGGTGTCGCGCGTGACGGGAAAGCCGATGGCCTGCACGATGGCTTGGATGACTGCGCCGCGCGGCGCCTCGTCATCGAGGTTGCGCACGTCGTCGAATACGGTGATGCCGAGCGTGCGTGCGGCGACGACGTACGGTGCCGCCCAGTGTGAGCCGGCCGCGCTGTGCAGCGCGGTATTCTTGCGCGAGAGGAGCACCGACATCTTCGCGAGTTCGCCGTACGTGACGGTTCTGTCCGGCACGAACATGCCGGTCATCTGTCCGTTCGCATCGGCCACGCCCGACACGATGCCGTAGTACAGCATGCAGCCGACGGCGTCGGCGTACCACGCGCTCGCCGGCACGTCGCCGAACACCGTCTCTCGTCCGCCGATGGTCACGGCCACGGCCCCGCCGCGGATGGTGACCGTGCACTGCGCGGGCGGTGCGCCGGAGGCGCTGGATGAAGACACGCTCAGCAGGTTTTCCAGTTCGTCGATGCGGTGCGGAATGCGCTGCGACGCGATGCCACCCACGCGCCGTCCCGCAAAACCGTTGGTGGCGGTGGCCGGCGGCAAGTTGAGGCTCGACGAAGACGAACGCCGAGAAGAGGATGAAGAAATAGGCGCGCGACTGAGCGATGATGCGCTGCTGGACGACATACTGCTTGCCGTACTCGACGCACTACTGCGCGATGAGCTCTGTGCGCTGCTCACGCTCGATGCGCTGCTGACGATGCTGGACGCGCTGCTCTGCGATGCGCTGAGCGAACTCTGTGCGCTCGACGATGCCGATGACACGCTGGACTGCTGGCTGCTCGCGCTCTGTGATGCGCTCGATATGTCGGCAGACACCGAACTTGCAGAAGATGCACTCGACGCAGAGCCGATGACCGAGACGGAACTTTGTGCACTGCTCGCATCGCTGCTCTGTGCGCTCGAAAGATCGGTGAAGCTCGCCGAACTCGCGTCGCTGCTCGCGGCAGCACTCGATTCGCTGGATCCGCCCGTTCCCAAATCCGGCCCCGTCGCCGGCAGCCGCAGCGGGTTCACCGGCGACAGCGCGACGAGCACCACGAGCAGGATCACCAAGCAGCCGACGATGTTCCACAGAATCTTGCGCATGATGGGGTCGTCTGTGTGAGTGGGGAAGAGAGGAAGATTTCTCCCAATAATAGCGGAAATTCAGGCATTTTGCCATTGCGGATGCAGCCAGAAAGCAATCATTTTGCTATAAAAAATCACAGTAGCATATTGTCAATGATTCTCCCGTTCCTTGATCAAGCGAGCGGAGGCTGGATTCTACGCAGAATCGCCTCGGCCGTTTTCTTTTATCCGTGTCCCCGCTATGCTCAGCGCCACGTATGGACTCGCAGCGCCTCCAGTCTCTCCTCGGCACGCTCCTCGAACACCTGCAGTTGAAGTTCTCGGGCATTTCCGTGCAGCCCGATGAGGGCGGTATCGTGCGGGTGGAGATCGAATCGCCGGAGGCGAGCCGCATCATCGGTTGGCACGGCGAGACGCTGAATGCGTTGCAGCACCTCACCAAGGCAGTGATGCGCACGCAGGAGAAGCTCGAGAAGGCGCCGTTCATCGTGCTCGATGTCGACGGCTACCGCCGGGCGCAGGAGGAGAAAGTCTGCCGCGTTGCCGAACAGAAAGCCGATTTTGTGCGGCGCACGGGCAGCCGCATCGCGCTCGCGCCGATGAGCCCGTACTTTCGTCGCGTGGTGCACATGTACGTGGCCAACAATCCGAAGCTCAGCGACCTCACCACCGAGAGCGTGGGCGAGGGCGATTACCGGCAGATCGTCATGAAGCTGAAGAACCCGAAGTCCGGCAGCGGGCAATCGGACGAAGTGAGCGAGGAGCTCTCGCCGATCATGATGGAAGACGACGGGCTGGGAAATTTGGATGTGTGAGCTCTATGCATAGAGCACCGCGAACATCGCAGTGACTCTTTCGCGCATGGCCGCGAAATCATTCGTACCCCACACCGTGCGGTCGCCGATGACGATGGCGAGATTGTAGAGGAAGAGGGCGTGTGCATCGGAGATGTTGCTATTGTCTTCCCAGTTACTCATCGGGAATGTCTGATTGAGCAATGCATGATACCCATCGTGTCCGAAATCTTTGATGGCGGTATCATTCAAGCCAAGTATCTTCAGCAGTAGAATAATGCTCAGCCGCTTGTTGCCATTCGAGAAGTACTGAGAACCAGCGACACTGCAGAGCAAGTATGCGGCTTTCTGAGCAAAATTAGAGTAGTACTGATCGTTCTGAACGAAGCTCAGCACTTTCTCAAGCTGCTGCATTCCCTCTGGCTCATGTACATAGTCGGCCGCCGATTCTGCATCCGTCATCTCCCGATGAATCACCGGAAACAATTCCCGTATGCAGGTATCGATCGTGAAGTAGTGCATCATCGCTTCGCGAGTTCTCTGATGAGTGCGCGGTAGCTGGGATCCAAGTCGCGCATGTCCTGCGGTATTTTCTTCACACTGCCCCCAGTCCGCTTGTCGGAAGTCTTAGTGGTCTGCTTGCCCTTGAGGAACGAGAAAATATTCATCGTACTCACATACTAATCTGCGGATTTCCATGGCACAACGTTTTCATTGATCATTCTCGAGTGCGAGATATCTCTCGCCATTCTTCCACGATCTTCCTCTCCGCCCGGCTCAACTTCGTCGGGATTCTCACCTTCACCGTGGCGAAAAGATCGCCGGTGCGGCTGGTGCTGAGGACGGGCATGCCTTTTCCTTTCAATCGAAATACTTGATCCGGCTGCGTGCCCTCCGGAATCTTGAGCGTGACGGGACCGTGGACGGTCGAGACGGTCGCCTCGGTGCCGAGCGTGGCGTCGATCACCGACAGCTCGATGGTGGAACGGATGTCGTCGCCGTCGCGCTCGAAGCGCGCGTCGGGGCGTACGTGGATGTGCACGTAGAGATCGCCGGCCACGGCCCCGCGTCGCCCCGCGTCGCCTTGTCCGCGCATGCGCAGCGTCTGGCCGTCGTGGATGCCGGCGGGAACATCGATGTCGATCGATTCCGTCGCGCTGTAGCGGCCTTCGCCGCTGCACCGGTGGCACGGTTTCTCGGGCACTTTGCCGCCGCCGCCGCAGCGCGGGCATACCATCCGCTGCTGGATGGTGCCGAAGAACGATTGCGCGGTGCGCGTCACTTGCCCGGTGCCGCCGCACTCGCCGCACGTCTGCAACTGCGTGCCCGGATCGGTGCCGTCGCCGCCGCACACATCGCAGCGCTTCAAGTGTCGCACGTTCATCGATCGCTTCAGGCCGTTCACTGCATCGGCCAACTCGATCGTCATCTCCACTTCGAGATCGTTGCCTTTCTCCTCGCGCGGCCGACGCGCGCCGCCCCCGCCGAAGAAACCCTCGAAGATATCCGAGAAATCCACGCGCTCACCCTGTTGGAAACCCGAGAAATCGAACCCGCCCGCGCCGCCAAACCCGCCGCCGCCCATGTTAGCGCCCGCGGCGCCGAACCGATCGTACATCTGCTTCTTCTGCGGATCGCTGAGCGTCTCGTACGCCTCGTTCACTTCTTTAAATTTTGCTTCAGCGGCTTTGTCGCCCTTGTGCTTGTCGGGGTGCAGCTCTTTGCTCAGCTTCCGGTACGCTTTCTTGATGTCGTCCTGCGCCGCGCCGCGCTGAATGCCGAGGATTTCGTAGTAATCGCGAGCCATGGGCTGAGTATACTAGGAAGAAATTCGAAGCACGAAGCACGAAATGCGAATCTCACGTCTTTTCGTACTTCGAATTTTGAAATCCGTGCATAATTCAGGTCGAAATAGGCATGTGAGCAGACGGCAATTTCTGCTATACTATAAGGAAATCCACATGAAATTCCTCACCCATCCGCATCATCGCCTGTTGGCATTGTTCCTCACGTTCTCCACGCTCAGCGTGGCGGCGATGAGTTTGGCCGCGCCGACGATGGATCTGGAGGCGCGGCTCTCGGCGCCGAGCACGCTGGCGCAGGCGCCATGGCGCACCATCGAGCCGGAGGAGATCGACGCCGGCGCGGTGGTGCCGGCCGACACGCAGACGATTATCAAACTGCCGATCGACATGCCGAGCATCACGCGCGAGACGCTTCTCGGGCACCGCGGCAAGAAAGTGCGGTACTGGGGCTACTGCTTCCCGGAGGATTACAATCCGAAGCTCGCATCGCAGATGACGGGTTTCCCGGGGAAAGTGTTCCTCTCCGAAGCGGAGCGCGCGTACCGTAAGGAACGCCAGCAGGTGAAGAAGCCGACTTACTCCATCTTCAATCCTCCGCTGAGCGAGAAGGATCTGGCACCGGTGCCGGGCAGCGACGGCGCGCGCATCCGGCATCAGAAGGAAGTCTTCAACGGCGGCGAAGTGTGCTACGTGATGTCCGCGAAGCAGCTGCCCATCGGCACGGACCGCGACGGCGACGAGCTCAACAGCTGGGAGGAGAAGTACTACCGTGCGGATCCGCATAATCCGGATTCCGACGGCGACGGCCTCACCGACGGCCAGGAGGTGCTCTCGCTCAAGACGGATCCGCTCCTGCGCGACACCGACGGCGACGGTCTCATCGACGGCATCGAAGACCGCAACCGCAACGGCCGCGTCGACACGGGCGAGACGGATCCGCTCAATCCCGATTCCGACCGCGACGGCCTGTGCGACGGGTTCTGCCGCGTGGATCAAATCGGCCAAATTTGCACGCCCGATAAAGCGAGTTGCAAGAGCGTTGAGCCCTTCAAGTGGCGCGGCGAGGACCGGAATCTGAACGGCAAGCGCGACACCGGCGAGACGGATCCGCTCCAATGGGCCACGGGCGGAGACGGTATTGGCGATCTGCAGAAGTACTACAACTGCATCCTGCAGAATAAGACGGATTGCTGATTTACTAGAAATTCAGTATAATATCCTATGAACATGCACATCACCCTCACCGCTCCTCGTGTCCTCACGGCTATGCTCGTTCTGGCGGTCGCCACGCCGGCGGTTGCGTACTTCGAGCCGGAATCGGTGCTCGTGAACACGCCGAAGACCAGCCACGCGCAAGTGTCGTCACGTGTCTTGCGCCAGCGCCTCGAAGCGGAGAACGCTGCCCGCGTCGCGGCTCATCTCGAACAGCAGAGGCTCTACGGAGCCGCGCCGGCGGAATCGTCGTCCAGTGCCAAGTCTGTCGCCGCGAGTTCCGTGGCTGCAGGGAATGCATCGGCGCAGCCGGATGTCGTGCTCAGCGTGGATGCAGCTACTCTGCGTCTGCTGCAGCGTATCGCGAACGCAAGAGAGAAGAAGCAAGCCACTCCGACGACGTACGTGCCCACCGTCTATGCCGGCGCGCCGCTCGACGAGATGCCGGCTCCCGTTCGCCGCCGCCCGCTCGCCCAGAGCGGCCCGGCTGCATTGATGATCATGGGTCTCTTCGTTGCCATCGGTGCGACATTGATGATCGTGCGGCGAATGGAAAAGCACATCTAATACGGCTTCGCGTTCAAAGTGATACGATGATCGGCCAAAATTTCGGCTTTGGGAAATCTTCAACGCTCCGCCGATATGTATCTGTTTGAATTGGAATTGGTATAAGAACAGAAGGCATCAGGAAGATGCATAGCCTCCATTGGTGCGAATGGTAATCAGGCTCAGCGCGCAGCCATCTTTTTCGCAGCCCGATGAGCGAGTGCCGTTGAGAGATCCTCCCGGAGAAAACGTCCCTAAACTCCTTGACGTTCTCTGTCATTTTCCTCAGAAAAATCCGTCGCGCGCTTCACGCTCCCCGCTGCAGCGAGTACACTTCGCGGGATGTTCCCTTTCGTCCTGTCGGTACTGCTGATGGGCATGCTTCCGGTGGCGGGTTCTTCCACGGCGCCGGTGCGCAGCCTGTCCGTTGCCGCGCCCGCCGTGCTGTCCGTTCGCTCGGAGACGGAGGCGCGGCTGGATGCGTTGCTCTCCGCTTCGGGGTTCCTCGTCAGCGACCTCGATAGCGGCCAAGAGCTCTACGGCCGCGACATCGACGCGCACCGCGCGATCGCAAGCCTCACGAAACTCATGACGGCGATTGTCATTGTCGAGCGGCACTCGCTCGACGAAGTGGTGGAGATTCCCGGCGACGTGGCCATGGTGGAGGGACAAGTGGCGCGCTTGCGTGCGGGCGATCACTACACGGTGGGCGATCTGCTCTCGGCTATGCTCGTGTTCTCGGCCAACGACGCGGCGATGACACTGGCGACGTACGACGCCGGCTCGGTCGATGCGTTTGTGAAACAGATGAATGATCGTGCGATCACGCTCGGGTTGCGCAATACGGCGTTCGCGAACCCCATCGGACTCGACGATCCACGGCAGTACTCCACGCCCCAGGATCTCAAGTGGCTCGCGACGTACGCGCTGCGGTACCCCGCCATCGTCGAGCGTATGGGCACGCCGTTGGTCACGGTGCGCAGCCGCGAAGGCGACGCGATCACCCTCCATCACACGCACGCACTGCTCGGTTCCACGTCGTCGGTCATCGCCGGCAAGACCGGCACCACCGACGAGGCGAAGCAGACGCTCGTGTCGGTCGTGCGCGTCGCCGGGCGCAAGTACCTCGTCATCCTCCTCGGCTCGAGCGAGCGCTACCGCGACATGCGCATCGTGCTGAACACTCTCGCCAAGCTCGCCGTCTAGTCATGATGACCGTCCCGTTTTTTTGCGGCTGATTCTCATGCGGACTTCTCTTCTCCGTCGGCTCTCGATCCGCGTGCGCATCCTGCTCGTGGGCGGCTTCGTCGTCGGCTCGCTCTTGCCGCCGTACGTGCCCGATGCCGCGCTCTCGGCCAGCGACGATAACGAAGACGCGCCGACACCGCAGTTCCTGTTCGTGGAAGAAGGCTTCCTGATGAAATCGTCGTCGCTCGGGCAGCAGGGGACGCGCCTTGCCTTCAGCCAGACACTCATGCACACGGTGCAGCAGGGCGAGTCGCTGGCGGCCATCGCGAAGCGCTACAACATCGACGTGAAGACGATCCAGTGGGCGAATAATCTCAAGTCCGGCGCGTCGGTGAAGCCGGGGCAGGAGCTGACTATTCTGCCGGTGAACGGCGTGCTCCATACCGTGCGCACGGGTCAGACGCTCAACCGCATCGCGCAGCTGTACGATGTGCCGGCCACCGACATCGCGCGTCAGAACAGCGTGCGCGGCGGGTTCATCGTGGCCGGTCAGGAGCTGATCATCCCCGGCGCCAAGCCCGTCGTGAACCCCGATACGGTTGCCGTCATCCCGCCGCCGCCGTCCATGCAGCGCCTGCCGCTCCAGTTCAACGACCGTCTGCCCTCGACATCGCTGCGGCTGCCGGACGGCGCGACCGTGACGCCGAGTGCCAAGCCCGGTAGCAACGTGTTCAAGCAGGTGCCGCTCGAAACCACCGAGGTGACGGGCACGCTGCTGCAGATGCCGTGTGCCAACTGTTCCTTCACGCAGTACTACCGCGCCGGCCACTACGCGGTCGACATTCAGACGCGCGGCGGCGGGCCGGTGTACGCATCGGAAAACGGCACGGTTATCCGCGCCGCCACCGGGTGGAACGGCGGGTACGGGAACGTGGTCGAGATCGATCACGGGAACGGGCTTGTCACGCTGTACGCGCACAACAAGGAACTCTACGTGAACGTCGGCGATACGGTCGCGCGCGGGCAGAAGATCGCGTGGATGGGCAATACCGGATTCGTCTACGGCGTCACCGGCATCCACATCCACTTCGAGGTGCGCAAGAACGGTGTGAAGAAGAATCCGCTGCTCTATTTGCAATAGAGAGATGGGGAACTGAGAATTGAGAATGGAAAATTGAGAATGGAAAATGGACGATGCCGCTTGAAGCAAGAATCACTTCCATCATTTTCCATTCTCCATTTTCAATTTTCAATTCTCCATTTCATCCTGCCTGTTCCCTTGCGTACGCATCCGTCATCCCTGCGATGTAATCCTTGATGGCCTCGGGGAGCGTCGACGATGTTCGTCGCTGCAGCTGCTGAATCTTGTCGGTGGGAGTGGCTTCGTACTTGGCCCAGAGCTGCTCCAAGATTGCCTGCCCTTCCTCGGTGGCGAGCTGCACTGTCGGGTGCAGGTACATGTGCTGCCAGAGGAACGATCGAAGAACTTGCAGCTGATCCTGCATGTGTGCCGAAAATGCAATCAGCGGCTCGCGCGTGGCGTACACGTCGTCGATCGATTGAATCGTCTTCGCGCGCAGTCGTTGCTCACTCTCGGCGTACAGGTCGGAGACGAGCAGATGGATGAGCGCGCCGCGAAACGATGTTCCCCGGCGCGAAGCGTGTTCGGCCGCTTCGCGAGCAAGAGAGACAACGCGCACGTTCTCGAGCGAGAAGAGATGCGCGCGCAGGCCGTCATCGCAATCGTGCGCGGTGTACGCAATTTGATCCGCCACGTCCGCCACGCGCGCTTCGAGGCTCGGTGCGCGCACGAGGGTGGTATGCTTCGCGAGTCCGTCGAGCACTTCGCGGTTCAGGTTCAATCCCGGCTGATGCGCCGAATGTTCCTCCAGCAACGTCACGATGCGCGCGCTCTGTTGGTTGTGCTCGAAGCGCAGGTCGTACTTCTCCATCAGCACGTTCAGTGTCTCTTCGCCGCTGTGGCCGAAGGGCGGATGCCCCAAGTCGTGCGCGAGCGCGATGCACTCCGTGAGATCCTCGTTGAGTCGCAGTGTCCGCGCGATGTCGCGCGCGATCTGCGCCACTTCCATCGTATGCGTCAGGCGCGTGCGGTAGTGGTCGCCCTCGCCCGCGACGAACACCTGCGTTTTGCCCTGTAGTCTGCGAAATGCCTGCGAGTGAATGATGCGGTCGCGGTCGCGCTGGAACGGGAAGCGCGTATCGTCCGCCGGTTCGTCGTGCGCGCGCCCATCGCGTCCGCCCACGGGCACCGCGTACGGCGCGAGGAGCGCTTGGGTGGCCGAGAGGCGAGAGGCAGTGTCCATGGGAAGAAGATTGTACTGCGGAAGGCGAATCAGTGAAACGATGAACACGTTGTTCCGGTCTTACCGCCGTTCGCTCATCGCTCATCACATCCACCTCGCCCCCTGCACGTCGATCCACGTATCTGCTTCCTTCGGCCCCTGCGTTCCGGCGGCGTAGACGTGCAGCGGCGTATCGGGTTTTTGCAGGTACGCTTGCAGCGGGTCGATCATGCGCCAGGCGGTGTGGACTTCTTCGAAGCTGAGGAACCAGGTTTGATAACCGTGTATGGCTTCGAGCAGCAGTAGGCTGTGTTCGGGCAGGCAGTCGCCGTAGCAGACGAGTGGATCCTCCATCACGAGCGGGCGGTACTCGGGCTGCATGCCGCCGACTTTCGTCTGCATGTGCAGCCGCATGCCGGCCTCGCCCTGCAGAATGATGTCGAGCCGGTTCGGACCCGCGCCCTTTCCCACCGATCGCGGTTCCTTAAACTGAATCGAGATGCGCGTCTCCTTCCTCTGCAGTCTCTTGCCGGAGCGCAGGAAGAATGGCACGCCCTGCCAGCGCGATTCTCGGCTGAGGAGCGACATGGCCGCGTACGTGTTCGTGCGCGAGGCCGGGTCGACACCTTCCTCACCGCGGTAGCCCGCCACGGTCTCGCCGCGCATCTCGCCCGCGGCGTACTGTCCTTGCAGTACCACGTCGCCAAGGTTGGTAGCGGGCGGGATGTAGAAGCCCTTCAGCGCTTCGAGACGGCTCTCTTTGATGAACTCCTCGCCGTCGCGCAGCCGCATGGTGAGCAGACACGCCATCATGAAGAGGTGGCTCTGGAACATATCGCGGAAGGTCCCGGATCCCTCGAAGTAGCCCGCGCGCTTCTCGATGCCGTCTTCTTCGAATGCCGTGATCTCCACGTGGCCGATGAGCGTGTTCTTGAAGATCCGCTCGAGCACGGGGTTGGCGTAGCGCAGGTAGTAGATGTTGCGCACGGCGTCTTTGCCCAAGTAGTGGTCGAGTAGGTAGATCTCGTGCTCCTCAAAGCAGCTGCTGAGCTCCGCGCGCACCACGTTGAAGCTGCGCAGATCATGGCCTACGGGTTTTTCTACCAGCGTGCGGAACGGCTTGCCGGCCACGTGCACGCCGCCGTCGCACAGGTTGTGCAGCACCGACGCGAACACATCCGGCGGCGTCGAGAGGTACGCGAGGCGCACCGGTCGTTCCCATCCTTCTTCCAATGTCGCGATCCGCGCCGCGAGCGACGCGTAGTCGTCACGCACGTCGTACTGTCCCTGGTGGTAGCGCACGTGGAGCAGGAACTCCTGCAGTACATCCTCGTTCACGCCGTCGCCGTTGCGACGAATGGCATCCGCCACGAGACTGCGGAACGATTCGTCGCTCATCTCCGACCGCGCGAAGCCGACAACGGCGTACTGCGCGGGCAGGCGCTTCTTGTGTGCCAGCGTGTAGAGAGCCGGATACAGTTTCAGTTGTGCCAGATGCCCCGAAGCGCCAAAGAGAACGAAGGTGAAAGGTGAGGGTGCTGTGAACATAGTGAAGCGGGATTGTAGTCCTTCTCCGTCGCAGGTGTGAATGTGTTTTCCTCTTATTTCTCAGAAGAGACGCGGGGTCTGCGCTGAGCGTGTCGAAGCGCGATGTCTTTCTGCCGTCTGCCGGTGCCGCCGTCGCTGGACAGATCGGGTGCTCGCGTTGCATGCGCAGATTCTCTTGAGGAGATTTATTCTTCCGTCTATCCTGCCGCCACACCATCGCCTATCCAGAGCAGCGTCGAGGGATCTGGCCCGCACGAGACGCTCACCAGCCTGCGCAGCAGGCTGCCGGCCGAAGCTCCGCCGAAGCGGAGCGGAGGCTGGCTACTCCCAGAAGTATCGCTGCTTCGGCCGGCAAGCCAACCAGTCTTTGCTTCATCGCTGCGTAAGGTGGTACCTCCAGCCCCTACCAGGGGAAGATAGATTTCCATCAGTCTTCTCTGTCGCAGGAGAAGATCTTTGACGGAATCAGGAATCAGGAAGTAAGAATCAAGAGAGATTGATAGAAGCATTCCTCATTCCTCATTCTTGATTCTTAATTCCCTCTCACCTTTATGTCTCATTTCTTCACCTCCGCCCTTCGGCTCGCGAGTGAGAACTGAGTGCCGCCGAAGGGCTCGCTCAGGAGGACAAATCTTGATTTATTTTCTCTCACCTTTATGTCTCATTTCTTCACCTCCGAATCGGTCACCGAAGGCCACCCCGACAAAATCTGCGATCAGATTTCCGACGCCATTCTCGACGACGCACTGCGGCAGGATCCGCATGCGCACGTGGCCTGCGAGACGCTCGCGACCACGGGGCTCGTCATCGTGGCGGGCGAGATGCGCACGCGCGGGTACATCGACATCGCCGGTTTGGCGCGCAAGACCATCCACGAGATCGGCTACGACAACGCCGTGTACGGGTTCGACAGCAAGGCGTGCGCCGTGCTCGTCAGCGTGGGCGAGCAGAGCGCGGATATCGCGCAGGGCGTCGATAAAGAAGTGGAGGAGGAGCAGGGCGCGGGCGACCAGGGCCTGATGTTCGGTTTCGCGTGCGACGAGACATCGGAGCTGATGCCGCTGCCGATCTCGCTCGCGCATGGGCTCACGAAGAAGCTGGCCGAAGTGCGCAAGCGCAACGGCCTCAGTTACCTACGCCCCGACGGCAAGAGCCAGGTGACCATCCAGTATTCAAATGATGGCGAGCCCGAGCGTGCCGAGTGCGTGGTCATCTCCACTCAGCACGCCGACGGCATCGCGCACGAGCAAATCTGCGCCGACATCCGCCGCGAGATCATCGAGCCGGTGTGCGGAAAGTATTTGGATGCGCAGACGAAGTTCCACATCAATCCCACCGGCCGCTTCGTCATCGGCGGCCCGCCGGGCGACTGCGGTCTCACCGGCCGCAAGATCATCGTCGACACGTACGGCGGCTACAGCCGGCACGGCGGCGGCGCGTTCAGCGGCAAAGACCCGAGCAAGGTCGATCGATCCGCCGCGTACGCCGCGCGCTGGGTGGCGAAGCACGTGGTGAAGGCGGGGCTCGCTAAGAAGTGCGAGGTGCAGATCGCGTACGCCATCGGCGTGGCCGCGCCCGTCAGCATCCGCGTCGACACGTTCGGCACCCTTCGACAAGCTCAGGGCAAGCTGCCCCTTTCAGATCGCGATTTGGAGAAGGCCGTCGCGAAGACATTCGATCTGCGCCCGGCATCCATCATCCGCGATCTTGAACTCCTCAAACCGCAGTACAAGCAGCTCGCCGCGTACGGCCACATGGGCCGGGAAGATCTGGGCGTGAAGTGGGAAACGTGCGATCGAGTGGATGCGTTGCTGAAGGCGCTATAATCCTCCGGTGGAGTTTCCCGTCCCATTGCCGGACCCTGTGCGCGCGAAAGCCGCTGCCTTGCGGGTGCTGCCCGCGGACATCGACGAGCAGTTCATCACGGGCGGCGGCAAGGGCGGACAGAAGATCAACAAGACCGCCAGTTGCGTCCTGCTGATCCATCGTCCTACGGGCATCGAAGTGCGGTGCCAGCGCCACCGCGAGCAGAGCAAGAATCGCATCAGCGCCTACAAGTTGCTCATCGAGAAGATCGAGGAAAAAGTGAAGGGGAGGGAATCGGCACGGGCCAAGAAGACATTCAAGCTGCGCAAGCAGAAACAGCGCCGGTCGCGGCGCGCGAAGGAAAAAATGCTGGCGGACAAAGCGCACCGGTCGGGCATCAAGCAGGCGCGAGGTACCGCCGGTACTGTCGGCTGAGTATCCGGCGGCAACGGTCGCGACTCGCGGCAGCACGCGACGCTGTCCGTCGTGTACATACACACTGGCACGTATGCTAAAGCCGCGAAGAGACGGCGCTCAACTGTTGTTTTCCAGTTTCTTCTTCCCGCCCATGTACGGGCGGAGCGCCTTCGGGATCACTATCGATCCATCGGCCTGTTGGTGGTTTTCCAGAATGGCGATGAGCGTGCGGCCGATGGCGAACGCCGTGGCGTCGTTCATGTGGACGAGCGCGCGCTTGCCGTCGGCAGTCGTGTAGTGCGTGCCCAGGCGACGCGACTGGAAGTCGGTCATGTAGTCGCTCGTGTGCGTCTCGCGGTATTTCTCCTGCGAGGGGATCCAGCAGTCGATGTCGATGCCGTTGGCGTTCGGCTTGCCGATGTCGAACGTGCACTTCTGCACCACGCGGTACGGCACCTCGATCTGCTGCACCAGGTATTCCTGCAGCGCGACGATGAACTGCTGTTCGTCCGCGCCCGCATCCGCAGTGGTGAACGATTCCATTTCCAATTTGTCGAACTGATGCACGCGCAGAATACCGCCCATGTCCTTGCCGTAGGTTCCCGCCTCGCGGCGGAAGGCGGTGGAGTAGCCGATGAAGCGGACGGGCAACTGCTCCGCTTCGAACGTCTTCTCCATGTAGTACGGCCCCAGCGTGTGCTCGGCGGAACCCACGAGCACTTGGCCGTCTTCGGGCAGCAGGTAGCGCTGTTCCTCCGGCTGCAGGCGGTCCATGCGGTCCATCACGTCGCGCCGCATGATGACGGGCGGCAGCACCGGCACGAACGGCTTGGTCGAAACCTTCAGCCCCGCCTTCTTCGCGACGGCGGCCAGAATCTTCTCGTTGCCGAGAATGTCGAATGTCATCTGGATGATAGCCATCTGCAGGCGCACCGCGTCGCCCTTGAGGTACGCGAAGCGGCTGCCGCTCACGATTGCCGCTTGCTCCACATCGATGATGTCGAGCTCCTTGCCGAGCATCACATGATCCTTCACGGGAAAATCGAATACACGCGGTTTTCCCACGGTGCGGATGACCACGTTCTCTTCTTCGCTCAGCCCCACCGGTACATGCGGCAGCGGCAAGTTCGGGACTAGCAGCTGCATCGTTTTCCATTTCTCTTCCACGGCCGTGAGTTCGCCCTCGTGCGTCTTCAGCTCATCGCCCAGGGCTTTCATTTCCTTGATGGTCTTCTCCTTCTCCTCGCCCTTCATCTGCGGCACTTCCTTGCTCACCTTGTTGCGTCTCGCGCGCATCTCCTCCACCAGCGGAATGAGTGCGCGCCGGCGCTCGTCGAGTACGATAAACTCCTGCACATTCAGCTTGATGCCCTTGTTCGTGGCAGCGGCCTGGTAGGCGTCGGGGCGGACGCGGAGGTCGGCGAGGTCGATCATGGCGCTAGAATAGCGGAGAATCCTGCGATCTGTCATAGATGTCTTTCACGGTTTCCAATATGCGCTCCCAGCTATCCTGCATCAAGAATGCGAGTGCCCGCTGGATGGACTCCCGAATAGTCGGTTCACACCGGACACGACAGGTAAGGGATTTATCTTCGGTATTTGCATAGACAGTAAAATGTGAGACGCCCTTCTCCCGCAGGAGAGCAGATGCTCTGGTGCCAAAATCCGTTGCGCACTGCATGCGGGTGTATCGATAGACCTCTTCCATCCGCTTCCTCTGGTTCTTTGATGCGCGCAAGAGAACGCCGACCGGCATGGCACTGTCGGCAAGATTGATCTGAATCGTTTCCAAATCGGGCACTTTTCCGGCGGAAACGTTTGTCTTCATGCGGCCTGCGAAACGTGTGGTTTTTTTCGGGCGCGCTCTCCTCGTTCCATGCCTTCGGTCACTCGCTCGGCGCCCGCCCGCTCGATGCAGAGGAGTGCGAACGCCTGCTCCCGCAACTGACCAAAGGGAAGAAAGATGATGGGAAAAGCGTCGGTACCCAGCTCCATTTGGAGCAAATGCAGGCGTGTCACTTCTTCCAGCGCGAGCGTCGCTTCCATTCGCGTGATGCTTCCGGCGAATTGCTTCATTAGTTCCGTAATGGCGCGGCTCATTCCTTCCTGTAAGGAATCGATGTCTGGAGGAAGGTCCAGTGAAGACGCTTCTGCCGACAATGCCATCACGTTTTTCATGGAAAAAGGGCCAGAATCCTGCCCCTCTTCTTGAAGTAGTCAAGAACTCTGGCACAATAAAGAGCTTTTTCCATACGTTCTGTCTCCTGCTATGCAAAATAAGCCATTCACCCTTCGACAAGCTCAGGGTGACAGCGGTATGTCTCTCCTTTTCCGAAATTTGCTATGAAGAATAAACCATTCAACCTCGTCTCGCCCTTCGAGCCCAAAGGCGACCAGCCCGCCGCCATCGAGAAGCTGGTGAAGGGTCTGCGTGCCGGCGCACAGCACCAGACGCTGCTCGGCGCCACGGGCACCGGCAAGACCTTCACCATGGCGAACATCATCCAGGAGGTGCAGCGACCGACGCTCGTGCTGGCACATAATAAGACCTTGGCTGCGCAGCTGTGCAGCGAGTTTCAGGGATTTTTCCCGGACAACGCCGTGAGCTACTTCGTGAGCTACTACGACTACTATCAGCCGGAGGCCTACATGCCCACGTCGGATACGTACATCGAGAAAGATGCCAGCATCAACGAGGAGATCGAGAAGTATCGCCACGCCGCCACGTTCAATTTGCTCACGCGACGCGACGTGCTCATTGTGGCGTCGGTGTCGTGCATCTACGGCCTGGGTAACGTGGAAGACTACGAGGCGTTGGCCATGAAGCTCGAGCGCGGGCAGGCCATCAAGCGCGATCAGTTCCTGCGCAAGCTCACCGACATCCAGTACCGCCGATCGGGCATGGATTTCAAGCAGGGAATGTTCCACGTGCTGGGTGATACGGTGGAGATTTTTCCGCCGGCCGGCGACACGGTCATCCGCTTCGAGATGCCGTTCGACGAGATCGACGTAATCCAGGAAGTCGACAGCTTCACGGGTGAGGTGCTGAACGAACTGCAGGAGGTGATGATCTTCCCGGCATCGCACAACGTGACCACGCAGGAGAAGATCGACCAAGCCATCGAGCAGATCAAAGTGGATCTGAACGAGCAGGAGAAATTCTTCCTGCAGAATAACGAACTCGTGAAGGCCGAGCGCATTCGCCAGCGCACGGAGTACGACATCGAGATGCTGAAGGAAACCGGCTACTGCACGGGCATCGAGAACTACACGCGCTACCTCACGGGCCTGCCGCCGGGCTCGCCGCCGAGCACGCTGCTCGATTACTTCCCCGACGATTTCCTGCTGATCGTGGACGAGTCGCACATCTCCATCCCGCAGGTGGGCGGCATGCACGAGGGCAACCGCAGCCGCAAGCAGACGCTCATCGACTATGGCTTCCGCCTGCCGAGCAGCCACGACAACCGGCCGCTCAAGTTCACCGAGTTCGAGGACCGCACGCCGCAGCGCGTCTACGTGTCGGCCACGCCGGGCAAGTACGAATTCGCACACACGCCCAAGGAGCACATCGTCGAACAGATCATCCGTCCCACGGGCTTGCTCGATCCTGTCGTGACGGTGAAGCCGACGAAGCATCAGATCGACGACATCACGGAGGAAGTGCAGAAGACGCTCAAGAACAAAGAACGCGTGCTCATCACCACGCTCACGAAGAAGATGGCCGAAGATCTCACGCAGTACCTGCTCGACGGCGGGTATAAGGTGCGGTATCTGCACAGCGACGTCGAGACACTCGAGCGCATCGAGATTCTGCGCCAGCTGCGCATAGGCGAGATCGACATCGTGGTCGGCATCAACTTGCTGCGCGAGGGGCTCGATCTGCCCGAGGTGAGTTTCATCGCCATTCTCGATGCCGACAAGCAGGGCTTCCTGCGCTCGCGCGACGCGCTGATCCAGACCATCGGCCGCGCGGCGCGCAACCTGCAAGGGCATGTGACGCTCTACGCCGACAAGATGACCGATGCGATGACAGCCGCCATCAGCGAGACCAATCGCCGTCGTGCCATCCAAGACGCGTATAACAAGGAGCACGGCATCACCCCGAAGGGGATCCAGAAGGCAGTGCACGATATTCAGGAGGAGCACCGCAAGCTCGAACTCCGCCGCCCGAAGCACGATCACACGAAGATCCCGAAGGACGAGAAGAAGCGGCTGATGGGGGAGCTGGAGCGGCAGATGGAATTGGCCGCCGAGAACTTGGAGTTCGAGAAGGCCGCCGACTTGCGCGACGAGATAGAACTGCTGCGCAGAGAACTCACGACGAAGTGAGCAGGTGTTCCCATGATCATCAATCATATCCGCAGCAGCGAGCCGCTCGCTGCCAGGGCCTCGGCGGCCCGGTTCTGTCCGGT
>CAZWBO010000022.1:0-18312 GCA_964632375.1 uncultured Candidatus Peribacteria bacterium | reverse complement strand
CCATCCCCGGCCCTTCCCCCGTCCACCCGCACGCCTGCCGGGGAAGGGAGCCGCTGAATGTTCTTCATAGTTATTTCCTTCCCCGAGCTGGTCTCGGGGTTTGTGAAATAGAGTAGTCGTTCAGTTGTTTAATAATACGAAGGGAGGAGACGGGGGAAGGTGCCCCCGCAGGGGCGGATGGGGCCCTCCGGGGGATGGGGCCCGCTAATTCCCCCTTGCGCCTCCCCCGATATACGGTAGACTCGCCTTGCCTCGGAAGAGGTTTTTTACGAACATCAGACGTATGAACGCATTGATCGAATACTTCAACGCCTCGCTTGCCGAACTGCATCAGGTCCGCTGGCCCACACGCCAGCAGGCTGTGCGTCTGTCGGTGATCGTGCTGATATTCTGCGCCGTAAGCGCCGTTTTCTTCGGTCTCATCGACTTCGTGTTGTCCGAAGGTATTTCGGCCCTTCTCAAGGCCGCTTCCTAATCCCCTCTTCCTATGGGTAAGCAAGATCCCAGAGCCGGTCGGAATTGGTACGTGCTCCACACGTATTCCGGGTACGAGGACAGCGTGAAGCAGGCGCTGGAACAGCGAGTGGAATCGCTCGGCATGTCCGACTACATCTTCAGCGTGCAGGTGCCGAAGGAGAAACAACTCGTGTTCAAGAAGGGCGAGCCCGTGGAGGAGGAGCGCAAGCTCTTCCCCGGCTACGTTCTGGTCGACATGATCGTGACGGACGACAGCTGGTACGTGGTGCGCAACACGCCGAATGTGACGGGGTTCGTCGGATCCGGCAATATCCCGGTGCCCGTGACGCCGGAGGAATTCGGTGTCATCGAGCGCAGAGTCGGCGAGCAGGAGGCGAAGTTCAAGAGCGACTTCCAGATCGGCGATCTCGTGGTGATCGTCGACGGGCCGTTCAAGAACTACGAGGGCAGCATCGAGAGCGTAGACGTGAACAAGGGGAAGCTGACGGTGTTGGTTTTGATCTTCGATCGCGAGACGCCGGTGGAACTGGATTTCACGCAGGTGAAGAAGAAGTGATGAATCTAAAGAGCGATAAGCGGACAGCGGTAAGCATCTCGCTAAGACTTGCCTCAAGCGTGAATGATATCTGTCTTTTGCAATCTTGCAGTCTTGCAATCTTCCGTTACCCGCCATTCAAGACTCAAAGCTCAAGATTCATCTATACTCCTCCCATGCTTTCCCGTGAGTTCACCATCGAAGGCAAAGTCCAGGGCGTCTACTTCCGCGCCATGGCCAGGAAGAAAGCCGAACAGTTCGGCGTGACGGGTTGGGTGGCGAACAATGGCGATGGATCGGTGACCGTGCATGCCGAAGGGCCGGATACGGCGCTGAATGATTTCGAGGAGTGGTGTCGCGTGGGGCCGGACGGCGCGCGGGTGGAGCGGTTCACGCTGAAGAACGCTCTGCCGGAGAACGCGGAGTCGTTCGACATTGTGTACTGACGCGATTCGCACGCTGCAAATCCCACGCCTCTCCAGGACAGCGGCGCAGCGGTATCGTCGGTCCGGCGAGCAATTGCCATACCAAGGTTTGGACATCACTACCGCGAAGCCGTGTCCATATATTTCTTCGTCTGCCCCGGCAGCACCACCGCCAACCCGAACGTCTGCACGATCTCGCCGATGGTGTAGCCTGCGGCGATGGCGTAGACGCCAATGCGGGGAACGAGCAGTAGCGCGCTGAGGATAGCCACTCCCCCACCGAGCACACCGAAGGCCGCCGGGATCAGCGTCTGCTTCATGGCGTAGAACGCGCGGTACTGCAGGTGCGAGAGGCTCTCGAACGGGATGCTGATGGCGTACAGCAGGAGGAATGTGCGGAAGGCAGGAAGATGCTCAGACAAGTGCACAAGCCATGCTGCGAATGGTGACAGCAGCGTGAGGGCGGCAGCGCCGGGGATCGTCAGCAGGAGACATAGCCACATGCCGTAACTGAAAAAGCGCTTGAAGCGCTCCGGTTCGCGCGTGGCAGCCGTTTGGCTGAGTACGGAGTACACCGACTGCGCGATGGCGATGCCGACCACGCCCACAAGTACCGACTGGAAGTTGCGCGTGTTGTTGTTGATGGTGACGGCGCCCGCCGGGAAGCCCGAGGCGATGCGGTCGAGGAAGAGGAGCTGCAGCTGGAACGCGCCGAAGGCGAGGATGCGCGGGAGCATCAGTTTGGCCATGTCGGGGATGTCCGGATGCCAGAGTGTGAAGCGGATGGATGCGCCGGCGTGCAGGACTGCCGCGAGCCGCAGTGCGACGTACAGCATCACGCCGAGAATCGTGCCGAGCATGGGGCCGTATGCGCCGACGTACGGCGTGAGGACGATGGTTCCGAAAATTGTGCCCAACGTGTAGAGAATGGGCGTGATGCCGTAGATCCAGTACTTCTGCACCGTGATGAGGTACTGGCCCAGCGCGTTGCCGAACACGAAGAAGAAATTCACGAGCAACGCGAGCTGGCCGAAGCGGATGTAGGTTTGCAATTCCTCTCCCTTGAACTGGACAAGAAGCGGGCCGACCCACGGAAACAGGAGAGCCAGCACGAGTGCGATGACACCGAATACCATCGCGGCGAGAGCCGTGGTTCCACTGAGCACGTTCGACATCTCGTCCTCTTTTCCCTTCGCGTAGTACGATGCGAGCACCGGCACGAGCACCGTCCCCATCGCCGACATGATGCACGTTTGGAAGAGGAGGTCGCTCGGGCGGAAGGCGGCGAGGTACGTGTCGACCACCGCGAGATCGCCATTGAACGTGCTGTTGAGAATGCGGTCGCGTAGCAGCCCGGCGACGGACGCGCCCAGTTGAGTGACGGCGAGGATGGCCACGCCCCCCACGAGCTTCTTCTGCCGGCCGATGGCGTGCCAGAGTTTCATACCGACAGTCTATCAGGCGGAACGGGGCTTTTCTACGTGTGGATGCGCAGCGATTGCCCTTCATTCCTGCCGTCGACTCAGTATACTTCGACCATGAAAACCGCCTCCTCTGCGCCCACGCTCCCTTTTTCCCGCATGACCGATGCCGAGGTCCGATCGGCGCTCACGAAGCATGGTATCGGACTGACGGTGGAGGAGGCGCGGACGATCGAATCGCTGCTGGGCCGGCCGCCGACGGTGGTCGAGGCCGTCGTGTGGGGCATTCAAGGCAGCGAGCATAGCAGCTACAAATCGTCGCGGCGTTTTCTAAAGGCGTTCGCGACCGATGGGAAGCATGTCATCTTGGGGCCGAAGGAAGACAGCGGCATCGTCGCGATTACTGATGGGCCGCCGGGAAAACGGTGGGGACTCGTCATCAGCCATGAGTCGCACAACCATCCGTCGCAGATCGTACCCTACGAGGGGGCGGCGACGGGCGTCGGCGGCACGGTGCGCGACGTCGCGTGCATGGGTGCGCGCGTCATCGGATGCATGGACATGCTCCGGCTGGGAAGTTTAGAGACGGATGAGACGCGCAGCATCGCGCGCGAGGTCATCCGCGGCATCGGTGGATACGGCAATCCGCTCGGTATCCCGAACGTCGGCGGCGACACGGTTTTCGACGCGGCATACGACAGCAACTGCCTCGTGAACGCCATTGCGCTCGGCATCGTGCGCGAAGACGAAGTGATCCACAGCTACGTGCCCGAGGAAGCGGCGAAAGAGGGCTACGACATCATCCTCGTCGGCAAGCCGACGGACCGCAGCGGCTTCGGCGGCGCCTCGTTCTCGAGCCTGTCGCTCGATGCCGAGAAGACGGAGCAGAACACGGGTGCGGTGCAGGAGCCGAATCCGTTTTTGGAGCGCCATCTTTTGGCTTCCACGTACGCATTATTCGATTGGCTGGCGGCGAACGGAAAACTGCGCTCCGTCAGCTTCAAAGATCTCGGTGCCGGCGGCGTGGTGTGCGCGTCGGTCGAGCAGGTAGCCGAGCGCGGCTTCGGCGCGGATGTCTCGCTCGATGCCGTGCACGTATCCATCGACGATTTGCCTTCCGAGGTCATCGCCTGCGCCGAGACGCAGGAGCGATTCTGCTGGACATGCCATCCGTCGCTGACGGAGCACATCGTGCGGCACTACAACGAAGTGTGGGATCTGCCGAGCGTGGCGGAGAAAGCGCACGCGTCCGTGATCGGCAAAGTGACGGGCGACGGCATCTACCGGCTGCGCCATCGCGGCGTCGTGGTGTGCGAGGCACAGTCGAGCGACATCACACAGGGTCTGCAGTACACGCGCCCGACAACACTGGCAGAGGCGAAGAGAGTTGAGCCATCCATCCAGTGCGAGGGCGACACGATCACGGTGTCTCTGCCCGGTGCCGATGGCAAACCGGGCGAACTGCTGCAGACGACCATCGGCACCGTGTTCCGCGCGATGCTCGAGCACCCGAACCACGCGTCGAAGTCGCCGGTGATCCGACATTTCGATAAAACCGTCATTGGCAACAGCATCGTCGAGGCGGGCGAGGCCGACGCCGGCGTGCTGATGCCGCTGCGCGATCTGCGCGATTATCAGGAATCCGAAGAGCATCCGGGTTGGTCACTCCCCGATGCCGATGCCAAGCGCGGCGTCGCAGTCGCGGCCGACGGTAATCCGCGGTACGGGCGCATTTCGGCCTACTGGCAGGGGGCGAATGCGGTGGTCGAATCCGTCTGTAACGTCGCGGCGGTCGGCGCCGTGCCCCGCGCACTCACCGATTGTCTGAACTACGGGAACCCCGAAGTACCGGAGCAGCTCGCCGCGTTGGAGGAAGGCGTTCGCGGCATCGCCGAAGCGGCGCGCGGCATCGCCATCGATGGCGAACCGGTACCCGTTATATCCGGCAACGTGAGTCTGTACAACTCCACGCCGGACGGGTCGGCCATTCCCCCGACGGCCATTGTGTGCTGCGTGGGCGTGATGGACGATGCGACGAAGGCAGTCACATCGCAGCTGAAGCGCGAGGATTCCACGCTGCTATTTTTGGGAGAGATGAAGGACGAGTGCGGCGGATCCGCGTACTACGAGATCCTCGAGCGCATGGCGAACGCCGAGCGCGATGCGCTGATCGGCGCGAATCTGCCGAAGCCGGATTTTGGCAGTGTGCTCGGTAAAATTGAACTTCTGCATTCACTGATGCGCGACGGACTCATCCTCGCATCGCACGATGTGAGCGACGGCGGATTGCTGCTCGCGCTCTTCGAGATGACGCTCCCCGTGCGCAAGCAGGGCGGATCGATCGGGCTGAATGTGAATTTGGATGCACCCCCCTCTTCGCTGCGCGCAGATGCCTTGCTCTTCTCGCAGTCGCATGGATTCATCATCGAGGTTTCATCGGACCAAGAAAATGCTGTCGTTGGTCGTTGTCGTGATCGCGGTATTGCGGCGTGCGAGGTGGCGCGCACCAGCAATGAGCCCGTTCTTAGTGTCAAGAAAAATGGCACGGTCCTCGTTCATGAGCAACTCGGAATGCTCCGCTCACTTTGGGAGAATGGCTTGAGTCGGGCTCTGCATGATGCCTGATGCGCCGCGTATCACACTCCCGTAGCATCGGTTCGTTACCGATGCGGTTGTATTGCATCGAATCCGCCGCGATGACGAATCGCGGCTACGGATTAGGCGGATTCTTCTTTGTCACTGGTCACCATCCGCGTTGCCAACCCCGTGATGTCCCCTGCCCCCATGCATAGCAGGACGTCGTTTGGTTGCAGTGTTTCGTGCACGAGTATTTCGGCCTCGTCGACGGAACCGCCGCGAACGCAGGGTACGCCGCTCTTCTCGCCGATCAGCTTCACGAGTGCATCCACGTCGACGGCCTCGGACTCCGTGTCGCTGCGTGCGTCGTACACGTCGGCGACGATGAGCTGATCGACTCCGGAAAACGATTCGGCGAAGTCGTTCATCATCGCGAGTGTGCGGTTATGGGTGTGGGGCTGATAGACCGCTACGAGTCTGCGGTTCGGGTACTTGCCGCGTATCGCGCTTACCGTTGCGCGGATCTCGCGCGGGTGGTGCGCGTAATCGTCGATGACGGTGACGGTTTCCTTGTACGTTCCCTTCGTCTCCATGCGGCGCCACGTGCCTGCGAACGGCGCGACGGCCGCAATCGCTTCCTCTTGCACGATGCCGAGCTCGTTGGCGAGCGCCAGCACGAGCTGCGCGTTCTGTTTCATATGCAGACCCGGTGTCTGCAGATCGATGAGCGGGTACTCGTCGGCGTCGATGACGGTGCGGTCGATGCCGCTCGTCACCGTCTGGCAATCGGGATCGGATACGTGCGTGATGACGAGACCGGAAGACGGCAGTAGTTTGAGGAAATCGCGGAATGCCTCCTGGTAGAGTTCCACGCTCTTGTAGTAGTCGAAATGATCGCCGTCGCAGTTCGTCATCAGGATGATCTTCGGCTTGTAGAAGTGGAACGACTTGCGGTACTCGCACGCCTCCAGCACAAACAGCGTGCTCTCGCCGCGGCGCCAATTGCGCCCGCCGAGCTCCGGCATCTTCGTGCCGACGACAACAGTCGGGTCGCGCCCCGTCTCGATCAACAATCGTGCCACCATGCCCGTGGTCGAAGACTTCCCATGCGTCCCGCACACGGCGATGACGGTGAAGCCTTCAGAAATTTTCCCCAGCGCTTCCGGGTACGACATCTGCGCAATCCCCAGCTCCGCCGCGCGGATGCGCTCCGGGGCCGAGAGAGGAATGGCTTCGGAGTACACGAAGAGATCAATGTCGCTCGTGAGGGCGGATCCATCCTGTGTCAGGTGGATCGTCATTCCCTGCGATTGCAGGTCTTCGAGCAGCGGCGTCATCGCTCGGTCGCTGCCAGAGATCCTGTGTCCCGCTTCGCGCTGGAGCGCCGCGTACGCGCTCAATCCGATACCGCCAATACCGCTGCAGTAGATGTGCATGGAGCGATAGTACTCTGGGGAATGGTTTGGGGGAATAGGCAAATGGGGTGAGGCTTGATGAGCGAAGAGCGATAAGCGGATAGCGGTAAGCATCTCGCTTAGGGTTGCTTCAAGCGTGAGTGCTATCTGTCTTTTGCAATCTTGCATTCTTGCAATCTTTCGTTACCGGCCATTCAAAACTCAAGACTCACCTCTCCCGCTTCTGCTACACTCGGCTCCACATGCAGTCCTACAAGGATCTCGAGCCGATCACTAAGCAGCTGACCATCGTGGTTGGGCTGACGGTGGTCGGGTTCATGGCGTTCGGACTCGTGCTCTCGTTCTACCGGAACGTGCTCTTCGAGGAGCGCCTGCGCGAAATGCGTGCGGACAATGAATTGCTTCGCGAGGACATCGAGAAGGATCGTCAGGATTTAGACTACTACCGGTCCGGGCAGTACAAGGATAAGTACGCGAAGGAGAACCTGAACGCGCTCAATCGCGGCGAAAAAGTGATTATCATTACCGATGCCTCGCCGGCGCAAACGGGGTCCGGGTCCCTACGGCCGACGGAGGCGCAGGTAGCCGCGTACGAAGAGTTGCTGCAGCAGATGCCGGTGATCCAGCACTGGAATCTCTACCTGTTCCACCGCGACCAATTGGAGCAGTTGAAGAAAGGACTCTAGCGGAAATGAGATGCCGGTTCCGCGTGAATCCGTCGAGGATGTGTGTTTTTAAGATTGTCATGAGCAACATCCCGGCGTAGCTCCCGCAGGAGAGAAGCCGAATGGTTGCGGGGGAGGGATTTGAACCCCCGACCTCGAGGTTATGAGCCTCGCGAGCTACCAGGCTGCTCCACCCCGCGACGTTGAAGGCATTCTGAAGCAGAATCTTTCCACTTGCAAGGCAAGAAATGATCAGTACAATCCCTCCACTATGGCACATAAGAAAGCCGGAGGCTCTACACAGAACGGTCGCGATAGCATCGCGAAACGACGAGGCGTGAAGCGTTTCGGCGGCCAGGTTGTCGATGCCGGAGAGATTCTCGTGCGCCAGAAAGGGTTCTGGTTCCGCCCCGGCGAGAACACGTATCTCGGAAAAGATTGGACGATTCATGCAACGGTCGCAGGCACGGTGAAATTCAGCAAGATGCGCGCGCTCAAGTTCAACGGGAACAAGGAGCGTTGCACGGTCATCCACATTGAGCCGGTTGCGGTTTGATGCTGAGCCGTCATAGTATGGGGTTGATTTTTTGCGTGGACTATTTGTATTTTCCCGCAGCCACCCGCGCGCTACACTTTTGCCATGTCCGAATTCGGTCCTGAATCATCTGCCCCCGGCGAAGGCGCGACCGGGGCACTGGAACAACTCAGCGAGGAAGCCAAGCAGCGGTTTGCCGCCGCTGCGGCCGGGATGCAGGCGGCGCGGCGCGAGGAGCGCAAGAGCAAGCGGCGCGACACGCGCGTGGCACGGGCCATCATCCAATTTTTAGGCGACGAGAAATATACGCATCTCTTCGTCCTCATTTCGCGGCTCGTGGCGCGCGACTGTCCGTCCATCTTCATCCTCGCCATCCTCTCGCTCATCGACGACGACTGCACGGCGGTAGTGCAGGAGTACTTAATGGAAGCGACGGGCAAAGATTCGCTCGAAACTGTTAACGAAAGCATGGAGCTGACGCAGAACCATACGCTCGACGCGCAATCGAACAAGCACCTGGTGGAGTGGATCACGCGGATGCAGATGGTGCTGTCGCTCGAAACAGTGCCGATTCTCACGCGGCTCATGGTCGACGAGCATAACATCGACGGCACGGTGCTCCAGCTCACCACCTTCGTCCTGCAAGATTTCTTCCAGTCCGAGGAGGGCGGCGGACGAGAGATCCCCTTCGAGAATCTGCATGTGTTCACGGCAAGCATCTTACAATCGATCTTCGAGCCGTTTCTGGATGCGCTCGATCGCAGCCTGTTCCAGAAACCGAAGGAGCCATCGAATGACGATGACGAATGACACGGCTTCGCGACGAGGGAGTGATGTCATGGATGCCGTTTGCGGTTCATCGGGTCGGCGATCTCGCTGCGCCGCTGTCAGGAATCGGGGGGGAGAGTAAGACGTGGCAGGAGGTCACGGGGTCAACGCTTTAAGACCGCCAAAAACGCATCCTGCGACAGTGTCACTTTGCCCATCTGCTTCATGCGCTTCTTGCCTTTCTTCTGCTTGTCGAGCAGCTTGTTCTTGCGGCTCACGTCGCCGCCGTAGAGGTAGCCAGTCACGTCTTTGCGCAGGGCGGAAACGGTTTCGCGCGCGACGACCTTCGATCCGATGGCGGCCTGGATGGGGATTTGGAACTGCGCCTTCGGCAGCACTTCCTTGAGTTGCTTGCAGACGATGCCGCCGACGTGCTGCGCCTCGGACCGGTGCACGATGGTGCTGAGAGCCTCGGCCGGTTCGCCGAGCAGGAGGATGCTCAGTTTCACCAGATCGCCCGCCCTGTATCCCAGCGGCTCGTAGCTCATGGAGGCGTAGCCGGATGTCGCGGATTTCAGCGTGTCGAAGAAATCGAGCACGATGCCCTGCAGCGGCACCTCGAAGTGCATGAGTGCGCGGTCGGCGTCGAGGTACTCGAGCGACTGGTAATTCCCGCGCCGTTCCTGCACCATCGTCATGCAAGTGCCCACGTCTTCCTTGCGGCACACGATCTCGAGCTTCACCCATGGTTCGCGGATTTCGTCGATGTAGGTGGGGTCCGGCAAGTCGGACGGGTTGGAGATGCGCGCGACATCGGGCTCGTCTTCCTTCAGCAGGCTCTTGCGCACCACCGCGTCGATTTTCGCCGCGTTGATCTTCACTTCGTAGAGCACGCTCGGCGCGGTGATGACCAAGTCGCAGTCGTACTCGCGCTCCAGGCGCTCTTGGATGATGTCCAAGTGCAGGAGGCCCAAAAAACCGCAGCGGAAGCCGTTCCCAAGTGCGCTGTTATGCTCCGGCTCGATGCGCAGCGCAGCGTCGTTCATGGATAATTTCTCGAGTGCCACGCGCAGGTCGGCGTAGTTGTCCGCCTCCGAGGGGTACACGCCGGCGAACACCATCGGCAGCACTTCTTTGTATCCCGGCAGCATCTTCGCGTTTGGCGACGACGCGATGGTGTCTCCCACCCGCACGTCGCGCACGTCCTTGAGCCCGGTGACGATGTAGCCGATTTCGCCTTCGTTCAGCGATTCGTCCGAAATGTACTTCGGCGAGAAGAACCCGACATCCTGCACTTCGAACTGCGTCTGCGTGCCCAGAAGATGAACTTTCTGACCTTTCTGGAAACTTCCCTCGATCGCGCGGACGTAGGCGACGCCGCCGCGGTACGTATCCATAATGGCGTCGAAAATGAGCGCGCGCGCCGCACCCGTCTGCTCCGATTCACGCGGCGCAGACACGCGCTCGATCACGGCATCGAGTACGTCGCCCACTCCCCTGCCCTCCTTGGCGGAAATGAAGAGGATGTCTTCCCTTTTGCATCCGAGCAAGTTCATCACTTCCTCGCTCACGCGGTCGGGATCCGCAGCCGGTAAATCGATTTTATTCAGTACCGGGATGATGGCCAGATCATGCTCCATCGCCATGTACAGCACTGCAAGCGTCTGCGCCTGAATGCCCTGCGATGCATCGACCAACAGGATCGCCCCCTCGCACGCGGCCAGCGAACGGCTCACCTCGTAGCGGAAATCGGTATGGCCGGGCGTATCGATGAGGTTCAGCTGGAACTCTCTGTAATTCATGCGCACCGGCTGCAGCTTGATGGTGATGCCGCGCTCGCGCTCCAGATCCATCATGTCCAGCAGCTGCTCCTTCATCTCGCGCTTCTGCAGCGTGCCGGTGCATTCGATCATACGATCGGCCAAAGTCGATTTCCCGTGGTCGATGTGCGCTATGATGCAGAAATTTCGTATATTCATGCTGTAATCAGGGTACTCTCGCCGGCCGTAGCTCCGCAGAGCGAAGGCGGGTGGTCAATATGCGCGATAATGCAGAAATTTCGGATGTTCATAGAATGAGGAGCCCGGCCATTGTACTGAGCTCTCGATGATACGGAAATGCCGTTATAGACCAATTCTTCTAGCTCTTGCGTCGGGCACCTTTCGTTTGGGCGCCTTCCTTCCTCGCACTATAGAGTTTCTCCACATCGCCATCGGCCATGTCGGAGATCAAGCTCGCAGCTTTGTCGTACTTGCTTTGGGTCTTTGCAAACTCTTTCCGATCGCCTGCCTGCAATGCTTTGATGCCCTGCGAGACATAAGTCATAAGCTCACCTACGCGTACGCGGATCAAATTTTGTACGAGAACCCATGCATCGGTACTGATGCGTTCCGCCTTTGCGCCGAGAACAGCAATCTGATGCCGGAGGCGGGTGGCGATAAGACCGGAAACCGCAGCTTCCGGATGATCCATCACTTCACGACACAGTTGCTCGAATGTAAATGGATCCAAAATTTCTCGCTGATACCGCAGCACGATCGCTTGCATATCGTCTGGAGACATGGTCTCCACATTCCCGATATCTACGGCTGCCATGTCGCCATTCGGCAAGATCGTGGAGACAGATGCGTCCCCGGCGGTTCGTTTCTCCATCATCTCGGCGTATGCGACTGCATTGCCAAGTTCGCTCGCACTGACCAGTGAGTAGGCATTATTGGTGGTCTTCTTGATATAAATCAGGCAGTGGTTGATAAAGCGCCGAGAATCATCAGGCGTGCTGAGAGTGTCGGGGACACTGTTACGGAAGTACGCCTCGTACGCCTGCACGCGCGAATGCTGGTTTGCACCGGCTTCACTTTCGTTCACGAAAGCTTTGTAGAGATCGGATGTAGCGATGTAACTCGGTACATTGTCTCTGATAGATGCCAACAGTTCCTCAGGATCTTTCCTATTCCAATCATCGTCGGTCATGCTCCATAGTTCAACCTTCTGCCTGAGCGTCTCGTACGAGTAGCGAGTTGCCAGCACAGACATCCCTACCGGAAGCATCACAAAACCTGCACTTGTTGAAACGATACTGATGCCGCCCATGACGAGTCCGACAGCCGAGGTGCCGCCTTCCGCGGCAATGAGCGGGCGAGCGCTCTCGTAGAGCCGCTTAAGTTCGGGGTTGTCCGTCTGGAGGATCTGATGCTCGTTGGCTTCCCAGTCCGCCACGGCCATCGACATGCCGAACACATCCAGACCGGCTCCGGCGGCGCCGAGCAGAATCTTGCCAGACTCCATGAGTTCGCCGGCACGGTCGATGTTGCGGAGAGCGCGTGAGACTTCATCCGCACTCGCCGCCCCTCGCAACATCGATTCAGCTGCAGGTTCTGCGAGCGCCGGCGATTCGCCGGCGATGCCGAGGCGCATCAGGATCCGCGTTTGATCGTCCGGCAATCCGGCGGACTTCATGGTGTGGAATTTCGTAACGAGTTTTTCGGTCGTGTGAGCGGTAAGGATAGCGGTCATCTTGGCTTCATCGATATCGCCGAGCAATCTCGTAACTATTTCCCTGCGAAGACCTTCATTCTTTGCTGCCGCACAGTAGGTGTTCAGTTCCCGCTGGAACCGCTGTACATCAGGAGAGAGTTTCCTCAGTTCCGCGATTTGCGCTGTTCCCTTGAGTGTATCGGCCGTAACAAGACGACTCCTGAGCTGGTCTGCAAACTCCCTGAGGCTCGATTCCTTTTGAGTGTTCAACAGCCCCTTGAACTCGCTCAACTGGTTGGCTGTCTTCGCTTCGACGGCTCTGATAGCAGCCTTCGTCTGATCGTCCATCTGCTTCGGCGTTTTCCCGATACCGTCGATCGCTTTTTGAATGCCAGCCGGCTCGTATCCCCTTTTGTGCAGCGCTTCCCAGATGTCGTCGTCCGTCGCGTTGGCCTCTCGCATCTTCTGCGCGATGTCTTTGGCATTGCCGTACCGCTTGTGCAGTACAGTGGCCATGTCTTCGATATCCGATCTCGTGGCGCGCATAACGCCGCGCGCTTGCCCGGTGAGCTGCCATTTCTCCGGAATGTTATAGCTCCAGAGCAGGCTCCGTTCCGAAAGGATGGATTGCATTTCTTTCTGCAGCACTAGTATCTGGTCATTGGTAACCGACTGTGCGAGCTTGAACGTTTGGCGCACTTCCTCCGTACCACCGTATGCGAAGAGGCGAAATTTCCTCGCTTCGACGAAGCGCAGCGCTTTCCACCCGGCGATGCCCGCCGGAACGATGCCGGCGGCGATGAGGATGTCCCAGTGGTTCTTCAGGAGTGACCATGTGCGCAAGAGCGCATTCGCGCCGTGCTCGAATCCCATATCTTTGAGCGCCAAAACACCATTGCGCATCTCAGTCGTCTGGGCTTCGTCGAAGCCGAGATTCTCGAGCTTAGAAGGCAAACTGGTGCTACTGCTGAGTGTGAGGTTCGCGAGAGAACGGAGAGCGCGTGCTTGCAGATCGAATGATAATGTTGATTGTCCATGATTTTCCAGCATGCCAATGCCAGCGTACGTAAGCGGCAACCCTGCCCCGCTCTTTGTATGAGAGAGATAGTACAGTGTGAAGGCCTCATGCAGCGTCATCTCGCCTCCGCCGATGATCTGCCGTATCTGCTCGTTCGCTTCGGTATCGAGTGCATCCGTTGGTTTTTGATGTACGAACAGCGACCGCAGAACGAGGTTGACTGTTCTGTCGCTCTTCACTTCGTCGCATAAGGCGATAACCATGGCGCGCTGCTTGTCATTCATGTGCTGCGTGTGTCCATCGACATGCTTGACGAGGAGACGATCGGCATCGAAGCTCATCAGGAACTTCGATACCTCCGCCGCGTTGATGCGGAACTCGTCTCGGTCCGATGCGGATGCGTCCGCGACATTGCTCAGGGGTGCAAGTGCCGCCTGTACGAGACGTTCCGGATAGAGACTCTTGTTCTCCAGAACCTTTTTCGCTGTTTCGCGCAGATCCGGCACGCTCCACAGATTGATCTCGCGTACGTTATTCATGATTTCTTTCGTGAGTTCCGCCAGCGGATGGGCACCCAGCGACGCCTCCAGTGCATCCGCCACGGTCATGTCTTCCATTTTCGTGTTTTCGACGCCCGCACTCGTGCGTATGGCATCGAGATACTTTGCAATGTAGCCGACTACTAGCTTCGTTGCTTCCTGTTCCTGCTGAGTCAGGTCACGGTCCTGCGGCACTTCAAACCCTGCAATGCCGAGGAAAGCTCTGTACGGTTCCTGCGTCTGGGCGAGCACGTTTCCTTGTAAGCATGCCAGTACGTAGCGCAGACTCACACGACGATTGACGGCGCCGAGAAGTATCTCATTTGCGATTGGGGCGAGCTCGCGAGGCGATTCCTGCAAGCCGGCTTTCTCCTGCACGTCGTACTGCATGGGGAGGATCACTTCCGTAGCTCGAATCAACAGGTGGCCCGACTCTTTCGATCGCACGTACGGGGTAAGATATTCCGGCAGGAGGTTCTCGGCCGGCGGCTTCCCTTGCCACAGTTTTTCGTATGTTTGCTTCGCGTCCAAATATCGGGCCAGGTAGCGGAATACGAGGCTTCGATAGATCCCCAATGGGCGCCCACTCCGCGCAACGGTCAGCGAGCTCAGCATCGCCATCGCGGCATCACTCCGCTTCTGTTCTACATCGATGAACATCTTCTGCAGACCGAAGGCCGCAACACGATTCTTGATAGGCGATGCATCCGGGACGTTGGGGCGCTTATGCAATTCCAACAAAAGCTGTCGCCAGTTCGCAGCGGTATCGGGAACTGCTAACGCGCTCCGAAGCTGTTCTGCATTGGCATCCTGCACGTAATCGGCGATTTGTTCGGTGGACTCTCGTTGAAATTCAGTCTGGCTTTCCGTCATGGAGGTAGTCTATCCGCCCTTCCCCAGCGCGTCGAGAGCCTTCAGCGCCTCGTCGAGTGCGGGCGCGGTAGTGGGGACTTGCGGCACGGCGACTTCAGGCGGAAGAGGAATGCTCCTCGCGGCATTCCCGAGGGCAGAACCAGCATTATCAATTGTCGACCCTGCAACTTCACCTGCTTTCGCTAAACCCTCTTTCGCCGCTTCCGCCGCACCGGCGACCTTCGCACCCAGGAACTTATTCATCACCCAACTGCGAACCGTATTGAATGTATTCGGTCCGACGTAGCCCGTGGCGTACGCAGCCACGCCTGCCAATCCGAGGATGATAGCAGCGGTGATGTACGGGTGCTTCTTCATCTGGCCCCACACTTTCTTCGGCACCTGCTTGGTGTACTCCCACGCGCTCCACTGCTTCTTGTTCTTGATCTCCTGCTGGTACAAGCTCAGGTCTTCCAGCACCTCGTTCGCGTCGCCGTTGATGGTGGGGTCGATCTCCTTCATCCCCTGCAGAAGCTTCTCGCGGTCGGCGGCGGATTGCCCCAGCTGATCCAGGCGGTCGAGCTGGTAGCCGCTGCGCTCCAGCTGCTCGGAAAGATCGCGCAATTGGTTGGGCGTCCGCGTGAAGCGGAGATTCTCTGTTTCCGGCGAGTCGGCGAGTGTAGGGGTCATGATCAGCGGTGGGTAGTGGATGCGTTGATCTCGAGCAGCTTGTGGCGGATGGCGCTGAGGGACGCAAGCGTCTCGATGTCGTCGGCGTCGTTGAGCTCGTCGATGAGCGTGCGCATGAGCGCGTGCACGCCGCGGGCTCCGATGACGAAGAAGAGTTCCTTCTGCGCATCCGGCGGCACGTCCTCGAAGGTCAGCATATCGGGGTTCTGCCCTTCGGAGAGCTTCTGCGCGACGTCCTTGATCGCAGGGTACGTCGAGAAATCGACCATCGATGCGCGCATCTTGATCTGGCGCAGCGTCTCGAAGGCGTCGCGCGTCTCGGTTTCGACCGCGAGGTCTGGCGCGCGGGCCTTCACGGCTTCCTGTTCATCCTGGTAGAGGTAGGCGGTTGGCATAGACGGAGTATAGGCCTCTTTGGTGGCAAGACAAATTCCGATGGCCTTGGCCGTCTGTCTGCGGGAAATGACCATGTGCTTTGCACGACAGCCGGGTTGAGTATCATGCGTCTAACGGCTCTCTCTGCCCAAGCAGCCGGTCCGGCCTGTTGACCGGGCCACTAGAGCTCGGTGATGCCTGGGCGCGGCCTCGCTTGCCGAGGCATGGGACAACGGCCCCTTACATTGTTCATCCATGCGCGTGCATGGATGGTAAGGGAGTTTTTTGAAGAAAGAACTGATGGATGTGTGTCGCGCCCCGTGCTTCCGGGTGGCACGTTCCCGCCAGTACGTTCCCCTGCCGCACGAGTACGGGCTTCCCCTCATGTTCGGCGAGTACGTCCACACCGGCTCCGACACGCGTGATGATGGGCGCACGAATGAACGCGACGGGAATATTCCCACCGATGCCTTTCACTGTCAGATCGGTATCGAAACTCTGGGCTTGCGATCCGTAGGCATTGCGCTCGATGTCGATGTCGATTAAGTCCAACGACGCAGGCGCATTTTTCCCCGTCGCTTTTTTCGACACCAGAATCGCGCCGGCGCACGTTCCATACACAGCGAGCGACCCCTCGGTTACGCGCCGCACGATCTCGGCGCCCACGCCGGTCATCAGAAGGAAGCGGCTCATCACCGTGCTCTCGCCACCGGGAATGATGACATGCGTGCAGGCACGGAGATTGTCGATGCTCCTTACGTCACCATGATCGACCCGCAGTGCGCGGAACACGGCGGCATGCTCCGAAACGTTGCCGTGAAACGCGAGGATCCCGACCTTCATGCATCAACCATAAACTATAAACTAAAAACCAGAAACTCTCCTCACCATCCCCTTCCCTGCATTTTTACCTCCAGTCGATCGATCTCGATGCCATCCATCGCCTTGGGCAGATCCGTCGAGATCTCGAGGAGCTTTTTTGGATCGTTATAATGTACCACCGCCTGCACGATGGCCTCCGCCGTGCGCTTGGGATCCGACGATTTGAAGATACCGGAACCGACGAACACGCCCTCGGCGCCGAGCTCCATGAGCAGCGCGGCATCGGCCGGCGTGGCGATGCCGCCGGCCACGAACGTGACGACCGGCAGGCGGTTCCTATCGCGCACTGTTTTGACCATCTCGGGCGTCACGCGCTGCTGGTGCGCGTACACGGCGATGGCCGCTGCATCCATAGCGTGCAATTTCTCGATCTCGCGCTTGATGGCTTTGAGATGGCGCACGGCTTCGATGACGTTGACGGTGCCGGCCTCGCCCTTGGTGCGGATCATCTCGGCGCCTTCCTGCATGCGACGCATGGCTTCGCCGAGATCCGTGGCGCCGCAGACGAACGGCACCTTGAACTGCGTCTTGTCGATGTGGTCGAATGGATCCGCCGGCGTGAGCACTTCGGATTCGTCGATGAAATCGATCTCGAGCGCCTCCACGATGCGCGCTTCGCCCGTATGGCCGATGCGCACCTTCGCCATCACCGGGATCGACACGGCTTCTTTGATCTCGCGGATGAGCTTCGGATCGCTCATGCGCGCAACACCGCCGTCGCGGCGGATGTCCGAAGGTACGCGCTCGAGCGCCATCACGGCGCAGGCGCCGGCCGCTTCTGCAATGCGCGCTTGCTCGGCGGTGACCACATCCATGATCACGCCGCCCTTCAGCATGGCAGCCAAATCTTCGCCGAGTCTGTTTCGTCCCGTCGTCATGGGCGCGCATTGTACACGAGAGTCGGCGCGGCGCCTCAATCCTTTTTGAACAGATTCTCGACGCCACGCCGGGTCATGTCCTCGGCTTCGGTAAAGAAGCGCGCGAGCGTGTCGGCATCGAACAAATAGTTCTCTTCCGGCGCCGTATTCAGGTCGCGTAGTACCAAGAATCCTTGCATTACCTGGCCGTCGCTCCCCGTGGCGGT
Organism: uncultured Candidatus Peribacteria bacterium; assembly: GCA_964632375.1. Taxonomy (GTDB): domain Bacteria; phylum Patescibacteriota; class Gracilibacteria; order Peribacterales; family Peribacteraceae; genus JAQBQQ01. The sequence continues at coordinate 580 of CAZWBO010000022.1, read as the reverse complement.
CGCTTGTTCGATGCTCGTGAAATTGTTGATGATGAACGAGCTGAACCGATCGCGTGTCACAAAACGGAGCCCCGCCTCGTGCACCGCGCCGCCCTGCGTCTTGGCCGGGTCGAAGCGGAAGAGCTCGGCGATCTCCACCGGCGGATTCTCGGATTCAAAGAAGAAACGCTTCACGAATCCGATGCGGCGGATGACGAGCCGCTCGTCGAAGAACGTGAAGAATTGCTGGAAGGTCTCGATCCACGGCGTCCCCTCGGGAGCGTCGGGCCCGTGCGGGTGCAAATACGTGAGCTCCGTGCGCATGTGCGAGACATTGATGCCGTGCCCTCTGCTCGATTGCATCTGCAATACCGGCATGTCGGCGTACTGCGGTTCGTTCGGCACCGGTTGGATGCGCGGCGTCTGATCGAAGAAGTTGCCGAGGGAACTCTTACGCAGATCGTCCCAGAGATCTTCCGGCTTTTGCAAAGGCTGCGCGAAAAAGAGCGAGAATTGGGTATTGATGAGGAGGGGTGCGGGCATGAACCTAGATCCTAGTTCGAAATGCAACACTCCGTCACTCCCCTGAATACCTCGTGGG
>CAZWBO010000021.1:0-18660 GCA_964632375.1 uncultured Candidatus Peribacteria bacterium | reverse complement strand
CCCTTTCCCTTTTCCCTCCAAATCGCCCGCGGGGAAGAAACCCCGCTCTCCGGGTGGGAATATTTCCATGCAGCCGCGCCGTCCTTCGACCCGTCCGGACGGCCTGGCCGGGCGGGCAAGCTCAGGATGACAACGGCGCTCTCGTGGATGAGGCTCTTCAAGACGCAGGACTCAAAACTTAAGATTCATCAAATCCTCTTCCGATATTTCTCCCTCTCCGCCGGCGCGGGCGCTTTCGCTTCATTAGGCCGCACCATCAGTTTGCCGTCTTTAATATTCACGAACGAGCCCTCGGGAATGTCTTGCGAGACGCACGTGCCGCCGGCGACGAATGTTCCCTGGCCGATTTTGACGCCGGGATTCGTCGCGACCTGAATGCCGATGCGGCAGTCGGCACCGATGATGGTGCCGAATTTCGTGAGCCCGCTCGGCAGAGGCTCGCTCTCCCAGTGCGAGGCGATCTCGCCTTCATCCAATCGCAAGTTGCCCGTGACGCATCCGGCTCCAAACGAGACGTTCTCCCCTACCACGCTGTCGCCCAGGTACGAGCTGTGCGTCCACACGTGGTCGGCGAGCACGCTACTCTTCACTTCCGTGTTGTAGCCCACCACGCAGTGCCGCCCGATCGAAGACCCGCGCACCAAGGCGTTATTGCCAATGGTGGTGCCGCGGCCGATGAAGCTCGGGCCGATGATGGTGGCGTGCGGCAGCACGCGTGCGCCTTCTTCGATGACCACTTGGCCTTCGATGACGGCGGTGGAATGGACGGTGGCCGTGGAATGGATCGATGTCTTCGTGTCCTTCAGAAGAAGCGGCAGAAGGTGCAGCACATGCCAGGCGTACTTCACGGCCTGCCAGCTGCCGTGGTACGGCACGGCACGGTACACTTGCTGCGGGAACAGCTTCGCGATGGCCTGCTCGTAGCCGTCGTCGCGGTCGCTGCGCACGTCTTTCAGGAGTCCCAGGAGCGTTTGCGGATCGTTGTGGATGTGCGCCACGATGTTCACGAGGTCGCTCGGCTCATTCCCCTCGCCCGGCTTCTCGACGATGGACGCGATGGCGCCGTCGATCACCTTTAGGTAGCCACCCGGGAAGTACCGCTGCACGCGCTGGGCGAGCAGTGCGCCGCCCACCTTCCGCTCCGCGGCAGCAGCCTTCAGCTCCTCGAACGCGAACGATTCGATGATGTCGTTGGAACTGACGATCAGCACAGGTTCATCGCCGACGGAGGGCAACGCGCTCAGCAGTGCTCCTTGCATGCCCAAGTCCAAATCTTCCTGCTGCACCGTTGGAAGATCGGGGAACAGCGCCGACACGGCCGGTAGGTTGTGCGAACCGCCCACGAGTGTGATGTCGTCGCAGCCGGCTGCGCGTAACCGTTCGATCTGGTGCGCGATGAGGGGTTTACCGCAGATGGGGAACAGCGATTTCTCGCTGAGCGGCCAGAATCGCCGGGAACGGCCGGCCAGGAGGAGGAGGACTTTCATGGCCCGAGAATACAGCGGACATCAGAAATCCCCAATGCCAAGCGTGAAGGAGGGCGCTCACCTTCCTTCCATTCCCCTCCTTTCTGTTTCTTCCGGCAATTGCTTCTCCTCTCACCTTCCTTACCATGGGCAGTTATGAAAACCCACGAGCGTGCGCTCGCCTCCGTTCTCAGCATCCTCCTCCTCGCGCTGGTCGCGGTGGTGGCTCGCGCGTTCGTCATCGACACGTCCAGCTGCCTCTCGGCGGATCTGCAGTGGGGCATTTTCTGCAATCAGTAAGGAAATCACTCCCATGTCATCGATACCGTGCCATCGCGGTCGGTTCGCCGTACGGGAATGCCGAAGTGCGCCAGGCGCTCGAGGATCTCCGCGCGCGGGTGGTCGAAGGAGTTGCCAGCGCCCACCGAGATGATGGCCGTGCGCGGCTGCACCGCCAGCAGGAAGCCTGTCGAGCTCGAAGTGAGTGAGCCGTGGTGGCCGACTTTGAGGACTTCCGATCGCACGTCGATGCCGCGGCGGAGGATCTCGCGCTCGAGCTCGTCTTCCAAGTCGCCGGTGAGGAGGATGGAATGATCGCTCTCGCTCGCGCGGAGGACGACGGTGAAATCGTGCACGTTCTTCGCCGTCAGTCTAAATCGATCGATCGGCGGCCAGATTCGCTCGAGCACGAGGCCGTCGCCGAAATCGATGACACCGCGTTCGTCGGGGTGCATGACGGGAATGTGGCGTTCTGCCAACTGATCGAGCAGGTGGACATACCGGGGCGATGCGTACTGCGTGGCGTTGAGGAGCGCGGCGCGGACGTCGTACCGGTCGATGATGTCCGGAAGGCTCGCCAGGTGGTCGAGGTGCGGGTGTGTGAGGACGAGCAGGTCGATGCGGCGGTCGAAGAAAGGCAGTCGCTCCCCCAGCCGTTCGAGTGTGGTGAGATCCGGCCCGCCGTCGACGAGGATCCGTTTCCCGCCCGGCGAGACGAGCAGAATGCTGTCGCCCTGGCCGACATCGAGCACGGAGACATGCGTGTGGCCGTCGGGTAGGAGCAGCCATTCACGTCCGCACAGGAGGAGCAGGACGCTGGCAACAGCGAACGACATGCGCCGCTGATGACGGGTCAGAAGAGGGATGCATCCATGCTAGAGAGCACGAAGCGGCCGTCCATGCGGCGATCACGATTTCTTTGTCTTCCTGCGCGTTTTTGCCCATCCGGCTGCGGCGCCAGCCGTTCCAATCAGCAACAGAACGCCCGGGCCGGATTGCGCGAGCGGCGTCTTCTTCGGCGGCGGTTTGCTGATCACCGGTGGTGCGCTCTGTGGCGTGGCGGTCGAAGGCGCTGGTCCGCTCATCAGCCCCGTGAACTGCGCCGTACGCCCATTCGCGCCCAGCGGAATCGTTGCATTGTCTGATCCCTGCCCCCTCACGACATCCGACACATGGACGGTGTAGGCAGTGCCCGCGTAGAGCCGATCGCTGTCGATCGTCACTTGCGTGTCGGCGATGGCCAGGCGGCGCAGTGCGACAGTGAAGCCGGATCCATACTCGATGCGGAACGCCCGGGGTGCGTCGGCGTCGGACAACACGATGGGCATGTTGAAGGTGAGGGTGACGCCGGTGGCCGAGACGGCTGTGGCGTTCAGAAGCCGAAACGCCATCGCATCGTCGAACGATACGGCGGCCGAACTCTGTGTCGTGGCATTCTTTTTCGGCAGATCCACCGGCACTTCTTCGCTAAAGGTCTGTCCCACCTCGCCGTTGGCGCCCGTAGCGAGCACCGAGACGAATAGGCGGTCGGCCGCGGGGAAAGTGGAGAGAATGTACTCGGTGCGGTTGCCGGCGACGGCCTCGAAGTCGTCGTACTTGCCGCCGTTAGTCAATATCGATTGTCTGCTGTAGTACACGCGGTACGCCGACACCGGTTCGGCCGGCGCGGTCCAGCTCACGCGGATCTGCCCGTTCTGCTCCACGGCGCTCAGGCCGGTGATGGCGGGAGCCGTGGCCAGTGTGAGCGACGGACACAAGCCGATGCCCATGCCGACGAGGGCGAGGCGAAAGGGAGAGAGGCGGAACATCGTTGCACTTATACCACTGTACTGCGCATGAGGAGATTGACGCTCGCCGATTCAGATCTTGTGCTTGCATTGCTCTCTTTCTCCCGCAGGGGAAATTCATGGCTTTCCCCTGCGGAGAGGCGATAGCCGAAGAGGGATCATATCTCGCCGCTCAAGCTCTTCCGAATACCCGTCACCTCCGCCACGGCCGCCATCCACAGTGCCATCGCGCCGAGCGCGGCGACGGTGAGCAAGTCGTTTCCCAAGAAGGGCGAGAACAGGGAGAGCGGGGCAGCGAGGAGGAGCGAGAACAGCAGCCACTGGCGCAGCTGAACCCCGCTGATCGCCGCCGGCATCACGCGCAGCGCTTGCGGGAGGAGGGCAATGGCCAGGAAGCAGTGCACCGCGATGGACGTGTAGCTCGCGCCGACGAACCCGAGACCGGGGATCAGGAGCATATTCAACGTGACGGCGAGGACAACCGCGCATGCCAGCGTGGCGACGAGGCGGCGCCAGGCGTGGCGGTTGAGGAGGATGTAGAAGCTGTAGAGCACGAGGCCGTTGAGGAACATGGGAATGCTGATGAGACGCAGGGCGATGTCGGAGCCCGGATGATCCGCCGTGGAGAGGTACGCCTTGGTGGTCAGCAATTTGATGAGCGGCACAGACCACAGTTGCGCGAACAGGAAGGTGATGGAGCCGAGCAGCAGCAGAATGAACAGCGTCTTGCCCAGCAGATGCCGCGTGTCGACGCCCTTGCCGTCGCGCTCGCTCATGATGGGCAGCACGGAGTTGAGCAGGAACGTGGGGATGAGGAAGCCCATATCGGACATGCGCATGACGAAGCCGTAGTAGGCGTTCTGCACGTCGTAATCCGGGCGCAAGACGGTGATGAGCGGCACGTCGAGCTGTCGGTAGAGCGCCATGCACAAGTACGCGACGCCGTACGGTGCAGCCAGGAGGAACACGCGCTTGAGGAGCAGCCAGTCGACGTGGAACCGCAAGCGGATGAAGCGGCTGCCGATGAGCATCTGGAAGGCCAATAGGACGAACGCGCCGAGGCCGCCGATACCCAAAAACAGCTCGTACACGCGCGGATCGGTGCTCTGCTGCACGCCCAGGAGCACGACCGCGGCGATGAGCCCCGTCGTGACGATGCGTTGCAGCACTTCGGCCATGAAGACGTAGTGCATCTTGTACTCCACCTGGAACACCGCGCGCTGCATGCCGGCGAGAAGCGTGAAGACCGGCACCATGGCTGCGATGCTCACGCCGACGGGGAGCGGCGTGCCGCGCCACAGCGGTAGCAGCCACACGAGCAGCAGCGCCGTGCCGAACGAGGCGAGCACGATGAGCGCGCGGAGGAGGAAGACGGTGCCGAGGACTTCGGCCTTGTTCTGCGCACGGCTCACCTCGCGCACGGCGATGGCGTACAGGCCGAAATCGGCCAGAATGCCGAAGAGCTGCAGGTAGCCGTAGGCGGAGTTGTAGTTGCCCGCCAGTTCCTTGCTCAGTCCGATCGTGATGAACTTGATGGTGACGATACTGAGCGCGGCCATCACGACCTGGCTCGCGATCTGCCAGAGGGTGGAGGTGGCTATTGCCCTAGTGGACATGTGTGCTGATTGTAAGAGGAGTCTGAGGAAAAGATTGCAAGATTGCAAGATTGCAAAAAGGCTCGATGAGGGATTCTTGAATTTTCATTGCAATCTTGCAATCTTGCAATCTTGAATCCTTCGTATTAGACAGTCTCGCTCGTCTGTCCTACATTCCCTCCGATGCCTCTCCACTTCCGCCACCTCATCTCCACGCAGGATGTCACCCGAGACGATGCGGAACTGGTGCTGAAAACAGCAGTCGAGATGGAGAGAATCCGCGATGCGGGCGGAGATGACCGGCTGAAGGGCAAGATCCTCGCGAGTTTGTTCTACGAGCCCAGCACGCGTACGCGGCTGAGCTTCGAATCCGCCATGCTCCGCCTGGGCGGCCGGGTGATCACCGTCAACGGCATCGAGAACACGTCGCTCAAGAAGGGCGAGACGCTCGAGGACACCATCCGCATGGTGAACAACTACGCCGACATCATCGCCATGAGGCACTTCGAGGCCGGCGCCGCCGCGCGCGCGGCGGCCGTGAGCATCCCGCCCTTCGTGAGCGCCGGCGACGGCCCGGGCGAGCATCCCACGCAGGCGCTGCTGGATCTGTACACCATCCGCAAGGAGCGCGGCGCGCTCAGCGGGCTGCGTATCGCGATGGTAGGCGACTTGCGCTTCTCGCGTACGGTGCACTCGCTATGCTACCTGCTCAGCCTGTTCCCCGATAATTCGCTCCTCTTCGTATCCCCAACGGAGCTGATGATGCCCGACGACATCCGCGAGTTCCTCGACGATCACGGAGTGACCTACCGCGAAACGGCATCGTTCGACGAGGCCATGGATTGCGACGTCATCGACATGACGCGTATTCAGGAGGAGCGCTACGCGGACCGCGCGGAGTACGAGCGGCTGAAAGACGTGTACCAACTGACGGGCGCACACATGGAACGCACGCAGGCGACGATCATCAGCCCGCTGCCGCGGTTGCACGAGATCGCGCCGGAGGTAGATGAGTACAAGCACGCCGCGTACTTCCGCCAGGCCGGCAACGCCGTGCCGGTGCGCATGGCCATCCTCGCCCTCCTGCTGGGTGCCGCATGAGCGCAGTGCTGATTAAAGACGCGCAGATCGTGACCTCCACGGATGTAGTGCGCGCCGACGTGCTCGTGCGCGATGACATCATCACGCAGATCTCATTTCACGATTCACCGATGTACGCGTTGCCTTCGCTGCAGGACGATCCCCTGCAGGAGGTGATCGACGCGCGGGGCATGCTGCTCTTTCCCGGCTTCATCGACTGCCACGTGCACTTCCGCGAGCCGGGGCTTGAGCACAAGGCCACCATGGGGAGCGAATCGCGCGCGGCGCTGGGCGGCGGCGTCACCACGGTGTGCGACATGCCCAACACCGTTCCGCCCACCAACACCGTCAGCGCACTGGCAGACAAAGTGCGCCGCGCCGAAGAGATCGACGACTGCGACATTCGCTTCTTCTTCGGCGTCACGCAGGATATTAACCTGGCGGTGCTGCGCGAATTGTGGGCCGGCGGCAATGCGGAGCTCGATCGTCTTAGAAAGAGATGCTGTGGGGTGAAAGTCTACTTCGATCACTCGACGGGGAATCAGGGGATCGATGCGTCGATTCTCGACGACGTCTTCAAGGCATGCGCGGAGGATGCGATTCCGCTCGTCTGCCACTGCGAGGATCCTGCACTGAATGCTGCGGCGGCGAAAGAATGGGCGGATAATGCATCGATCCACCCCGCAGTTGCCCGCCACTCATTCATGCGTCCGCCGGAATCGGAAGCCAAGGCGATCGCGCAGGCCCTTGAATGCGCGAAAAAATATAAGACGGCATTCCACATCGCCCATCTCTCGACCAAGCAGGGCGTCGATCTGATCCGCCAGGCGAAGGCGGACGGAGTGCGCGTGACCTGCGAGGTTGCGCCGCATCATTTGTTCCTCACAACCGACGACTACAAGCAGCTTGGCTCGCTCATCAAAATGAATCCGCCCGTTCGCACGCCCGAGCATCGGGATGCGCTCTGGGAAGGAATCGCCGACGGCACGGTGGATTGCGTGGCGACGGATCACGCGCCGCACACGCTGGAAGAGAAAACCGACGCGGAGCCGCTGCAGGCGCCGAGCGGCGTGCCGGGGGTGGAGGTGATGATTCCACTTCTCTTGACGGTGGCGGCGGGTGAATGGCCGCATGAGAAAGATCCCAAGACTGCAAGACTGCAAATTCCAACGCTGCGGATGCAGGATGTCTTGAGATTGTGTTTTGAGAATCCGAATCGGATCTACGGGCTGGGGAAGAGCGGCATCGACGAAGGCGCGAAGGCCGATCTGGTGCTCATCGATCCGAGCGCAGAGTGGACGGTGCACGCGAAGGAGCTGCATGCCAAATGCGGATGGACGCCGTACGAGGGATGGAAGATGAAGGGGAAGGTGGTGCGTGCGGTGCGATGAATGGTAGAGGGCAGAAGTCAGAAGGCAGAAAGCAGAGGTCAGAAGTCAGAAAGCAGAAATGAGAAGTCAGAAGTCGGGTTGAAGGACAACTATCATCTGCTTTCTGACTTCTGCCTTCTGTTTTCTGATTTCTCGTCTCCGGTTTCTCACCACTGCATCTTCCCGTCTTTCATGATCACTCGTCCATCCACCCTCACGCGCGTGCCGGGGTGTCGAAGATCTTTTGCCAGATCCCATGAATGGTGCCGCGGTTCTTGCCTCCGTCGCGCTCTTCATCGTAGGATCGTCCAAGGGCCACGTGCACGGTCCCCCGAATGTTCGTCGGAGAGCCCCGGCGGGGCAGGGGTCCATGCAGAAAACGGGAGGCGACGCCTGCGTTACAGCAGTGTGAGCACATCCACTAGTTTCTCGACGACTACATCTGCTCCGCTTGCCGCCCCCTCCGGCGTGTATGCAAACGGCACCAGGCAGCCGGTCATGCCGCAGGCGCGCGCGGCGGTCATGTCGAACGCTTGGTCGCCGACGTACAGGCAGCTTGCTGGGTCTACGCGGAGCAAGTCGGCCGCGAGCAGCAGGCCGTGCGGGTGCGGTTTCATGAACTTCCCCATCTCGTCGGCAGTGATGTAGTGCTGCACGTACCGCTTGATGCCGAGGCATTCGTCGATGGCATCCACGTAGCTCATGTGCGACCCCGTGACGATGGCGACCGGGTGCGACGCCGTCACGCGTTGCAGCAGATCCTCCGCCCCGTCGATCCACGTCGTCTCGGTCCGCAGGTGTTCAATGTACAGACGGTCGCGCAGGGCGCGGATCTGCGGCACCTCGTCTTCCGTCAGCCCGTGTGCGGCGAGCATGCCTTCCAGATGGATGGGATGTTTGTACCACTCGTCGAATTGCTCCTTCGTCACCGCAATGCCGATCGTCCCCAGCGAATCCCGCACCGCGCGGTAATAGACATCGATGGTCGAGACCAGTGTGCCGTCGAGGTCGAAGAGAATGGCGGAGAAGGACATGGGAAGGAAGTATAGGGATGATGCTCGGTTAGCCAAGACCCGAGGGGGAAGATTGCAAGATTGCAAGGCTGCAAGATTGCAAAGAAAACCCAAGGGGAGAACTGTTGGGTTTTGGTTTGGCTTATTGTATATCGTCATCCGTGAATCTTACTGATTCCATGATGGCATCGATATCTTTCTCGGAGGTAAAACGATGGAAGACGATGTCGTAGCGGATGCCGCGATGCTCGGCGGTGAAGACGGTCGGCTGAGTGGGATCTTTGCCATCGAGCCATTGCGTGAACGTACTGGTGCCGAAGGTGCGGTCGCGTTTGGTGGCGTACGTGCGGCTCCAATCCGTCGCGCCGGTGCGGCTGGCGGTGATCGCCACGGCTTCCTCGCCGCGCGCGATCCGCCACTGCGATCCTTCCTTTGCGGCTGTATCGTTGGCAGTCGCGAAACCGCCGGGCACGACGAGGGCGACGGGCATCTGCGTGCTCTCGAGCTCGTGCGCGCGCAATCCGGGCGCGAGCGGTGCGATGGGTTCCGTCAATGCGAGCGATCTCATTATTTTCCCACTGTCATCGTCATTCATGCAGCTGAACTGCAGTGCGTAGTAGTGGTCATTCTTCTTGGTCACGTAGCCCGTGGAGCGGCAGTCGCCCTGCAGTGCGTACTGCGTGAAGGGCTGATCGCCCAGGTGAATGTCTTGGTGCGCGGCGTACCGCAGCACGGCGTCGGGAAAACGCGGATCCCGCGAGTGGAGGATCAGGATTGACGAAGACGAAGGTCCTTGTATGCGCACCTCCTCGATGCCGATCGCCACCGTATCGCTCTTGATAGTCCTCTCCGTCACGGCGGCAGCCACGAAGTCGGTGGGGACACTGAGTGACACGCCCAGATCGTTATTGCTGATCCGATGTGACGAGGGGGCGCAGCCGGCCAGTGCCGCTGCGAGGGCCATGAGCGCGAGGCGCGATGTCGATGAGCACATGGGAATAGTGAAGGTACTGTACGCGAGTAGGCGGGAGGAAACGAGAGGAGGCAGGAGGAAGGTTGCAAGATTGCAAGAATGCAATAAGCCAAACCAAAACCCAAGGGGACCATCCCTTGGGTTTTCTTTGCAATCTTGCAGCCTTGCAATCTTGGAATCTTCTTAATGTCTCGTACTACACTTCCACAATAATCGGCACCACCATCCGTCTCCGCCCGTAAAAAAGACACCCGTAGCTTTTGAGGGCCATGAGTGCCTTGGGCGCGGCTCCGCCGGACGAGAGGAGGAGGCAGTCGCCTGCGCCTATCAGACTTCTACAATAATCGGCACCACCATCGGTTCTCGATCCAGCTGCCGATCAAAGTACCGGTACAGCGCACCGATGACCGTCGATTTGATCGCCTTGCGGTCGGTCTCGCCGCGGTTGATGGATTCCTCGTACGCCTTGCGGGCGGCGGCCGTCACGTCGCGCGTGATGGTCTGGAATTCCGAGCCGTAGATGAGCCCGCGGCTGATGATGTCCGGGTCGCCGACGAGGCGCTTGCTCTCGCTGTACGCGCGGAAGAGCACGATGATCACGCCGCTGGAGCTCATGATCTTGCGGTCGTTGAGGATCCGCTGGCCTTCGCCGGCGGCACCGCGCCCGTCGATGATGACGTCGTTGGCCGTATGCTTCTGCTTGCTCTTGCGAGCCGATCCGTCCGGCTCGAACTCGAGGATCTCGCCGTTGAGCAGCTGGTGGATCTGATTGTCCTGGTAGCCGATGCTGCGTGCGAGGTCGCCGTGGGCGGCCTTCATGTGCGGCTCGCCGTGTTCGGGGATCACGTGCCGCGCGCGTACCAAGCGGTGCATCAGCAGGATGTCGTTCTGGTAGCCGTGTCCGGTCGTGTGGAGCGCCAACTCGGCGTTCGTCTTCACGTGCGCGCCTTTGAGATGCAGATTATTCACTACTTTCGCTACCGCGCGCTCGTTACCCAGGATGGGATTGGAGCTGAGGATGACGGTGTCGCCCTTCTTCACAATAACGTTGCGATGGCTGCCGAGGCCCATGCGGGCCAAACCGGCGGCCTCTTCGCCTTGCGAGCCCGTGGTGAGAATGAGCACCTCGCGGTCCGGCAGTTTCTCCATGCCCGGTCCCGCTTTGCGGATCAGCCCGCGCGGCGCCTTGATGTAGCCGAGGTTTTGGGCGATCTCGATATTCGCTTCCATGCTCCGGCCCGACACGAACACTTTGCGGTCGAACTCGCGCGCATGCTCGATGACTTGCTCGATGCGGTTGAGCAGCGACGAGAACGTAGAGATGATGAGGCGGCCTTTCGCGTCGCGGATCAGCCCGCGGAGCGTCTGCGAAATCTCGCGCTCGCTCTTGGAATTGCCGGGTTTCGTCGCGTTGGTCGAGTCGGCGATGATGGCGAGCACGCCGGCGTCGCCCAGCTCCGCCAGGCGGTGGAAGTCGGCGGGGTCCTCGTTCATCGGTGTCAGATCGAACTTGAAGTCGCCGGTGTGGATGATGGTGCCTGCCGGGGTGTGCAGCGCGATGGCGGCGGAATCCGGGATCGAGTGGGTGACGCGCAGGAACTCCACCTCGATCTTGCCGATGCGGATCTTCTGCCGGAACTCCACCGTGTTCAGCTGCACTTTCGATGCCACATGGTCTTCTTCGAGGCGCTTGCGCACCATCGCCATGGTGAGGCGGGTGCCGAAGCAGGGCGGATAGTGCAGGGCCGGCAGCAGATGCTGCGCGGCGCCGATGTGGTCGAGGTGCCCGTGCGTGAAGAGCACGGCCTTGATCTTGTTCTCGCGGCCTTTGAGGGCGGAGATGTCGGGGATCAAATAGTCGATGCCCATCATGTCTTCGTCCGGGAACTGCAGCCCGAGATCAATGATGTAGATGTCGTCGTCTACCTCCACGATGAAGCAGTTGCGGCCGACCTGCTCGAACCCGCCGAGGGGATAGGCACGCACGCGCTCCTTATGGCCGGTGGGCGTGAAGCCCGACTGCTGCACGACGTTCGTGCGTGGTTCGGATTTCGTATTGCTCGCAGTTGCCGGACCGCTCTGGGCAGTGGCCGGGCTATTTTGGTCTGGACGCGGGGTGCCCGAGGGGCGACGGCCGCGGCGGAATCGTCGAAAAAATTTTTGATCCCCTTTTTGGCGTGGCTGTCCGCCCGCAGGCGACGGCGACGCATTTCCTTCTGACATTAGAATTGTTTGAAAAAAATAAACTGAGCTTCAGTATACTCTCCGAGGGAACGTTTGGCAAGGATGCTCGTTGTTCATTGGCTTTGTTTTTGGCTTGAGATAAACAAATTATTGACTGAATTTTTTGTATTTCATGGAGGTGTGACGAGAGGGTAGAAGTGAGAAATCAGAAGACAGGTATGCAGCAGTTGCCATCCTGAAGTCACTGTCTCCGACTTCTTTCTTCTGATTTCTGAAGTTCTGCTGCCATTGCTTCTTTCTCTTTTTTCCAGTCTCGTGATGCCTTCAGCCTTGCTCCGTACGGATGCGCACGGTAGCCTCTTCATCCGATGGATCTCGCGCTCCAGACAGGGACGACGACATCGGGAAGCGGCACGGTGCTCGTTTCGCGCACGTTTGAGTCTCACGGCGAGCAAGTGTGCCTGCTGCTGCAGGTGCGATCGTCCGCGCGCGACGCGCAAGCGCTGGAAGACGAGTGTCTCGGCATTGTCGAGCACGCGCTCTTGGGAACCGAAGGCGAGGCCTGGACGCGGCTCGACGGCACGCTCAAAGAGATGAACGGCCTCTTCAAGGGGCTCATGATGGGTGACAGTATCGCCGATGTGCATGCGGTGATCGCATTGATCGAGCGAAGCGGCATGATGCATGTGTCGCATGCCGGTCGCGGCGAGGCATGGCTGCTGCGCCATGGCGCAGCCAGCCAGATCACGGAGTTCAGTCGCGGCAAACCCGTGCCGAACTTCATCCACATTTCCAGCGGGCAGTTGGAGCGCGGCGATGTGGTGGTCTTCTCGACGCAGCGTCTGATGCGCGCCCTCACGCCGGCACAGCTCTCGCGGCTGGCGGGCATGGGCGACGGTATTATCGACGACCTGCGCATGCGCCTGCAATCCGAGAAGGAAGTGGCGGCGCTCGGCAGCTTGCAAGTCGACGGCGGTTTCGCGGATATGGATGGTGAAGAGGAGCCTGCAGAGCGATCGACGCGCCGGCGTGCTGCAGTCATTCCACGGCGCGGGCAGAACAACGGCCGGATGGCGGCGGTGGGCGGCGTGCTGCAGGCGCTGGGCGCGCGGCTGATGCCCATAGCATCCCGCGTCGCATCGACGGTCACCGCGAAAAGCGGCGGTGGCGCGCGCGGCGTGACAGGGTCTGTTGCAGGCGGGTTCGGTCGTGTGCGGGAATTCTTCGCGACATTTCTCGTCGATCTGCGCGACCCAGAACGCAAGCGGCGGGCGCACCTGCTCCTCCTCGCCGGCACACTCGTGGTGTTCCTCCTCATCTGGATGATCATCCGGCTTTCCATCGAGAGCCAGCGCAACAAGACGCGACAGGAGCTGGCCGACATCATCGACCAGGTGGCCGCCGAGTTGCAGACCGCCGAGACGCGGCGCCTCGCCGGCGATCCCGATGCGGCGAACGCCATCCTCGAGCGTTCCGAAGAGAAGGTGAAGCAAGTGATCGACAATCAGAGTCAGTTCTACCGCAGCCAGGCGGTCGATCTGCTGGCGAAGGTGCGCGAGAAGCGCGAGCAGATCAGCAACATTACGCGCTTGAATCCTCCGCGCATCCTCACAAACCTCTCGACCAAAAACGCAGACATCGTGTCGGCAGGCCTCATCGGTATCTCCGACGGCGAGATGGTCGTGTACGACAAGCATGCGAGTTACCGTATCATTTCCTCGAGCGTCAACGATCCGCGCGGCGTGGTGGAACAAGATCAGATCGCCGGCGGCTCGTACTTCGAGCGGTACCAGAGCCCCGTGTTCCTCACGACGGGCAACAGCGTGATCGAACTGGGCGAGAATCAGGCGACGGACATGAAGACCGAGGATCCGCAGGGGTGGCACACGGGCGTGGCGATCGAGACGTACGGGCGGTACTTGTACCTCCTGTCGCCGGCCGCAAAGCAGATTTACAAGTACGAGCGGCTCAACGGTCGCTACGGTGCGCCGGCCAACTACAATGTGAACGGCGATGTGGGGGGCGGCATTGATCTTGCCATCGACGGCAGTGTCTACGTGCTCAAGCAGGGTGGCGTGGTGCTCAAGCTCCTGCGCGGCGAAGCGCAGAACTTCGTGATCCGCCAGGCTCCGAAGGGGCTCCTGCAGAATGCGACGAACATCTACAAGGTATCGGGCGGGAACTTCTACTTCCTCGATCCCACGGGCCGTCGCGTGATCGTCGCGAGTGACGGAGGAGCAACCGGGGAGTCGCAGTACGTGCGGCAGTTCGTGCTGGAGGGCGAGATGATCGGGCGCCTGCAGGATCTGTTCGTCGACAACGACGAGACGCACTTGTACGTGCTAGACGAGAAGCGGATCTACGTGGTGGATCTGAAGGGATGACGATAAAGAATTGAGAATTGAGAATGGAAAATTGATTATGCAGTGGGGTTCGGGTGTATTCTTGCTCTCCTCCTATATTTTTCGACTATGAAAGTCCTCGTATTCGGCACGTTCGATCATCTGCATCCCGGCCATCTTTTCGTGCTGCGCAGTGCCGCCGAACGCGGCGAGCTCTGCGTCGTGGTCGCGCGCGACCGGAATGTCGCGCGGTTTAAGGGGCGGGCGCCCGATCAATCCGAAGCGGAACGGGTTGCAGCGGTATGTGGTGCATTCCCGCAGGCGGAGGTTCTGCTGGGAGATGCGGAAGATTTCCTCGCGCCGGTTCGAGCGGTGTCGCCGGGCTTGATCCTCCTCGGTTACGATCAGCGGTTGCCGCCCGGCGTGAGCGAAGAAGATCTCGGCGTGGCGGTTGAGCGGCTCTCGGCATTTGAGCCAGAGCGGCATAAGAGCAGCTTGAGGAGGGAAGATTGCAAGAATGCAAGATTGCAAGATTGCAAACCAAACCCCAAGAGTTGAACTCTTGGGTATTCTTTGCAATCTTGCATTCTTGCAGTCTTGGGGCCTTCCTCCCTTCCCCAGCTGTTCCTCAAAAGCCGTATTTCTGCTATACTACTAAGAAATCCACATCCCTCATCTCTCCCTCATGCGCTTCCGTTTCGCCCTTCCTTCCTCACCCGCTCTTCGCCAGCTGCTTGGCGGCGTCGGCGGTGCGCTCGTTGCGCTCGCGGTGTACGGTGTGGCGCAGCTGCTTCCCGCATCGCCCTCCTTGCATGCATCGGCGCCGGAAAATCGCGCCGCATCGCAGTCGCAGATGCTCGACCAGATCGCCGCCACGACGCGTCGCCTGCTGGAGGAGCAGGGCGTGCCGCTCGCAGAGGCATCGGCGGATGCGAGGAACATTGTCGCTGGATCGATCCGATGATAGGCTATTTGTAATGTCCTTTTCGCAGCAGACAACGCGAGGCGGAGTGCATCGGCGTGCGTTCACTCTCATTGAAATGCTGCTGGTCATTGGGATAATCGCAATTCTGGCTGCAATCGTGATTCTGGCGGTGAATCCTCAGAAACAACTCCGTTCGTCCAGAGATGCGGATCGCAACTCTGGAGCAAAGCAATTGATGAATGCGCTGAGCCAGCTTTCCATCGAGAAGGTGCTCTTGAACAATGCGAAGATACTCACGGGCGTGGGCACAGCGAAGCCCGTATGCAAGGGGGCTACAGCGATGCTACATGCGTGAACGTGGATGATGTTGTTCCCACGTACGTTGTGGCACTTCCCACAGATCCACGTGAGTCCTGCCCGAACTACATCGGCTACAAAGTGCACCGGCAGACGAATGGATTCGGTGTCGTACCGATGCGATTGGCAACGAGAGAAAATAGTTTGTGTTTGTGGAACGGTCTCATCGGCTATTGGAAGATGGAAGAGGGAACGTCAGGGTCCATGGTTGCCGATTATTCGGCCAGTGGCGTGAATGGAACACCGAATGGCAACGCAGGTGTTCTTCCTCAGCCATCCACCCAGGCGCCGTCACTCCTCACGGGCGTGGATGAGCGATCCCTCAATTTCAATGTACTCTCGGGACAGTACGTGACCTTCGGTAATACCAATATGGATTATCCGAGTTTTACCGTAGCGCTCTGGGCGAAAGCCGCCACGAACAATCCGTCAGACCCGCTGTATCCGATACACGTGACGAATATGGTGGGGAAGGGTGATTGGAATGTCGGTAACAATTGGTATATCGGGTTCTATTCTAGCGGCAATTCAGCGGCAACGGGTATCTCGTTCGTGTACGGCATCGGTTGGTCCATAGGCCCACGGGCAGCCCTGAGTAGTGTAGATATCAGTCAGTGGCATCATTACGCCGGTGTTGCAACGTCCACCCAACAAACGCTCTACATCGATGGCAGCCCAGTCTCCACCGTCAACATCTCGCACGGGAGTGTGACCAATGCGCTTGAGCTTCAGATTGCGCGCAGCAGTTACGCCAGTCGGTACTTCAGTGGCAATATCGACGATGTGCGGCTCTATAACCGCGCACTGAGCAGCGATGAGATCAAGGCGCTGGCCACGGGCAGTATCGATTGATGAACAGGAGCAGTAGTCGCCGCGTGTTCCCTCCTCTATGCTGCGCTGGTGCAGTGGTTGCTGTCATCGATGGGGTTCCCGCTGATTGTCTTCGCCGTGTTGGGCTCCGTGTTCGGGAGCTTCGGCAACGTGCTCATCTTCCGCCTGCCTGCGCAGCAGTCCATCGGCGGGCGGTCGCACTGCCCGCACTGCGGCCGCTCCTTGCGCGTGCGCGAGCTCATTCCGGTGCTGAGTTACATCGCGCTGCGCGCGCGCTGCGCGGGGTGCCGCAAGCCCATCCACTGGCAGTACCCGCTCGTCGAAGCGGTGAGTGCCGGCCTGTTTGTCTTCTCGCTCATCAACACACAATACGCACTTCTTCCCGGCATGCTGCTGGCGTTTGCACTGTGGCTGCTGCTCCTCATGGCAGTCATCGATGCACGCACGTCACTCATTCCCGATGCGCTGAGCTTCCCATTCCTTTTCATCGCGCTCGTCTTTCAACTTGCGGCGCGTAATAGCATCGACCTCACGGGCCTCATCGTCTGTGGGGGATTCTTCGCCGCGCAGTGGCTTGTCAGTCGCGGGCGGTGGGTAGGGAGCGGCGACATTCTGCTGGGCGGCGGCATCGGGCTCCTCGTCGGGTCGTGGCGCGACGCGCTCATCGTTCTCTTCTTCGCGTACGTCATCGGCGCCGCTGTCGCGTCCATCCTGCTGATCAGCGGTCGCAAAACGATCGATCAGGCGTTGCCGTTCGGTCCCTTCCTCGTGGTGGGCGGTTTTATTGCAGTCGTGTTTGGCGATGTCATCCAATCAGCCCTGCTTTTTTGAGTACGCAAAAATGAGAGGAGCTCACGTCAAGGGACAGAGCCCCTCTAAATCCTTTGGTCGGATGACCCGAATCCGGGTGTCCGCCCCGGGTTCTCATTTCTACCGCCACAGGGCGACAGGAACGAGAATCCGGGAAGACAGGAATTGACAAAAGGATACGGTTATCGTAGTTGATTTTTTGGGAATGTCAACTATTTTGGACGTTCTGTGAGGTATTATTGATCCCTTTGGGAAGCCATTTCCCTCTCCCTGCGAACCGCGCATACTTTCTGCGTGAAAACGGTTGCCCAGAACAGGCGCGCGCGATTCGACTACGCCATCACCGACACGGTGGAGGCGGGCATCGTGCTGACGGGGCCGGAGGTGAAATCGGCACGGTTGGGGAACGTGAGCCTGGCGGGGTCGTACCTCTCGTTCCTCGGCGGCAAGCCGGTGCTCAGGAACGCATCCATCGCGCCGTACTCGTATGCCGCGCACGACCAGGATTACCAACCGGGCCGCGATCGTGTGCTTCTTTTGAAAAAGGCGGAATCGGATCGACTGCAGGCCGCCGTGGCCGAGAAGGGCGTGACGGTGGTTCCGCTGGAGGTGAAGGCGGGCAAGTACGTCAAAGTGGTGCTCGGCGTCGGGCGCGGCCGCAAGACCATCGACAAGCGCCAGCGGATCCGCGAACGCGAGACAGGAAGAAGACTCCGCGAAGGGCGAGATCTTTGATGATTCAATTGATAATTGAGAATTGATAATCGAGAATGATGGAAGCGTATTGGCGATCTGTGTCTCTCTTCATTTTCCATTCTCCATTTTTCATTTTCAATTCCAATGGCCCTCCTTCCTCCTCAGATTCAGAAGACGATTGAAGAATTCAGCAAGCTCCCGGGCATTGGGCCGAAATCCGCGGAGCGGCTGACATTTCATTTGCTGCGTAGTTCCAAGGCATCGCCCGAGGGGCTGGGGCGCGCACTGCTCGCGTTGAAAGAACAGCTGCAGTACTGCGCGGTGTGTCAGATGGTGACGGTGGAGGACACGTGCGACGTGTGCCGCGACGGAGGGCGCGATCGCACGTTGATTCTGGTCGTGGAGGATCCGCTCGACGTGCTCGCGTTCGAGAAATCCGGCTACAAGGGCGTGTACCACGTGCTGCACGGCGTGCTCTCGCCCATCGACGGGATGGGGCCGGAGCAGCTGCGCCTGCGCGAATTGGTCGACCGCGTCAAAGAGGGCGGCATCGACGAGGTGATCATCGCGACGAACCCGGACATCGAGGGCGAGGCGACCGCGACGTATTTGCGGAATCAGCTGCAACAGTACGTGTCGAAGATCACGCGGCTGGCGCACGGGCTACCGATGGGCGCGGATATCGAATTCGCGGATCAAACCACGCTGCGCGAGGCGATCGCGGGTCGGAGGAGTCTCTGATATTGTCCCATACGCATTCGTAAACACTGTACGCAACATGCTCAGGATTATTTTGAGCCGATTGCGCAGTATCAAAATCAGCCAGTAGCCTTTGTGGCTGTGCACGAAGAGCCGTCGCCGATTCCGATGACTACGTTCGCTCGTGTCTCAGAGCCCGTTTAAAAAGCCGTCAAACGCGTGTCGTCCCTCGTCTCCGCTCGGGATGACACGC
>CAZWBO010000020.1:0-21275 GCA_964632375.1 uncultured Candidatus Peribacteria bacterium | reverse complement strand
CATCATAAAATAATGAGGTTTGGGCTGTTCCCCGTTCGCTCGCCACTACTAAGGGAATCTCTAAATTGATTTCTTTTCCTCTGGTACGTGAGATGTTTCAGTTCCCAGAGTGACCTCCGGGTCTCGCTTTTGGCTTCGGGAAGGCGGTTTCAAATTGTTCCCTTCTCGAGGAAATTGAGAATTGAGAATGGAAAATTGAGAATTCGCAAGCAACTCCGGCATCGGAATAACTGCCATAATTTTCAATTTTCAATTATCAATTTTCAATTCTCCCCGGTTCACCTGAAATCAAAAGTGAGACCCGGTCACGGGACATAACTCCCGCGGGGTTTCCCCATTCGGACATCTACGGCTGGTAGCGCCTGCCTAGCGGCTCACCGTAGCTTTTCGCAGCTGGCCACGTCCTTCATCGGAATGCAGAGTCGAGGCATCCATGTGTTGCGATGAGTAACATTTTTCTCTTGCGTACTGTTCATGTGCTACAACCTGAATACGGGTGCGGCACACGAACGAGTGTGATAATTGCAATAGATATTCTTCGATTGCCGATGCTTCCAATAAGCAAGAGGTGATGTGCCCGCGACCCGAACCCTTCGACAAGCGCAGGGTTTTCGCCCGTGCGGGCGAAAAAAAACGGGTGGCTGTCACGCTCACCCGTAGTAGCAGAGGGGTCCTCTTTTAAGGGAGGACGTCTGATGCTACGGATGTTCGCGAATCAGCATAGAGCGAGGGGTAGTCTACTCAGACTACAAGGAGGGTCAAGAAAAAATCAGAGCGAAATTTCTGTCGGATGCGACGGCGGGAGATAGTCGTCGATCGATCCGGATTGTACGCAATCTGTCGCCGTTGTCATGCGTTTCTCGGAGTTTTTTTCGCTGTGGATTGCGGCCGTTGGGGAGCCGTCTCGAATTGTTACAAAGGCCGTTTCCTGCTATAATACTTCGATACATCCACTCCCCTCATCTCTCATGAACACGCGTCGGGAACGTGCGCTCTCTGTAGCGACACTCTCCCTCTTGGCGATCACCGTCGCCTCGCCGGCCTACCGGAGCGGCTTGCGTGCGCAGCTCGGCGCGACAACCTTGTACGAGCAAGCGGTGGATCAGGACCCCGCGGCATCGACGAACCCCAGCGGGTGGCGCGCAGTAACGGGACGCGGGTACGGCAACTCGTTCGCGTTCCACATGAGCCAGCCGGGCGACACGCAGGAAATCCACTGGACGTTCGCCGGACTCCAGCGCGGCGCGACGTACGAAGTAAACATCACCTATCCCGTCTTCCCCATCAATACGATGCGCGCCGTGTACACGGCGGATGACGGCGCGGGCACAACAGTGAGTATGGATGTGAATCAGACGCAGCAACCAGCAGGCAAATCGAAGGATGCCGTAGCATTCACATCGATGGGAACATTGACGCTGCGCGGCACGACACTCACGGTGACGCTGCGCGGGACGGGCGACGGCAAGCCCGTGCTCGCCGATGCCGTGTGGGTGAAGCAGATTGCAGAAGCAGCCGATCAGCAGACCGGCGGATCGGGGTTTCACCCGGCGCCCGATAGCGCGTCGGCCGGCTACATTATCGTGCTCAAGACACCGCCGGCGTCGGCACCGGCGAAGCCGCTCGCTACAGCGAAAAAAGGAAGCCCCTTCCTGGCCGCGCTCGCGGGGCTGCAGTACGGAAATCCCGCGGGCGACAGTGTCGTTTCATCCGCTCCCGGTACGGCCATGCCGTATCAGCCATCGCAACGTGAGACGCCCGCAACACACAGCAGCACTCCATCGTTTCTCGAGGAACCGCCTACGGTCACTCTGCCGTCCGACCATAGCTCATCGTTTGCCGGCGACGTGCCGCCAGTGCCGCAGGATCAAGGCCCGCGCACGGTGGATCAAGTACGCCTCGAACAACTGGCGGTACGCAAAACGTTGTTCCAAAGTCTCCCGCCGGGATTCCTCGACGAGAGCAACCCGCCCGCTCTCGGTGAGCAATACGTGAACGTCCTCAATGCGTTCTCGGTGACGGGCACGCTGCCGCAGGAGACGATCGACGCGCTCAAGGCCGATCCGCTCGTAGCCGGTGTGTACCCGATACAGTTCGCGGAGTTCTCCGATGAGCCGGGCGGCATCGTGATTCCCGCCGAGCTCGTGCCTCCGTCGCCTCCGACTCGTGCAGTACGCGGCACATCCGTCGCTATGAGCACCGTGCGCGTCGGCGTGATCGACTCGGGCATCGACTACCACCACCGCGTCTTCGGCAACTGCTTCGCCACACCGGGGTGCCGCATCGCCGGCGGATACAGCTTCGGCGACGGAAAACCCGATCCGCTGGATTTGCTCGGCCACGGCACGCACGTGGCATCGGTGATCGCCGGGAACGACTTTGGCCTCTCGACCGCACAACTGTTCGCGTACAAAGTGAACGCCGGGAGCAGCGATCGCATCGCCACAGACAAGATCATCGCCGCGATCGAGCGATCGGTGGACCCGAATACCGACGGCGATACGCGCGACCACCTCGACATCATCAATATGAGTCTCGGCACACCCGCGACGGATACGAACGATCCACTCGTACAGGCGGTTGAGCGCGCCACGTCTCTCGGCGTGACGGTCGTGACGGCAGCGGGGAATAGCGGAAGCAAACAGCGCACGGTCATGTCGCCCGGCGTCGCGCCGTCGGCCATCACGGTCGGCGCGGCATCCTTGAATTCGCAGGGCACGGCGACCGACGCAGCCGCGTACGCCGTGACCACCTTCAGCTCGCGCGGACCCACCCTGCAGTCCCTCGCCAAACCCGACGTGCTCGGACTCGGCATGAACGTGTGCGGCGCGCTCGCAAAGACGAATGCGTACGACGGACGGGCGACGTGCGGCAACCGAACCGATCTCGTTGCTCTCAACGGCACCAGCATGGCATCGGCGTGGGTGAGCGGTGTCGTCGCGCAGATCAAAGCGGCGCATTCGCAGTGGACGCCGGCCCAAGTGAAGGCGGCCCTGCGCGGCACCGGCGGCGGATCATTCGACGTGACGACCATCAACAGCCGCGGCTACGGCATGGTCGACCGCGCCGCAGTGACATCGCTCGGCGCGCCCTACCCCGTTGTACAGCTCCTCACCGCCGGCCGCCTAGCGGCGGTGACAAACATCCGAGGAATAGTGCCGCTCAGCGGCGTCGCGCGCACGCGCGTGCTCCTGCGAAAGCCGAATCAGACGGAGCCGATCGTCGTCCTCGATACCACGACCATCCCCGCCACGACCGTGCTCGTGCGCGACTTCGATGCATCGACTCTCGATACGGCAGCACCGTCGTACCTCGTACTGGAAGTGACGGACACAGAGGGACGTGTGAGCCGCGACGTGACGATGGTGATCAATGAGAATGCCGCGCCGACGGAAAGCGACGACGGTGACGGCGACACGCCGCCGTGCGGCGGCGGCACATGCCCCAAGAGTACGGTGCCGACCAACGTGGCATTGCGGGTGGCGGCATCGCAGTATGTGGACAGCGGCATCGCGGCCGTGACGTACACGGTGCAGGTGGTGAACGCCGGCGCGCAGGATGCATCGGCCGTCACGCTGCTGCACCATTTCCCGACCATCTCGCGGTACACCTTCGATGCGAACGCATCGGATCCGCGCTGTACGGTGAACGCGCGCGACCAGCTGAACAGCGGCATCAACTGCACGGTCGCTTCCGTCCCCAAAGGGACGACGGCAACGTATGCGCTCGTCTTCCGTACCACGCAGGGCTGCACCGAAGCGAAGATGACGCAGCAGTCGTACATTCTGAGCAGCAACCCACCCGACGACAACGCAGCGGATAACTCCGTCGATACCCTCATCGACACCCGCTGCCCGCACGCGGATCTCGGCGTGACGTTCACGGGCGCCGCCACGGCGGAACGCGGCCAACCCTTCGGGTACACCGTCACCCTGACGAACGAGGGACCGGCGGTAGCACTCAAGCCGAGTATCAACGTACGTCCGTTCGCAGGGTTCGCCCTCGACACAGCAACGCTGAGCCCCGCGTGCAACGTGCAGGATCAGTACGTCACATGCGGCGTGGACGCGCTTTCAGCCCACAGCAGTACGGCCTTCGCGCTCGCCTTCAAACCTCTGCCCGCCAAAGCGCCGTGCCAGACGACGACGCTCGCGAACAATGTGAGCGTGCAACCGTACAATGCCGCTTACGTCGACGGGAACACCGCGAATGACCGGCAGGATTTCGCCATCACCCTCACCTGCCCCATGAGCATCCCCGCCGTGTGCGGCAACAAGATTTTGGAGACGGGCGAGGAATGCGACGATGGAAATTACAACGACTGGGACAACTGCACGAACCAGTGCGTGTGGGGGTGCAGCGGCGGCAACTCGAACCCATACGAGCGGTCCGAAGTGCGCCTGAAGGACTGGTACACCGACAAGGTGACCGTGACGCCGGACTCCTGTGGGCTCAATAACGAGCGCGCGGTCTACAAAGTGTTCTGCGGCAAGACGACCACCGGCAACCGCCAGGTGCAGGTCACCCGCTACGATTGTGCGGACGGCTGCCGCAACGGCGCCTGCGTGGATCCCGCGGACCCGCCGAAGTGCGGCAACCAAGTCGTCGATCCCGGCGAGGAGTGCGATGACGGCAACGCCGATACGAACGACTTCTGCACCAACGACTGCCTCATCGGCTGCAGCGGCGGGAACAAGGATATCTACACCGCCTCGTCGGTGCGCCTGCTGCAGTACGACGACACGTACGCCTCGTACCCGGATCAGTGCGAGACCATGCGCGGCAGCCGCAACACGCTCATCAAGTACTCCTGCGACATCTTCCAGAACCGACGCACCGCCAAGCCGCTCCGCATCTTCTGCGCCAACGGCTGCAACCTCGGCGCCTGCGTGCGCGGCGGCAATTGAGGATGTGAACACAGAAGACAAGCGACACCCGCGACTCGCACTTCATTCTGCACCGCGAATGCGGTACGCTATGCAAAATGCCTGCCCGCACGATGCGCACGCGCCGATCTCCCGCTTCCCTCACACAGGGAATCGCAGGAACAGCTGTCCTCAGCGTTCTCGTCGCTGTGGCGTTCGCCGGCACGTCACAGCCCGCCAATTTGCTGTTCGCACAGCTGACGACGAGCAATAACGCGTTCTGCCGCAGCATCATCTTCTCACTGCAGGATCAGAAGGGTGTCTGGCAAAACTACACGCTTACCAATGGTCAGGCATTGCCCG
Source organism: uncultured Candidatus Peribacteria bacterium (assembly GCA_964632375.1). Taxonomy (GTDB): domain Bacteria; phylum Patescibacteriota; class Gracilibacteria; order Peribacterales; family Peribacteraceae; genus JAQBQQ01. Next base: position 16,047 of record CAZWBO010000020.1, on the reverse strand, counting down.
TTCCGCTTCAGCCGAACCAGGCGTTCACCGCGTACCTTGGATTTCAGAATAACGGTACCAGCAAGTGGAACGGCTCGCGATCGTACCAGATCGGATCCCAAGATCCGCAGGACACGATGCGCTGGGGCGTCAGTCGCATCCCGCTCGTCAAAGGCGACGTGAAGCCCACGCAGGCGATCGCCTATCCTGTGAATGGCAAGGCGCCGTCTGCCGCCGGATCGTACGCGTTCAGCTGGCAGATGCTGCAGGGTACCAAGTGGTTCGGCGATATCTGCCGCACGCCCATCACGGTGCAAACCCCGCCGCCTCCGCCGCCACCCGCGCCGCAAATGACGACAGTGAGCGTGACCAAGAGGGCCAATCAAGCTTCGGTAGCACCCGGCAGCACACTCAGTTACACGCTGGGCATCGCGAATACCGGCATGGCGATCGCCCGCAATGCGCGCATCGACGACTACTCCGAAATCGCCGTCTCGCAGGGCGCGGTGTTCGTACCCGAACAGAGCCCCGGCTGCTCAGTCGTGGGGAATATCACCCGCTGCGGCGGCTACGACCTGAAGCCGGGCGAAAGCAGGAATTTCAAACTCGTCTTCCGCGTAAGATCAACCACTCCGTGCACAACCGTGTTCCGGAATGCTGCGGGCGTGGCCGCCGACAATGCTTCGCCGGCGTACGTGCAGAATATCACCACGCCGGTCGCCTGTCCGCCGCCACCGCCGCCCAAGGCACCGAAAGATTTGGCTGCGTTCGTCTCTGTCGACGGCCCGACGACGCTGCACGTGGGCGACTCGGCCGTGTATCACGCCACGTGGCGCAACGCGGGTGAAGTGACGTGGAATGCAACGGGTGACTACGCGCTGGTGGCCGACCCGCAATTTGCCAATCACGCGCTCCTGCCGGGCTTCCGCATTTCTCTTCCCTCTGCGGTTGCGCCCGGCCAGACAGTGACGTTCGACATTCCTGTCTCGAATGTGGTGCAGGGCGGCTTCGCACTCGCCGGCACGATGGTGCGCGGCACCGAGCGGCTGGGCACGAACAACTTCGCACTCCTCGTGTCGGTGCTGCCGAAGACGCCCGTCAACACCGCCGACGATGCCGGTCTCGTCGGCATCCGCGGCCCGGACACGCTCGCCCCGGGCGAGAGCGCGACGTACGAGATCGAGTACCACAATTTCGGCCGCTCCACATGGTCCGCCGGCGAGCAGTTCGGCCTCGGCATGAATCCCGCGTACGCGACATCGAATATTTTTCGCGCCGTTATCCTCGTCGACCGCAATGTGCCGCCGGGCGAATCGTACGTCTTCCGCGCGCCGTTCACCGCCAAGGAGATCGGGTACTTCACGGCCGAGGGACTGATGATGCACAACGGCGTCGCCTTCGGACAGACGAAGCCGAACGGCAAGAGCATCCGCGTACGCGATCCGCTTCCATTACCGGCGAATGCGGCAGAGTGCACCGGCACGATGATTCCCAAAAACGTGCAGCGCGGCGAGCCGTTCGACGCCACCGTCACCTACCGCAACGTCGGCACGAACACCTGGACCAGGGGAAGCTACCAACTCATTCCCTCTGTGCTGTACTTTTCCGGACGCGACTTCGGCATCCAAGCGACGGATCTCCCCACCGAACAAGTGGCGCCGGGCGAGTCGGTCACGTTCACGCTCCACGCACTGGCCTCGAAGATCGCCGCGAAGAAACGCCCGTTCGTCGTCACCATGGCGAAGGGCAACGAGGCGTTTGCAGCGACGTGTGGACAGACGGTAGATATCATGCAATGAGCTACTACGCAGGCAGCCAATAGTCCAATAGCCTGGAAAAACCCAAGACTCCAAGATTCCAATTTCCAAAGTGGAAAACCTCCACAAAAAAGCCGAGCGCGTAGGCCCGGCTTTTTGGGATCATCATCTCTACGCATCCATCGCCGCTTCTTCGCTGGACGCATCGGCCATCTCGTCTTTGGCGGTCTCGCCGAAGGCCTCGACTTCCGCTCCTTCCTCGATGCCGGCAACGACTTCCGTGGTCGTCTCTCCACCCTCGATCTTCATCTCCTCGATCTCGTCCAGCAACACGATGCCGTCATCGGCTTCCACTTCGGTCTGAATGCGCGAACTGATCTCTACCTTCTCCACCTCGCCCTCCTCGACGCTCAGCCGCTCCTCGGGCGCGACATCCTCCTTGAACTTCAACAGTTCCACCTTCAAGCCGAGCGCCTGCAATTCCTTCACCAACACGTTGAACGATTCCGGAATGGACGGGCGGCGGATGGGCTCGCCCTTCACGATCGCCTCGTAGGCCTTGCTGCGGCCGATGACGTCGTCGGATTTGATCGTGAGCATTTCCTGCAGCGTGTATGCCGCGCCGTACGCCTCCAACGCCCACACTTCCATTTCGCCGAAGCGCTGTCCGCCGTGCTGCGCTTTGCCGCCGAGCGGTTGCTGCGTGACGAGTGAGTACGGCCCCACGGAACGGGCGTGGATCTTGTCTTCGACGAGGTGGAGGAGTTTCAGCATGTACACGATCCCCACCGTGGTCTGGTGCGCGAACTTCTCGCCGGTGCGCCCGTCGAAGAGCTGCACCTTGCCGCTGCCGGGGAGGCCGGCTGCTTTCAGGAATCCTTCGATCTGCTCCGGCGAAATGCCGTTGAGCGCGGGCGTGGCGATCTTGATGCCGAGCGCTTCGCAGGCCCAGCCCAAGTGCGTCTCGAGGATCTGCCCGATGTTCATGCGGGAGGTGACGCCGAGCGGGTTGAGGATGATGTCGACGTGCGTGCCGTCGGCGAGGAACGGCATGTCCTCGCGCGACACGATGCGCGCGACCACGCCCTTGTTGCCGTGGCGACCGGCCATCTTGTCTCCCACCTGGATCTTGCGCGTCTGCGCCACGAACACCTTGATCTGCTTGAGTACGCCCGTCGGGAGCTCGTCGCCCTCGGATCGGTCGAAGATGTGCACGTCGACCACCTTGCCGCCGGCGCCGCCGGGGAGGCGGAGCGAGCTGTCCTTCACGTCCTTCGCCTTGTCGCCGAAGATGGCCTGCAGCAGGCGCTCTTCCGGCGTCAGTTCCGTCTCGCCCTTCGGCGTGATCTTGCCGACGAGGATGTCGCCCTCGTGCACCGTGGCGCCGATGCGCACGATGCCATCGCCGGCGAGATCCTTTAACTTCGCCTCGCCCACGTTGGGGATGTCGCGCGTGACGATCTCGGGCCCGAGCTTGGTGTCGCGCACGTCGGTGATGTACGACTCGATGTGGATGGAATCGAAGTAGCCGTCCTTCACTATGCGGTCACTGATGATGACGGCATCTTCAAAGTTGTACCCTTCCCACGACATGTACGCGACGAGGAGGTTCTGACCCAATGCGAGCTCGCCCTTCTCGACCGACGAACCGTCGGCCAGCGGCTGGCCTTTCTTCACATGGTCGCCCTTGGCAACCGTCGGGCGCATGTGAAAGCAAGTTCCCTGGTTGGTGCGCACGAACGTGTGCAGCTTGTACACCTGCTTGCGGCCGCTGCGGTACACCACGGTAATCTCGGTGGCATCTGCCGCCGTCACCTCGCCGTCTTCCTCGGCAAGCACTGCATGGCCGGACGCGCGCGCCGCCAAACCCTCGATACCCGTGCCCACCACCGGCGAGTGCGGCCGGATGAGCGGCACCGCCTGACGTTGCATGTTCGTGCCCATGGATGCGCGCGTGTTGTCGTCATGCTCCAGGAACGGGATGAGCGACGTGGCGATGGAGAGGATCTGCCGCGGCGACACGTCGACGTGCGTCACGTCGCGCACGTGCGCCAGCACCGTCTCTCCCGCCTTGCGGGATGGAATGCGCATCTCGATGAATTCGGAATTCTCGGACAACGCCGTCTGCGCCTGCGCGACCGTGATGTGGCGTTCCTGCTCGGCATCCACGTAACTCACTTTGTTCGTGATGTACGCGCGCACCGGCACTTCCACCATGCCTTCCTTCTTGAGCAGCGAGACGATCTTGCGCGCATCGTCCTTGCGCTCCACCACTTCGCCTTCCTTCGCCACGGTCTTGCGGCCGTCCTTCACCGTCACGTCGATGATGCGCCCTTGCAGGCGATCCGGATCCATCGGCACCGAATGCTTCACCTCGCGGTAGGGCGTTTCGAGGAATCCGTACTCATTGACGCGCGCGAAGCCGGCCAAGTGCACCACCAGACCGATGTTCGGCCCTTCCGGCGTGGCAATGGGGCAGATGCGTCCGAAGTGCGACGTGTGCACGTCGCGGACGTCGAAGCTCGCGCGCTCGCGCGAGAGGCCGCCCGGACCCATCGCCGACAGGCGACGCTTGTGGCCCAGTTCCGAGAGCGGGTTGGTCTGATCCATGAACTGCGACAGTTGCGAGCTGGCGAAGAACTCACGCATGGCCGCCGTGATCGGGCGGCAGTTGATGAGTTGCGTGGGGGTCACGGTCTCGAGATCCATCACCGTCATGCGGTCTTTGACGATGCGCTCGGTGCGCACCAAGCCCACGCGGTACTTGTTCTGCACGAGTTCGCCCACCGAACGGACGCGGCGGTTGCTGAGGTGGTCGATGTCGTCGGCGATACCCACGCCGTTGTTCAGGTTCACGAGTTCGCGCAGGATCTCGATGAAGTCGCGCACCTGGAACACGCGATGCTCTTCGTCGGAGGGCGTGTCGAGCTTGAAGCGGCGGTTGAGCTTGTAGCGCGCGATGCTGCCCATGTCGTACTTCTTGAAATCGAAGAACAGCGAATCGATGAGCTGCTTGGCATTCTCCGGCGTGGCCAGATCGCCGGGGCGGATCTTGCGGTAGATGCTCTGGTAGGCCTCCTCCACCGAGCGGAGCGGATCTTTCTCGAGCGTGATGGAGATGTAATCGTGCTCGGCGTCGGTGATATCTTTGAAGAGCTTGAGGATGTCGGTGTCGTTCTGGTAGCCCATCACCCGCAGGAGCTGCGTGATGGGGATCTTGCGCTTGCGGTCGATCTTGCACGTCATGATGCCGCGGCGATCCGTCTCGATCTCGAGCCACACGCCGCGCTTCGGGATGATCTTGGCCGCGTGGTACTTGGGGTGATCCACCATCTTGGAAAAGAACACGCCCGGCGAGCGGACGAGCTGGTGCACCACCACGCGCTCGATGCCGTCGACGACGAAGGTTCCGCCCTCCGTCATCAGCGGGATGGAGCCGAGGAAGACATCTTGCTCCTTGATCTCGCCCGTCTCTTTGTTGATGAGCTGCACGGTGCCCTTCATGGCGGCCTCGAAGCTCAAGTTGCGACGCTTGCAGGTGTCGGGATCGTACTTGGGGGGATCGAACGTGTGCCCGAGCATGCGGAGCTCCATCTTCTTGCCCGAGAAATCGGTGATGGGCGTGATCTCTTGCAGGAGCTCGCGGAGCCCGTCGGTGAGGAACCACTTGTAGCTCTGGATCTGCATCTCGATGAGCGACGGCACGTGCGGGTTGCCCTCGTCCTCCACCAGGTACACGCGGTTCATCTCCACCTTCTTCGGATGCAGCCACTCCGGCAGCGTACTGAATACCGACGGCGTGCGATCGCGACCGGGGATGATGTGCGGAATGAGCGGCGGCAGTACGGCGTCGTCGATGTGCAGCTGGTAACTGCGGCCTGTAGCGGCCTTAGGAGCAAATTTCGCCTTGGCAATTTCCTTCTTTGGAGCGACCTTGGCAACCACGGCGGGCTTCTTCGCGGGCGCGACCTTTTTGGCCTCAGGTTTACCAGACTTCGCAGAGGCGGGCTTCTTGGCAGCCTTCTTCGCGGGTGCCTTCTTCTGGGCGGATGGCTTTTTCTCTGTTTTTTTGATGGGCTTGGCGGGTTTCTTCTTTGCCATAACGGAAGAAAAGAGGAGGAAATACCTTTCGGAACGGACACGCGGAATCGTCCACTCTGAAAGAAAAACGACCCTCAGCTCTCAAAACACAATCGGAAGCCGCCGAGAAGTGCGGGAATTTTACACCCGAAAGGGCTTGCGTCAACGAAAGTTGGCAGATTTTGCCCTACCTTCGTCTCGAGGATGCACGTTGCCAACGGGTATGTCTCGACGGTCAGACCAAATGACGCTGATAAAATCGATACAAAACCGCAGCGGTTACGAACCGCTGCTACGGGAGAGGAGATGATCCTTCAATCGATACGCATCCCACGGTAGCAGCGATTCGTTATCGCTGCGGTTGTCATCGCATCATCATTCGTACCAATATTCCCATTGATCCAGCAAATGAGGAAAATGCAACGATGTCCATGGCCATTCTTCCGCCGTCCGCACGAAGCCGTGGTGCACGGCGTTCCACTGGATGTACGACAACGCCTGCTCGCGCTGATCTGCATCACGAATACGTTCGTCATGGAAACCCTTCTGCCAGCAAGGACCTCTGCGCTCCAGAAGCGCGTTGTAATCACGAGCGCTATTGCGCTTGAAGGAATGTGCAAATGCACTGAGCCCGTTTGATCCCGGACGGCAAAGAACATGCATATGATCCTTTAGAATGCAGAAGCCGAATAGCTCGGCCTGCTGAAGGGAACGGGTCATGCGAAGATTATCGATCAATAGTTCGGGTACACCTGGCTCTGTGCACCAAGGTATTCTGCTTCTCGATACGAAAGTAAGGTGAAATGTCCCATGCTGCTCATGATGATGCTGCGGCATGGTCGTATCGTCCATCATCTGCCTTGGCATTACACGACCCCACCGCAGCGGTTACGAACCGCTGCTACGGTTTTTGGCGATTAATTGCTGAAAAAGACGTTCCACTTCATCGTGGAACGCCTCGGGGACCCAACGAGAGTTTCGCAATCATCACGCCTTTGCTTCCGCGTAACGCCGCTCAACTTCCTGCCAATTCACCACGTTCCACCAAGCCTTGATGTAGTCGGGCCGCTTATTCTGGTAGTGCAGGTAGTACGCGTGCTCCCATACGTCGAGGCCGAGGATGGGCGTCTTGTTATCCATCAACGGCGAATCCTGATTCTGCGTCGACAGCACTAACAACTGGCCCTCATCCACCACGAGCCACGCCCAGCCGGAACCGAAGCGTGTCTGCCCGGCTTCGGAGAACTTCTTCGTGAACTCATCGAATGAACCGAACGCTTTGTCGATCTCTGGCGCCAGATCTCCTGAAGGCTTGCCCTCCTGTCCTGCTTGCCCGTCCGTAGCGTTGCGAAGGGGGGAGCCTGCCGAAGGGGGAGCCATGATGGTCCAGAACAGGCTGTGATTCGCATGGCCGCCGGCGTTGTTGCGCAGCACCATCTGCTTGTCTTCCGGTAATTGATTGAGATTCTTCAGCAATTCCTCCACGGGCTTATCGGCCCACTCGGTTCCGACCAGCGCGGCGTTGGCTTTGTCGATGTACGCCTGATGGTGCTTGCCATGGTGGATTTCCATCGTCTTCGCGTCGATGTGCGGCTCGAGGGCGTCGAACGAGTACGGCAGAGAGGGCAATGTGTAGGGCATAAGTAGGAGGGAATGGTTCAGATGGATACTACGCTGTGACGGTGGAGGAGAGAAGATGTGACAGAGGAGAAGACCCAGATTGCAAGAATCCAAGATTGCAAGGCTGCAAGATTGCAATAAGCCAAACCAAATTTCAGGGAACATACCCTTGGGATTTGGTTTGCAATCATGCAGTCTTGCAATCTTGAGATCTTCTCCCTCTATACTGTCGCTGTGACCATCCGCGAGCTCAGCGACCTAAAGGACCTGCGCGCCTACGACCTGTGGGTGCGGCAGCATGTCGATGGTTCGCTGTGGCAGTCGCCGGAGTGGAAGGAGTTCCAGGAGAAGCGCGGGCGCACGGTACGGATCTTCACGATGGAAGATGACCGTATTCTGCTTTCGGCGCTGGTGGTGATCGACCGGACGAGCATGGGGCTCTGCACATGGGACATCCCGCGCGGTCCGCTCGTGCACAACAGCGGCGTGCATGCACGCGACGCCGAACAGTTCCTGATGCATATGGAAAATCAGGCGAAGCGCGACGGCTGCTACGCGCTGTACTTCTCACCTTGTCATGCATTCGAGTCGATCGTTGGTTGGAAGAACAAGAAACTCTCGCCACGGCACGAGCAACCCGAAGCGACCATTGTCGTCGATCTGCGTCTCTCTGAAGAAGAGATCCTCGCGCAGATGCACCAGAAAGGCCGCTACAACATCCGTCTCGCGCAGCGAAACGGCGTGACAGTCGACCAGAGCGCGCACGTGGGCGCCTTCTACGCGCTCGTGAAGGAGACGGCGCAACGCGATGGATTCACGCCGCTACCCGAGGAACAGTACCGCCTCTTCCTGCGTACGGTACCGGATAGCTTTCTGCTTCTCGCGTACGCGCCGGGTGAGGAGAAACCCATCGCCGGCCTCATCGGCGTGATGTGGAACGGCCGGGGCATTTACTACTACGGCGCATCGTCGCACGGGCACCGATCGCTGATGGCGCCGTCGCTCCTCCAGTGGGAGGCGATGCGCTTCTGCAAAACACGCGGCTGCACCACCTACGATCTCTTCGGCATCGCGCCGCCGGATGGACAAGATCACCACCTAGGCGGCGTGACAGACTTCAAGCGCAAGCTCGGCGGCAGCGTGGTGACGTACCCGCCGGAACACAGACTGGTTCTTCGACCGTTCGCGGCTGCAGTACTCACGATGAAACGGAGAATGTGGAGGTAGAGGGCCCCATCCGCCCCTGCGGGGGCACCTTCCCCCGTCCACCCGTCTTTTTCATTGACCAACTGAACGACTGCTCTGTTGCAGGAGCTCAGAGGCCTGCAGGGGAAGGAGGAATGGTTGAACGGGCGTGAACGGCTCCCTTCCCCGGCAGGCATGCGGGTGGGCGGGGGAAGGGTCGGGGATGGGGCCCTCATAGCAAAAAGCCCCCCATCGCTGGGGGGCCTTTGCCGTAGTTCTGCACTACACGTCTACCGGTGGCGATTAGCCAGAGTAGGCGGTGGACTTGATCGTCGTCTCACCGTAGTCGACCCATCTGAAGTCGGCAGTGGTGGTCGTCGAGTTGTCCTTGTCGCGCCAGGCGAAGTGGCTGGTCGTCGGGCCGAATGTCAAGTTCGCGCTGCTGTCGAAGTTCTGCAGCGAGATCTGGAGGCTCGCGTTACCAGTCGTGGCCTTGCCGGTCACATTGCCCTCGAGACCGAAGGTGGCCTCGCTGCCCTGGTCGATCTCGGTGGAGACCGTACCAGACGGCAGACCCTTACACTGGACCAAGAAGGAACCGGAAGCCGTACCAATGATGGTGACGGTGCCGGCGAGGTTCGTGGCAGAGCAGGTGTGGGTGATGGACGGGTTGGCGTTGTTGCGGAGGCGGAAGTTGCCCGCCGTCGCATCAAGGTTCACGTTCGTCGCTTGGACGTTGAAGATCACGCCGGAGAGAGTGACCTTGTTCACGCCGTTCTTCGTGTTGCTGTTCGGCGCGGTCGTGATCTTGAAGGCTGCGATCTGGCCCTGGCCCGTGGGCAGGGCGTTCGCCGTGGCCCCGTCGGGGTTGGCGTTGGTGATCGTCAGGATCTTCGAGAGCACGGACTTGTTGACCGTACCGACGATGGCAGCATTTGCGGAGCCGGAGGAACCGACACCGACGAAGACGTTGCCGTTGGCGGCAAACGGCGTGGTGTTGGCGCTCAGCGTGTTGCTCGACTGATCGCCGCGGGCGCGAACGCCACCGGAACCGGTCGTGTTATTCGCAACAGCCTGGCTGTTGATGAAGAGCGAGACGGTCTCGTTCGGCGTGGCACCGGACTCATCGGTCTTCAGGCGCGGGCGGACGAGAACGTCCACCGTCTGGCCTCTGGGAACGACGAGCTGGCGGCTATCCATCTGGGCGCAGAAGGCCTGCGTCTGAGTGGGATTCGTGCCAGTCGGGTTGGTGTGGAGAACATCGTCGGAGCCGCAAGCGCCCACCGTGGCGGTGGCGAACGCCGTGGTGGCGTTGTCCTTGTACAGCTCGAGACGATCGACGGACGAAGCAGTCGAACCCGAAGAGTTCAGCTGGAGATCGGTCACGTCGATGTCCTCGTACTCAGCGCGGAGCTGCAAGCGCAGTACCGCCTCGCCGAGCGTGCCGCCGAGGATCTGGCGGTTGCGGAGCGTCGTGGTGCTCCTGGTCACGTACAGGTTACCCTGGTTGACGAGAGTGTATACCTTGGACGCCACGGTCGAGAGCGTGATATCGCAGGTCGTCGTGCTGCAGGCAGCAGCGTTCAGCTTAATGCCGGACAGGGACGAACCCGTATCGAGCTCTTCCGCTGTAATGTAACCGGTCGTAGACGTTGCAAACTGGAGCTGGAGAGTGTCGTACGAAGTGAAGGATGATGCGATATCGGTATGAACTTCGAAGACGACAGTCTGCTCCTTCGCGAGGACGAAGCCCTTTTTGTCCTTCGCGATCTTATTGAAGGTGACCGTGCCACCCTGAGCGGCCTTGCCGGAATCGAGGATCGTATCGACGTTGCCGTCGCCGTCACCGTCGACCCACAGCGAGTAGTTGGAGCCGTTGTTGAGCGAGCCCGAAGCGGCGTTGAAGACGAGGTTGGTCAGGAGGAGATCCTTGGCCTCGCCCGGGCGAGCTTCGAAGCGGAGCAGGTTCACGTTCTTGGAGTTCTTCACGGCCGTGTCGCTCGTGCCGATGGACTTGACGGCCACCGTGAGCGCGGACGACGCGATGCGCATGAAGTTACCGGTGATGACGCCGCGGGGGCGCACATCCTCGATCTTATCACCCGTGGACAGGCCCTCGATCTGCATGTTGTACGCAGTCGTGGCGCTGATCAAACCGGCGAAGGCGCAGGTCGACGTGTTGGTCGACGAACTGACCTGGGTCGGCTCACCACAGATGTGGACGCGGAACTGGTTGCCCGACTTCGGGGAGTTACCGGCACCGTTGTTCTTGAAGTTGACGCGGAGCTCGTAGTTGCTCTTGCCCTTCACTATGAGGTCGTCGAAGCGGTAGATACCGTAGGTACCCACGCCGGCCGTCTGGCCGGCGATCACGGCAACGCCCTGGATGGACTTGCCAGCCGAGACGTCGCGGAGCGTGATGTTGCTGAGCACCTCGGCGATGTCATCGTAGGTAGAGGTGTTCGAATTTGCCAGAGTCTGACCCGAAGAGGTCTCGCCCTCGATGGCGATGAACATCTTGCGGATGTCGGCATCGTCGCCACCGCCCGTGTCAAACTTGATGTTCGCGAGAATGGCATCAGTCTGATCGCGGGTGTAGCTCTTCTGCGACGGACCGTCGATGGACATGGTGAACTGACCGGCATCGATCGTGAGGGTCGAGGCAGCCGCGGTGTCCAGAGAGATCTGGGAACCGTAGAGCTGGCCGTTGACACCGTAGCCGTACAGCGAACCGACGGCGAAGATATCGGAGGCCTCCTCGAAGTTGACCTGCACGTTGTTCGTCGCGCCACCGGCGATTTCGCCGACGACCTCGAGCGTGATGCGGTCACCCTGCTTCACCGTGAGGGGCGGATCGAAGACAAACGTCCCATGATCAGCCGTGAAGGACGGAACCCTGTTGCTGACGACCGTGCTGTCGCTGCGCTGAATGCGCAGATCCGTCACATCGCCGTCGGACGCGGAACCGTTCTGCTGGAGAGTCATGGAGTAGACCGTCTGATCTTCGACGGAGTTGGCGCTGATTTCGAAGCGACCGACCACCACGTCCTTCTCACCCACCTTGGCGGTGTTCGGGGAGACGGAGCGGTAGAGGATCGAGACGATACCGCTGGACACGGCAGCGACCTTGAAGGTCTCGCCGCGGACAGGGAAGCTGCCAGTCACCTGCTTGGCATTGGAATCGACATCCGACGGGAGCTCCACGACGAAGTTGTGCTCACCGGAGATGGTGGCGGTGGAACTGAAGTCGGCGACGATGTCGACCGTCACCGTGTCGCACTTCTTGATGACGAGCGGCATGCGGAAGCGCAGATCAGCCGTCTGATTCTGCGTGTCGATGGAGCGGCGGCGGGAGAGGCGGCTGCCATCAACCGCGGCGTACACGCCATCGATGTCCGTCGTCGGGCCGAAGCCCTCGTGGAGGACCGTCAGCGTGTCGAGCGAGACATCATCGGCGCAGGAAGCGCTGAGATCGAGCGAGAGTATCGTCACGCCGTTCGCACCGCGGGGCACCGTGTCACCGACCGGATTGGACGGCGACGGAGCGACCTCGAGATCGCCGTTGCCGACGACCTTGGTCGACCACTCAAATTCGGCGGTGTCCGTGATGGTGTCACCATCAGTCGAGAGAACGCCATCCACGGCAACCGTGTAGGGCTTCTCTGCGTCGAAGGAAGGATCCACCGTCAGTTCGACGACGTTGTCCTCCTTCATGCTGGCGGCTGTCACATTCATGGTCGCACCGCCAGAGACGGTGTAGTTGGCGACGTCCTCGGCCGTGTCGGTGTCGACAGGGACCGTGAACTCGACTTCCACCGTGGTGGAAGACGTGGCCGTGGCGCTCTTGACACCGGCCTCAACGGGGCCCTGGTTGTCACCACTCGTGCAGTCCACACCGTAAGTGAGGTCCTGATCGACGCGGTTGAGCATGACCACCATTTCTGCGCGGTTCATGTTGTCCGAGGGGCGGACGCGGCCCGTGGAGCCATCACCCTGCAAGACACAGTGATCTGCAGCGGTCTGGATCGCATCGGTGTACCACTGACCCGACGGATTGTCCGCAAATTGAGGAGCATCACCCATCGCCTCGAGCCCAAAGGCGCGAACGATGAGAGTGGCCGCCTCGGCGCGGTTGATGTTTGCGGCTGGGCGTGCGTAGCACGGGTGGGTGCCCTTGCAGTTCTTGTCACCCATTACCCAGTCTTCCTTGGCGGCGTCCTCCATGTACCCGTAGTACCAGGCATTGGCAGGAACATCGTCAAAGGTGGGGGTCGCTGGCGGCGTGGCCAGGATCCCGCCATTCAGCTCGACGAGGAGCTTAACGAACTCCGCGCGGTTGGCATTATCCGTGCCGCGGAAGCGCGTCTGGCTGGCATCGAGGTAGCCGGCGTCCGTGAAGGACATTACGGCGTCCTCGTACCAAATCCCGGAAGGAACATCGCTGTACGCGGCAAACACGCTTCCGATCTGGGTGAGCGTGATGGCGGCGGCGGATGCTCCTGCGAGGACTTTCTTCAAACGAGAAAGATCCATAGGAGAGAAATAAAGAGGAAATAAAAGAAGGAATGTGGAAGTGTTTGTTGGTGAAAGTAGGTTGGGCAAGACGCCTACCAAGGCATCTCGCCATGGGGAACTGACGACTCAATGGTCATCGTTCTCGTGCCGGTTGACGTGAGCATCGCCGATTGATGTGTGGGGATGCCCTCCTCCTTAAATATAAAGAGTACATACACGAGATTGATACCTTATCTATACACACCGTCAGACCATTGGTCCGGATGCATCTGCGATAGGCTCGCAGGAGCCGACATTCCAGGGGAAGCACGACCCGCCTTGGGAGGGAGCGGATGTGAGGCTCGTCAGTGGCGTACTGGCGAGTTGCCGAAATGACAAAGGACACGGAGGACCGCGCTCTCCTTCTGTCGAGCGGATCAACGGGGATCCTAGCGAAGGAGTTCTCCCAGTCGCAAGCGCTCTGGGAGGAGCCGGCACACTCAGTAACGAGGCGTTTCCGGTTCTGTTACAGCGAATGGGGCAAGAAAACGATGCGTTTAACGACGTAGGATTGCCGATTCACGGCAGTCCTAAGATGCAAACCCCGGTTTTCGCTGCGCGTCGAGAGAGAAAACCCGCACAAAAATGCAGTTGCGAAATCCGGACCATCCTGACGTAAACACTCTTGTTGAGCACAATTGTTGAACGAGTGAGTAGTTTGTAGTGAGTAGTGAGTAGCTTACAACCTCAATAGGGATCGATCTACCAACTACCAACTACCAACTACCAACTACCAACTACCAACTACTCACTCGTCTCACTTCCTCCTCACCTTCTGCCCATCGGCCGTATCCTTCACCTCGTATCCTTGATCGGCCATCTTGTCGCGCAGGCGGTCGGATTCGGCGAAGTTTTTTTCGGTACGCGCCTGCGCGCGCGCGTCGATGAGTGACTGCACGTCGGCGGGCATCGCATCATCGGCAGAGGATTCGAAGCAGCCGAACGTGCGGCGCACGTCGTCGATGAACTGCCGGATCTCATCCAACATGTCATCGGTGCATAATTGATTGCGCGACCACGTCATCATCTCGAAGACCGCGGCGAGCGCGGCGGGCGTGTTCAAGTCGGCATCCATCGCGTTCGCGAAATCCTCGCGTCGCAAACGTACCTGTTCCAATGCTTCCATTGTGCCTCCAGGCTCCGCGCTCCCTTCCGTCATCCTGAGCGAGCGAAGCGAGTCGAAGGACATCCATTCAATAATTTTCCTCCGCGCTTTCTTCGCATCTTCCAAACCGCGCCACGTAAATTTCAATCGCGTGCGGTAGTGCACCGAGAGTAAGTAGTACCGTAGATCCAACGGATCGAACGCGCGCGCGGCGATGTCGTCGAGCGTGAGAATATTCCCCAAGCTCTTGGACATTTTTTGGCTTTCTTCCGCGTCGTTCAGCGCGATGTCGATGCGGCGTTTGTGCAGCCAGTAGCGGACGAACGGCCGCGGGCCGCTGCACTCGCTCTGCGCGATCTCGCACTCGTGGTGCGGGAAGATGTTGTCTTCGCCGCCGGTGTGGATGTCGATCCGCGCGCCGAGCAGCGCGCGCGCCATCGCGCTGCACTCGATGTGCCAGCCGGGGAACCCGTCGCCCCACGGCGACGGCCACTTCAGAATGTGATGCGCGTTCGCGCCCACTGTTTTTTTCCACAGCGCGAAATCGGCGGGATGCTTTTTTTCTTCCTTCACGTCGATGCGCGCGCCGGCGTTCAGCTGCTCCAGCGTGTTGCCGGATAATTTCCCGTAGTCGGGGAATGATTCGACAGCGAAGTACACGCCGTCGCTCGTCTCGTACGCGTGGCCGGCATCGACGAGCACGCGAATGATCTCGATCATCTTCCCAACGAACTCGGTTGCTTTCGGCCGCTCTTCCGGCTCACGCATGTTGAGCGCTTTTTCATCCGCCAAATACTGTTCCGTGTACTTCCGCGCAATGGCGAGCGGGTCCGCTTTCTCTTCGCGCGCCTGCCGCTCGATCTTGTCTTCGCCCTCGTCTTGGTCGGCCACTAAGTGCCCCACGTCGGTGATGTTCTTCACGTGCGTCACGGCGTAGCCGCTCACTTCCAACCAGCGGCGCAGCAGATCGGCCATCAGAAACGATGAATAGTTGCCGATGTGCGGCCGGCCGTAGACGGTGGGCCCGCACGTGTACATCGTCACCTTGCCCTCGTGCAACGGCACGAACGTTTCTTCTTTCTTCGCAAAGGTGTTGTAGAGTTTCAAACTCATAAACGAGGTACCGGTACCTTATTACAGAGAAGAAAAGAGAACAAACTTGAAAACACCTCTCCCGAGCAGAGGTGACCCTTCACGCATTGCAACGTACATGAAGGGAGCTCGGGGAGAGGGCAGGCCATCAGAGAGATCTGATGACCCAAGACTTGACCCCTTCGCGGAAACCAAAGGGGAAAGGAGGATAGTCAAAAAAAATGCGCGTGCAAGAAAAAGCCGTCCCGGTGAGGGGACGGCCCATGTGGGTGACGAATCAGCCTCAGACCCCCTTGGGCCGACGGTCGCGCTGGACCGAGGGCTTGATTTGCTCGCGCTGGCGGGCGTTCTGTGGGTCGGGCCGGCTCGTCTTCTGGTTCTCGCGCTGGATGGCTTCGTACACCTCCTGGCGGTGTACGGAGATCTCGATGGGGGCGGCGATCCCCAATCGAACCTTGTCGCCCCGGATGTCCACCACGGTGATGACGATGTCGTCACCGATGATGATGCTCTCGTCGCGGTGCCGGGAAAGGACCAGCATGGAAGTACCTCCTTGAGGTGAACCGAGACGCCTGCCACAGGCCTCCGCCTGTAGGTGCAGGACTACGGCTACTATACAAAATGCCACTATTATTATCAAGTAATAATTTATGATTCCGTCAAACATTCAGCAAG
>CAZWBO010000019.1:14488-21282 GCA_964632375.1 uncultured Candidatus Peribacteria bacterium | reverse complement strand
AAAATTGATAATTGAGAATTGAAAATTGATAATGATGGCAGCAATTCATCAATGAGAGGTATTTCCATTTTCCATTTTCCATTCTTCATTCACTATTTCCCCTGCGTCTCCTCACTCTCACTCTCGAGCAGTTCCGCAACTACTCCAAGCTCCAGCTGGATCTCTCGGGGTCGCTGCTACAGGTCTTCGTCGGGCCCAATGGCAGCGGGAAGACGAACGTGCTGGAGTCGGTGTCCGTGCTGTCGCTCACCAAGTCGCCGTTGGGGGTGGAAGAGGAGTACGTGCAGCAGTGGGAGACGATGTTCTACCGCGTGCGGGGCGAGGCGCGGAACGACAAAAATGAACAGTTCACGCTCGAGGTGGTGTCGCAGTCGCAACCGCGCAAGCAGAAGGCGTGCTTCCTCAACGACGTGCGGGTGCAGGTGTCGCAGATGATCGGCGCGCTGCCGACGGTGCTCTTTCTGCCGCAGGATCTGCAGCTCTTCTCCGGCCCGCCCGCCGAGCGGCGTCGGTTCATCGACCAGCTGCTGTCGCAGGTGTCGCCGGATTACTTTCGCGCGCTGTCGGACTACGTGAAGTACCTCAAGCAGCGCAATGTGTTGCTCAAGCACATCGCGCAGGGCATGGCCGGCCGCGGCGAGCTGGAGCCGTGGGATCACAAGCTGGCCGAGACGGGGAGCGCCGTCACGGTGGCGCGTTTGGAGCTGATGGAGACGTTCGGCCTCACGCTGGCCGACGAGATCGCCCAGCTGGGCGAGCAGTGGAACGAGGTGCGCATCGTGTACGACCGATCATCGGAGTCACACGATCTGCTCGAGATTCATGCCGATCTGCTGGCGGCCTTCCGCAGCGCGCAGGATCGCGATATTTTGCTGCAATCGACCTCCAGCGGGCCGCACCGCGACGATTGGGCCATCACCGTCGACGGCCACCGGCTCACGTCGTTCGCCTCGCGCGGGCAGCAGCGCACGTGCGTGCTTGCGCTCTTATTTTTGGAGGCGTCCTTTGTGGAACTCCGCAGGGGCGAGCGCCCGATCATCCTGCTCGACGACGTCTTCTCGGAGCTCGATGATCGCCACCAAGAGGGCGTGATGCGCGCGTTCGCGGATCATCAGGTGCTGATCACGGGGACGCATTTGCCGAAGAATATGGCGGAGGGGACGGTGTGGAGGGTGGAGGAGGGGAGAGTGAAAATTGGGAATTGAGAATTGAAAATTGAAGATTGAAAATTGAGAGAGTCTTCTATTGATTTTGTTCCTCATTCTTACTTCTTGATTCTCTATCGCAGTGCAATGCCCCATAAACCGCCAACGCCAACGCATCCGCCGCGTCGTCCGGTTGGGGGATTTCCTGCAGTTTCAGGAGTCGGACGAGCATTTCCTGCATCTGGCGCTTGTCGGCTTTGCCGTCGCCGGCGATGGCCGATTTGAGCTGAAGTGGTGTTGCTTCCAGGATGGGAATGCCGTGCTGCTGCAGCGCGAGCAGCAGGACGCCGCGGGCCTGCGAGACATCGATGCCCGTGGTGACGTTTGCGGCGAAGTAAATTTTTTCGATCACGGCGAGGGTGGGTCGCATCTCGCGGAGAATCGTCTGCATGTCTTCGTAGAGTTCCGCTAAGCGTTCCGAGAGAGTGGATGTCGGTTTCGTGCGCAGCACGAGCCATTCCTGTGTCTGCAGATCGTACGGCGAGGCTGAGTCGATGAGCCCGATGCCGACCGTCGCCAAGCCCGGATCGATTCCCAGAATGCGCATGGAGGTAGCGTGCGCCAGAGGGGGATGGGAGACAAGGCTCAGGCGAAAATTCGAAGCGCGAAAATGCGCGTCTTTTCGTGCTCCGTGCTTCGAATGTTGAATTTTACACAATGCTTCATTATGAAAATGAGTCAAGTTTGCTGTCTCCTCTATCATCTCGTTTTCTGCTATAATAAGAGGAAAAATGAACACAGATACGATTCATCTTCGTCACCGCCACTTCGTGGTGCTGCCCGTGGCTATCGCGCTTGCGATGGCCTCGGCTACGCCGATCTGGTCGCGCGTGCCGCTGATTGCGTCGCTCGTTGCCGCAGAGCAGCCGTCAACGCAATCGTTCGCCGGCCAAGGGTTGGCTCTCGTGGAGGCAGGCAGCGACGCCGTGTCGACGGCCGAAGGTCTCGCACTGCGGTCCGGTTCGGTGTTGGCGGCCGGGACGGCGGCGTTTCACATGCAGGTCGGGCGGGCGGCATTGACCGGCTTCGATGGTGCGGCATACGTGTCGTACCGCGCGCCGGCGCTCACGGTGGCGGCGATCTCTTCGCCGGTACTGGTGCACATGGGGGAGGGGACGATGATCGTCCCGGTGGGGCGCCAGTGGCGCACGACCCTTTCAGCTTTGCCAATGCGCAAGACCGGGTGGGAAGCTTGGACGGCCGCGCGCGAAACGCAGGCTATTCCCGCGACATTCCTGCAGGAGCAAGGAGATCGCGCGCAGAGCATCACGGTCGATACGCAGCCGCAGGGTCATGCGTCGCTTGCCTTGCCCCTGTTCTCGTGGGGGAAGCTTCCCGCGGCACTCGAACGGCAGAGAGGTGCGGAACAGATGGCGGTGGTGGCTGCGATCGCGGAGACGGCATCACAGGGCGATCCGCAGTCGCTCAGTGCGTCGTTGTCGGATAGCGCCGTTCGTCAGGACATCCGATCATTGACGTTGGACCAACGTCTTTCGCTGTTGGCGTCGGCAGCCGATGAGCGTTCGATTGCCGCATTGCTGCCGCCGCTTGTGACGGATGATGCGCGCCTGATTCTCCTCTTCCATCCGCAGTACCGCCGCTGGGTGGCGCCGCTCGATCTCGCGCCACTGGCGGATGAATCGTTGCCGCTATGGACATTGCTGTTTCCCGTCTCCGATACGCTGCCCGTAGCCTATCCCTCCCTCTTGCGCGAAGCGTACGTACGCGAAGCCGTGGATTATCTGCGGTCGCAGGTGAGGGCCGAAGCTTTGGTTCGCGCTCTGGCGGCCAATGTTCAAGATGCGCTGCAGGTGCTGCCGGCCGACACGTACCCCGAGCGAGTCGAGGCGTACGGTCAATTTGCTCGTACGCTGTCGGTTCGGTTCAGTATCGATATGCCGGAACGGCCGCCGCAGGTCTCCTCCGTGCAGGCATCGTCTGCCATGTCTGGCTGCGAGGCGCAGCCGATGAACCCGCAGATTGCGGAGCGGCATGTCCGTGATCTATTGATCCAATGGAACGTTCTTTCAACGGTTCGTACGAGCATCCAAGCCGAGAAGGACGGCGTTGTGCGTGTCGAAGATATCGTCTTTCCCTCTTCTGACGGCGATCGGCTGCTCTCGTTCGATGTCGATGCGAGATGCAACCGTGTGCGGAATATAGTGATGAACGATCAGCCGCAGCCGCTGTCGCTGAGCGTAGAGGCGTTTGGAGAGTGGGTGCGGTAGTGGAACGATGGATCAAAGTATTCATTACAGGCCTATCCACTACGCTAATTCCAATAAGAAGAATTTCAGAAAACTTAGAGAACAAACAAGAAATGATCGTGAGGGAACTATGGCTACGGCTTGCGCCTAGCGAACCATGTGATTCAGTAGAATGTGATCAATTGTGTTTGATAGTCGGCGCATGAATGTGATGTTTGTTGTGGTGGACGATAGTGGATGACGTTCGAACTGAAACGAACAGGGCAGTTCGACTCTTCGAACTCAAAAGAATGGCTCGAGGCCGCAGCCGAAGAACCATGAGCGAGCGAAGCGAGTCGAATGGTGGGCGATACAAGACTTGAACTTGTGACCTCGACATTATCAGTGTCGCGCTCTAACCAGCTGAGCTAATCGCCCGTGGTGTGAAAATGTCCGAGTCTTAGCAGAAATCATTCCCGCTCGGGTACGCCCCAGGGTAGGAAGATTTCTGCTGAAAATCAATGGAAAGATGCCCTACTGGACGCTGCTGGACGACGAAGAGGAGGAGGAGCTGCTCGCTACTTTCTTCACGCCGGTGCGCCATTCCTCCATGATCTGGTCGGCAAGAGTCGCCGCATGCGTACGAACGCACGTCGCATCGATGAGGCCGGAAGTCGTATCCTTGCATTCGCCGCTGTCGATCACCTTGCGCGTCGCTTCGAGCTGGGCGCTGCGGGCTGCCTTCGATGTGCGATAGTTGCCGACATTCTTGGGCTTCTGCTGGCCGACTTTCTTGAAGGTTGGGCGCGCAGCCATCACGGCTTCCTGCAGCTGCGCGGCGCGTGCTTTCCGCGTAGCGGCTACGCGCGCGCTCGTGGCAAAGGCGGGCGTAGAGGTGAAGAGGAGTGTCGCGGCGAGGGCCGCGGAGAGGAATTTGTGGGACATACAAGAAGAAGGGAGGAGCGAGAGTCATCGTAGCAAAGATCGCGCATCGTCGTCCACCGGATACGAAAAAAAACGGGGCGTACGCCCCGTTTCATTCTCGAAAAAGAATGTTTACTGCACTGAGCTCGTGGAGGACGAGGAAGAACTGGTGCTGCTCATCGAGCTGCTCATACCGGTGGACGACACGGACGACACGGACGAGCTCGTCGAAGCGCTGGTGGAGCTCGACGACACCTTGAATCCATTCAGACAGGACGTGAGCAAGCTCAGGCTGCCGCGGTACTGCTTACATGCTTCCACGAGCTTGTTGGCCGGCGCCTTCTCGGCATTGATGTCGCGGCTGCGCATGCGGATGCCGATGTGCAGGCCGTTATTGGACTTGGTTGCCGCTTTTACCAGTTTCTTCGCGACCTTCCTGGCTACCTGCTTCTTTACGCGGGCCATCACATTGCCGTTGGCCTGTGCCGATGTGCTGTCATCGGCGCTGCGCGTCTGCACGTGCGCGTTCACGTTCGCCTTGGCACCGGCGTTGCCGCGCGCGAGGGCCGGGCTCGCCATAGCCAGGAGCACTGCGCCCGAGGCGAGGACTGAGAGGGATTTCCTCATGGAAAAATGGGGGAAAGTAAAAAGACCCGCAGAGTATAGCTGACGAAGAAGCAGTTTGCGGTTGAAAGGCCCCAGATTGTCCTTTGTGGTAGTACTTGGGCGGGAAGCCTTCTCGTCACTTATTTCCGTAGATTTCGGTGACGCTCTGGCCGCTCTCGATGCTGCGGATGACACGTGCGAGCAGCGGCGCAATGGGGAGGACGGTGAGGCCTTGGAAGGCTTTCGGATCGTGCGGGATGCTGTCGGTGACGATCACTTCCTTAAACTTTGCCGCGTTGAGTCGCTTGTACGCCTCCCCCGAGAACACGCCGTGTGTCGCGGCCGCGTAAATATCTTTATTGGCACCGGCTTTGAGGAGGGCCTCCCTGCCCGTTACGAGCGTGCCGGCGGTGTCGATCATGTCGTCGAAGAGGATGCAGGTCTTGCCCTCCACGTCCCCGACGATCTCGAGCACTTCGGCCGTGTTGTGTTCAGGGCGATTCTTGTGGAGGATCGCCAGTTCGGCGCCGATGGCATCGGCGAATTTCTTCGATCGCTTGGCGCCGCCGACATCGGGTGCGACGACGACGGGGTTGGGCAGTTTCTTCGAGACGAAGTATTCCTTGAAGATGGAGCGTGACGAGAGCGCGTCGGCGGGGATGGAGAAGAATCCCTGGATCTGGTCGGAGTGGAGGTCGAGGACCATCACGTGGTCGGCGCCGGATTTCTCGAGCAGACTCGCCACCAGGCGCGCGGAAATGCCCTCGCGCGGTTCGGCTACGCGGTCTTGGCGCGCATACGGAAAGTGCGGGATGATCACGTGCACCGTGCGCGCGAAACTGAGCTTGGCGGCCTGGCACATCAGAAAGAGCTCCATCAGGTTCTCGTTCGCGTTGGCCGTTCCGGTCTGCAGAAGATAGACATCTTTGCCGCGTACCGATTCCTTGTACCGCACGTAATTCTCGCCGCAGCTGAACTTCTTGAGGATGATCTCGCCCAAACCAACTCCCAGTTCCTGCCCCAGCGAGGCGGCTAAATCGGGGTGCGATGATCCGGAGAAGAGATGCATGGGATGCAGTATAGGGAAGAAGTGGGTGGTATGCTACAGAAGGTGGATAGGGAGGAAGGTTTCAAGATTGCAAGACTGCAAGATTGCAAATTAAGGAGCCAAGACTCCAATGATGATTTTGGTTTCTGTTTCGAAGAAAAGTCTTGGAGCATTGGTATCTTACGTTCTTGTTTGCAATCTTGCAGTCTTGCAATCTTGGAGTCTTCCCCTGGTCCAAGTACAGTATCCCCATTCATGCGTCTGCGTTTTACCATGATCCTCGGCGTTGCGGTGGTCACCGAAGATACCGGCGAAATCGTGGGGACGGTGAGTGGTTTCCTGCCGCATCCGGACACGGGGCGCATCGAGGGGTTCTTCGTCGACCTGCCCGGCATGTTCCAGCACGACGTGCTCTTTCTGCTCACGCGCGACATTCGGTCGTGGGGCATCCGCATTACGGTGCGCGACAGCGATGTGCTGTTCCCGCCGGAGGAGCAGATCCGTCTGCAGTCGCTGCTCGAAGACTCTCGGCCCATCGTCGGGCAGAGGATCATCACCGAGACGGGCGCGTACGTCGGCCGTTGCCGCGACGTGCAGTTCGACACGCGCTACTTCCAGATCGAGTGGCTCTTCCCCAAAAGGTGGGCCCGTTGGCGCGTCGCCTTCCCCGTCACCGAGATCATCGAAATCCGCCGCGAGGCGATCGTCATCAAAGATCAGAAAGCGTTGGGCGATGTGAAAGTGGCGGAGGAAGGGGGAGTGATGAAGTTGCCGGAGATGGCGTAGGGCCCCATCCGCCCCACTCCGCCTGCGGGCTCCGCGGGG